>JAGGVR010000006.1 GCA_021157925.1 Staphylothermus sp. | reverse complement strand
GTGTTTGCATGTTCTCTGGCACGTAATGGTGTCATAGATGAGAGACAATCTATGATAAGAATTATAGTTGATAAAGGTATAGTGATCGATATTGCTGTATGTAGACATTGTGACCCAGCACCATGTGTTAATGTATGTGAATTTGATGCTTTACGCGTCGAGAATGGTAGAATTATACTAGATCAGTCGAAATGTACAACGTGTAAAGCATGTATTTCAGTATGTCCCTTCGGAGCGATCAGAAAATCTTATGGAGGCGAGCTAGTTAAGTGCGATCTATGTGATGGGGACCCAGCATGTGTAAGAGTATGTCCCACTGGTGCTATAAAATACATACCAGCACATTTTGTTAAGACGAGAAGAACAAGCAGTGTCACTAAGACAATCTACGAATACGTCGAGAAAATTGGCATGAGGTGATCAATCATATGGAGAAAACAGTCATAATTGGTGGTGGAATAGGCGGGTTATATACTGCATATTATCTCGTTAAATACGGTTATAGTCCACGAAATATAACGGTGATCGCTGCTGAATGGCCACCATATTCCAAGCATAGACTTGCTGAAGTATTAGGCGAGAAGTTATCTATAGACTATACGTATATAGGCATATATAATCCCTTGATCGATAAAGGTATTAACGTTATACAAGATATTGCCAACAAGATTGATGTTGCTGAAAAGAAAGTACTACTCAAGGAAGGTAGTGAGATTACTTACGATAACCTCGTCATAGCCACTGGCGGTAAACCATTCATACCTCCGATAAGAGGCACTGATCTAGATAATGTTATGACATTTTATGACATAAGGGATCTAAAGAAGCTCATGAGAATACGTGGTTCACCGAGAATAGCTGTTATAGGAGCTGGACTAGTAGGTTTAACAGTTGCTTCAGCACTTAAAAGGATCGGAGCATCTGTGACAGTCTATGAGTTAATGAAAAACATACTACCTGGAGTAATAGATAAACCATTATCTTCGAAGCTAAAAAACTACTTAGTGAGAAGAGGGCTAAGAATACATACTAGTACCAGAGTCGAGGAGATCATAGGTGATCGTAGAGTTAGGAGGGTGAAGGCATCGAGTAGAATCGATCCTGTAGACATAGTTGTTTTCGCTACAGGAGTTAGACCAAATACATCTATCATAAAGAATACAGGTATTGAAACGGTACGAGGCGCGATCAGGATAAATAGGAATGGGATGACCAATGTTAAAAACATATATGCGACGGGAGACTGTGCATTTAGTCATGACTTGATCACCCATAAGGAGGTCTATAGACCGCTTGGATTCATTGCAGCCCATTACACGAAAATCATAGCTAGAAACATTACTGGAACTAGAGAGGAAACACGCGGAATTGTGCCAACAATATATGAGAATATAGGAGGAGCACATGTAATAAGAGTAGGACTAAGCCTAAAGGAGGCAGAAACACTAGGTCTGGCACCAACGATCCGGTGCGAGAAAACCATCGACCAGATCAGTTGTACAGTATTAGAAGATGGAACACCTATAGGTTACGAAGCCATAGGCTTTAGTGAACGTATAAGGAATAAAGCATGGCAAGTATACTATGATATCCTTAATAGGTTCTTTTAACACGAATCATCCATAAGTAGCTGAACAAGCGTTTTTACAATGGCTTTTCCTTAATCTCTTAACAAGCCTTCCATAATCATGAAGTGATCTCAGAGACCTATGTTATAAAATACTTTTGTTTTATCCTAGATCACTTTACAATAGTGTCAGAGGAACTCTATTGTTTATGCTTTCCTTATCCACTCCGGTGAATTAAAACAGCTATGAGAATTGTTTTTAGGTTCAGAGCCAAATATTTGTCGTGGGTTTTATGACAGGGTATTCATGCAGATCTCCATATTGATTATAGGTATGTTGCTCCTTCTATTTGCGGTACCCGAGTTAATAGCTCAGCTAATGAAAGTAACTATTAATTTAGGTCCCATAACCTATGGACCATTACCTAAGATCCAATTGGGTAAATACGTAATACACTTTAAAGGTATTTACTGGTATCTATTCATTATGGTATTAATTATCTTGATAATCATGGGAACTTGCCTCGCTGTATGGTCTTTATTAGGACTTCTTAGATGAGACAGTTATTTCATAAAACACTAAACCACAACTTTATCGACTGTATATGCTTTAGTGTGTATTTTGTCTCGATTATGCTCTATTTTCATAGATTCGAAAAAAGTTAGAATTCTATTATATAGCGGGTCTATAGGGATTTGAACCTGGGACCTCTGCTCTGAAGTCCGGGACTTGTTTGACTAAGATATATCTGGGATGATATCTTTTTCAAACATTTTCTCAGTCTTAATGTGAGGAATCTTATTCTGGATATTATTATGGTAGAAAGACTCATAAAGAACATAGTGACTTGTACGATTTGTATTCTAAAGTCAAGAAAAGTTCCTCATAATATTAGAATATGTTATTTATTTGAATTCTTGTATATCTCTTTGTTGGGTGAATTTGTCTTGGAGAGGTTCTATGTTTCTATTGCGGCTGTTAGCGAAGAACCTGTTCCACTACTTAAGGAGAACTCTAAGTGTTTTATAGATAAGCTTATACCATATAGGGATAGGATGGTTCTTGTTTTGGGAGGCTATTGGGGATTAATGAAGTATATTGCTGATTATGCATTAGATAGGGGTTTTACAGTGGTTTTTATTCTTCCTTCTAATCCGCCGACTATGCCCCCGAACACTAGTAATAGTATCATTATACAGACTGACTTAGGTTTTCAGTCGCGGAGCACGATAATGTGTAAAACAGGTAATGTACTCGTAGCTATGGGTGGTAGGATAGGTTCTCTCCTAGAAATCCTCTTAGCTTATGATTATGGTAAGCCGGTTATCGTTGTTAAGTCGGGCTATGAAACAGACAAGATTCCGGAGTGTTTTGGTGAATATATAGATGTTAGAAAAAGGGCTAGAATAATGCTTGTAGAGAATGGTTGTTCAGCGGCGAAGAAAGTGATTAGCATTATGAAAGAGCTTAATAAGCTGAGAGAGGAGATCTATATCTAGTTCTAGACACTTATTTGGGCAATATAGTTTTTATTCCCAATATGTACTCTATACCCATCTCCAGGTATTTCTTCAACAGTGACTTGTTGGTCTTTTCCTCCAAGGCTAACAACTAGTTCTGCTCTGAAAGATATTCCTGCGAGTCCGAGTATTCGTGAAAGTTCTGGCATATCTCTGAACATATCGTACTTGCTTAGCTTCTTAGCTTTGTACTCATTAAATAATGTTATTGCAGCTGTAATGATACTGATGAGCTGTGGATCATGTATTTGTGCCTTAGTCTTTTCCTCCATTATCTTAATTTCTTTGGGTCTAGCTTGTTTTTCTTCTATTTCTTCCTTTTCTTCTATTTTCGCTTCTTTTTTACTAGTTTCACGTATATAGATGTATTTAAGTCCGTACAGAATTGCTACTAGGATAGTTAATATCCCGAATACTATTAATACACCTATAAGTGTTATAGTTATTCCTTCAAGTATAGTTGTTGCATCCATGCTTATCCACCCAGCATTGATAAGAATACGCCAGCTACTACGGCCGTCCCTATAACTCCAGCGACATTAGGCCCCATTGCATGCATTAATAAGTGATTTTCGGGATCTTCTTGTGTTGCTAGTCTTTGTACAACTCTTGCACTCATAGGCACCGCTGATACACCAGCAGCGCCTATCATTGGATTTATTTTTTCCTTGGAGAACATGTTCATTAATTTAGCAAATAATACTCCGCCAGCTGTTGCAGAAGCAAATGCTACAACTCCAAGCCCTAGAACAAGTAATGTCTTGTACGTAAGGAAGGTTTCAGCCCTCATCGTAGAACCTACTCCGAGTCCTAGGAAAATCGTTACAATATTCATTAATTCCTCGCTCGCAGCTTTCCTCAATCTCTCAACAACACCTGCTTCTCTAAACAAATTACCAATCATGATCATTCCGATAAGTGGGGCAGCGCTTGGGACAAGCAGTCCTATGACGATCATTGATATTATTGGAAACAGGATCTTCTCCTTCTTGGAAACAGGCCTTAATTGTTTCATTCTTATTCTTCTCTCCTCCTTAGTAGTTAATGCCTTTATAACTGGTGGTTGTATGAGAGGAACTAGGCTCATGTAGCTATATGCAGCTACTGCTGTAGCAGCGAGAAGGTGTGGAGCTAGCTTAACTGTTAAGTAAATTGTTGTTGGCCCATCTGCTCCTCCTATTATTCCTATACTTGCAGCTTCCCTTAGATTAAATCCGAGCAAGAGTGCTGTCAACATTGCTACGAAAACACCTATTTGTGCAGCTGCTCCTAATAATAAGCTCTTCGGATTAGCGATCATTGGGCCAAAATCAGTCATGGCTCCTAGTCCAAGAAATATGAGCAGTGGAACAATTTCAGTATCAATAAGGTATTTTTTCACAAGGTATAAGAAGCCATAAGGTGGATCGACTAGTCCTGAGCCAGGAATATTGACTAGTACTGCTGTTATACCTATTGGTAATAAGATTAATGGCTCATACTTATGCCTTATAGCTAAATATACAAGTGTTAACCCGATTATTATCATAACTATGTTTCCAAGAGTTAATTGTGATAATGACTCAAGCCCTATCAATAAGTACACCTTACATTATGATAAATGCTGGACGCAATAAGTACTAAGTGGCATAGAAATCATATTGTGGGTAGGAGTATAAAAATAATAATTCTATAATTAAATGACTTACTTCAAGGCATTCTTTAGCGAATATACTCCATAAGCTATGAATGCTATAAGCTCTATAGTCTCTAGAAGTTCTTCCGCAGTAGAGGCTTCAAATGTAAATGTATATGCATCTTTCCTGGAAAGCTTATTCCAAGTTTCAAGAACATCTCCTATTAGCTCTTCCCTTAAACGTATTTCAACAGTATATGGTTTATGTATCCTTAAAGGCATAGCTTCTCCTTTCTTAAGCTTCTCGACAGCTTTACTTATACCATTTACTAGTTTTTCCAAAATATCCTCGAACGAATCATACATCGCAGAATATCTCGTTATTCCTCTCTTAAATGGTACAAAGACTGTCCATGGGGTATGCTTTTTCACTTCTTCTTCAAGAAGTTGGTCACCAGCAACTAGGATTAATGGTACATTCTTCTCACCAGCAACTAGTGCATTAATTAGGTACTCGCTCGCTCTAAATCCATTTATTTTTATTTCGGCAAAAGTTCTACCACTCATAGTGTGGTCTAAGTATCCGTGGAGAGTTCCAGCACCAGTATGATAGCCTATGAATAGTATTGCATCATATGATTCATCTAATCCTGTAAGCATAGAGACTGGTCTTGGGAACCCTTGGATCAAAACAGTATTTTTAGGCATTTCTAGGTAATCAATATTTGTCATGTATCCGTGACTATCAGCAACAACTACCTTATTGAAGCCGTTATTGAGGAGTGTTTCAGCTGTTTTCTTAGCTATTAATGTCATAATCTTTGATCCTCTTGAGTACTGTGTATTTCCTGGAATAAGCATTGTTGCAGAAGATATTCCTGGTAAACCCTCTATGTCTATGGATACATATGCTTTCAAGTCTTGTTTCACCTATAATCTATTTTCATAGAAGAAAGATATTATAATTCTATTATCCTCGGTATTATGCTCTTGATCATACTCACAATGTCGGTTGTATGTGCTCCTTTGACTATTACTGGGAAGAGCGAATTAATGTTTGATGTTATTTCTTTTTCGTGTATGATTTTTCTTAACAACATGTAAGCATGGGTATTACCCATCAGATATATTATATCTGAGAATGTTAAGAACAACAAATAGATGTCTCTTTCTTCATAGTATTTGTCAACTACTTGCTTAATAGCTGCAATTAAATATGTTGGTGCGGTATAAACAGTATATTGTTCTAGCACTTTTATTCCATCCAGGTTTTTACTACCTAATTTTTCAAATTTTGTTTTCTCGCTTAATCCAATTATAACTACATCTATTGTTTCAAACACTCTCTTTAAGTTCAATATTGTTAATGGATCATGCCTACCTATAATTACAAGCAGACCTTTCTTTTTCCTAGCATATTTTCGCATATATTCTTTCAAGAAGTGGAAGATCTTGAAGTAAGCATCTGATGGGGACTCAAAACTAACTTCGAGTAAAGCATTGTTTGGTACTCCTGTTTTCGTACCAAGTATTATCGGCATAACTATCGGTATTAAGTTTGATACAGAAACTATTGTATAAGCTAATATGTATACTAAAATGGCCATTAAGAATAACTGTGTAGCTGAAAGTATAACTAGTAATTCGCGTCCAAGTATGAAGTTATCAATAGCATCTACTATAAAATACCCGATCTCAAGCAATATTAGCGATGATAAATTTTCTGAAACATCTATAGCTCCATGTCTTAAGCTGAGATTATATACTCTGGAAAAAATCTCTACGAGAACGAATAAGCTAACAACATTTATCACAGTATCCGTTACTGCGTAAAGATCATTTGTTAAGAAACCTAGTTCGTTTGATAAATAAGCAATAGATAAGATAGGTATATTAGATGAAATCACGAGAATTAAAGGTATTAGAATCAGGGGTGAATGGATAAGTTTTCTCTTAATTACATCACATATTGGAAACAAAATACTATAAGTGTAGTACACAAAATAAATTAAAGAAATCGATATACTAACATCATTTACGATACCCCATGGAAAATTATGTGTTAAGGCAACTCCCATGTTTTCAAGTGTCTCTATAAAAACTGAGAACAAAAACAAACCCATAGCAAGGATAAGTCCATAAGCACAGTCCTTAGAGTAAACAGCTATTTTTCTATATATTGATACAACATGAACAATTACGATCATAAAGATTGCTAGTGTTAATAAATCAATATATGCTCTAATAATATTTATAACAGTTAATTCGACACCAGTAGTCTTTCGTAGGAAAAGCATTATTACTAAATCAATAAGAGTAATCATGAACGCGATCTTGAACATATTATTCCAAAATCTACAAGAATCAGTTGATTTCCTCATAGTATCTACGACCCATAGGTTTTACTACAATTATTTTACTTGTATCTCCGAGTATTTCCACAATATATATTTTCACTAATTATGAATATTAACTAAATGGTTTATCTTAGTACATGGTGCTATGAGATGTCATTTGAGATAAGAATTGGTGAAGAGGAGAAAAAAGAATATATTGTGGTAGATAAGGATTGTCCTGATTTTTTAAGGGATAAGGATATATGTGTTTTGAGTACTCCGAGAATGATTGCTTTAATGGAGATAACTGCAAAGGAGCTTCTCGACAAGTTCTTGGATCAAGATCATACTAGTGTAGGATTCCATATAGATGTTTATCATAAGGCTCCTGCTCCAGTAGGTTCTAAACTAGTATTTAAAGTTAGAGTTGTCGGTGTTAAGAAAAACAAGATAGTGTTTAGAGTAAAATGCTTAATGGGAGACGTTGTTGTTGGAGAGGGTATTCATGAAAGAGCAATTGTTTCTTGGAGTAAGTTTGCAGAGAGTGTGAAAAAGTATCTTTCTAAATAACAGTTTTTATGAATATTAATATTTTTAAATGGCTTATTATAAAATTCTTTATATACCATAGTTGTATATTACTATATAAGAGATTATGCTTATTCGCTCTATTTGTAACATTTCGAAGAGGCGATAAAGATGAGGAGCATAATTAGTCTCCTTACCTTCCTTGGTTTGCCGAATGTTGCGGCAACAGCTTTAGCTGTTTTACTAACTGCCTCTAAGCCATTGACTCTTACAGAATTATCAAATCGTACTGGTTATGCTAAAAGCCATTTATCTACTCATTTAAGATACTTAGCTAGATCCGGGCTGGTAGAATATGTTAGAAAACACGGTAAAGCATTTTATAAGGCTAGGAAAGATGCCTTATTAAATCTTGTTCATAAGCATTTGAAGGAACTGAAGCATCATCTTGATTACATGAATCATGAGATCAAGGATGCCGAACTCAATTCCCCACTTGATTCTCTCTTAAATGAGTTATCAAGAATTATTCGTGATTTTGAAAGACATATTTCAAGGAGGTGATCTTAGTGATATCAAGACTAAAGGTTCTTGAAGAAGAAAATGTAGATATCATAATAGGTTTGCCTGATACTGAACAAGTTTATGAGTCCTTCTCTATACACTTATTTCAATATATCAATAATGTAGCTAGAAGCACTGGTAAGAGGAGATTTACACTACACATAGTCTCGATCAAGCCTAAGCCTCTATATACCGAGGAGTTAAGACAGTTTATACAGAGCAATATAGCGTACACAATAGTAATAAGATACTATGGACACGACCTTGAGAAGATTAAGGAGTATGTTGAAGAATTAAAGAAAAATAATCCCCATGTATATGGTTTTGTTTATCATGATTTCAAAGAATTATCCAATCTCTTACGTTCCCTAGATTTAGAAGTTGAAGAAGTTTAAATGAGGGGTTGTGATTATGGTTTATGAAATAGTATTAACTACAGATAGAACTATGATGAGTAATCATCATGGAAAAGAATTCCTCGGCTTCCTAGCCACTGGTCCAGCTATTGGGGTTCCAGAGAAGCTATGGCTATGGCTTGCTGCACCAAAGATGAAAGTTGACGAGCTTGGAAGACCTAAAGAAGCACCCTACGGTATGAGGAAAGTCGAAGCAAAACTAATAGATGCTGGATTCAAAGCAGCAATAATCGATCCAGATTACTTGGATAAACACTTAGATACAATGAAGGTCTTAATGATCGGGCATCATGACTTCTTCGCATACGGCCCTCCCAGCAGTGAGTGGTGGAGCCTTACAGGTAAAGAACCCGTTAATCGTATTAGTTTTAAGAGATTCATGGAAAGCCCTGTTGTGAGAAAAGCTAAGGAACGAGGAGTAAGGATTATAGTTGGTGGACCAGCTGCTTGGCAGTGGTTGTGGGAGCTTGAATTATGGCGTAAATGGGGTGTTGACACAGTTATTGATGGTGAAGTAGAAAGAGTTATTGTTGATCTTGTAGAGAAAGCTTTGAATAATGAACCACTCCCAGACTACATATATGTTGGGCCAAGAGATTCTCCATCAATAGAAGAAATACCAGTGATTAAGGGTGCGAGTGTTAATGGCTTAGTAGAGATCATGAGAGGATGCCCAAGGGGATGTAAATTCTGTAGTGTAACACTTAGACCTCTAAGATACATCCCCTTAGACATTATTAAAAAAGAAATAAGAGTTAATCTGAGAGCTGGTGTTAAAGGTGTAATCCTTCATAGCGAAGACGTATTATTATATGGAGCTAACGGTGTTAAGCCTAAGCCAGAACCATTGCTCAAGCTCCATGATATGGTTGTTAAAGAAATAGGTGAAAACAGCGATCTCGCATGGGCTCATGCAAGCTTAGCTGCCATTAAGTATGCTGAGGAGGAATACGGGCTAATCTCAAAAATAATGAATGAATATGTATTAAATGATCACAGGAGATTCTTAGGAGTAGAAGTAGGAATAGAGACTGGTAGTCCAAGACTGGCAAAGATCATTATGCCTGCTAAATCAGCTCCTTACCCGCCTGAGAAATGGCCTGAAGTAGTTGAAGATGCTTTCAGAATTATGCATGAGAACAACATAATACCCGCTGCTACACTTATTTTAGGATTACCGGAGGAGAAACCTGAGGATGTTGTGAAGACAGCGGAATTACTTGATAGGCTTAGACCATATAGGAGTGTCATAGTACCCATGTTCTTTGTACCTATGGGTGCGTTAAAGAAGAATAAATGGTTCTTAAGAGACCATATAACAAGAGAACATATTGAGGTAATGTATAAGTGCTTTGAGCACACAATATATTGGGCTGAGGATATCATAAATAAATTCTACTTGAAAGAACCATATCTATTCCCTGTAAGGATGGGATTAAAGCTATTTCTGAAATATGCTAAGAGAAGAGTAAGAAATATTACCAAACACATGGAAATTTTTGTAAAAGCATAAATTTGATCGGAGATACCTTATTATTTGATTTTTACAAATCTAATCCTTAATATAAGACAAGACTATACAAGGAAACAACGGTGGAGAGATTTGAGAATATTTTACATTACAACGCCAATATATTACCCTAATGCACCACCACATATAGGACATGCTTATACAACGATCTATGCAGATGTCCTAGCTAGATATCATAGATTAATAGGTGATGACGTATTCTTTATGACTGGGAACGATGAGCACGGTTTAAAATTACAGAGAGTGGCTGAGAAGAAAGGTGTTCACCCCAAAGAACTTGTAGATGAAATGGCTGAGGTTTACAAGAAATATTGGAGTCTCCTCGACATAAGCTATGATCACTTCATAAGAACAACTGATCCCTATCACGAGAAAGTCGTTAAAGAAGCAATAAATAAACTATACAAGAAAGGACTAATGTATAAAGCAAGCTATAGTGGATGGTATTGTGTGGACTGCGAAAAATTCTATAGCCCTGGCGAATACATTGAAAAAGAAGGAAAACCCTATTGTCCAATACATAATAAGCCACTAGAATTGCTTGAAGAAGAAACATATTACTTCAAGCTAAGCGAGTTCGAAGACTACATGAAAGACGTATTGGCTAATAAAGACATCGTCTACCCTAAGTCATATGCTACAGAAATACTTCATAAAATAGAAAAAGAAGGCCTAAGAGACGTATCCATAGCAAGACCTAAGGAGAGAGTATGGTGGGGTATTGAAGTACCTTTTGACAAGAACTATACAGTATATGTATGGTTCGACGCTCTCCTCAACTATGTAAGTGGTATAGGCTACCTAGAGGACGAGGAGAAGTTCAAGAAATACTGGCCAAATGTTCATCACGTTATTGGAAAAGATATTCTCTGGTTCCACACAGCAATATGGTTTTCAGTACTAAAAGCACTAGAAATAGAACCTCCAAAGAAACTATTAGTCCATGCATTTCTAATCAATAGGGGCTTGAAAATAGGTAAGAGTGCAGGTAATGTAATAGCAATAGAAGATCTTATTGAAAGATACCAGGATAGTGATGGTGTTAGATATATCTTGATGAGAATATTCAATATGAGCAAAGACGTTGATGTCACAACTGAGCTCTTCGATTCAATATATAATAGTGAGCTCGCAGATACATTAGGCAATCTAGTAAGACGTGTAGGGGTATTAGCTAAAAAGAAGCTTGGCGGAAAGATCTATAAGAGAGAAGTAGAGAGAGAACTTGGCGCTAGAGTAGAGGAAGCTCTCGAGAAGTACATAAAGTACATGAATGAATTCGACGTATCCTTGGCAATAAATATAGTGATGGACCTCCTCAGAGAAGCGAATGCTTATATAAATAAGACTAGGCCTTGGGAGAAAACAGATCCAGGTAAAGAACTCTACAGCTTACTCGAAACAATAAGATATGCTTCTATTATGCTTTATCCAGTAATACCTAAAGCAGTACACAAGATCTCGGAAGCATTTGGCTTCAAAATAGTTAATCCCCTAGAAACCCAGCTAGGCGGCGTCGAGAGGTACAATGTTGTAAACGCACCCATATTATTCAGAAAGATTCAGTCAAAACAATGAAACATCTTTTCATATTTCTAGCCATGTTATTGTATTATATTTTTATTTAGTTTAACAGCAAAGAATTATTATGAGTAACTATTCTTCTTGGGTGAAGGTTTGAGAGAAGAACCATATAATATTGGTAAGTTTAGGTGTAGGGTCATATATAACAATGTTCTTGGACTACCAATAGTCTTGTTACATGGATTCAGGTTCTCAAGCGATGTATGGTTAAGAATAAACTTGTTAGAGTTTCTCGAGGAGAACAAAATTCCTTTCGTAGCTATTGATATGCCTTATGGAGTGTCGAGCAAGTGTAGTCCTAAAACTAGGGATCCATTGGAGAATATAAGAGTTGTTAGAGAGGTTGTTAAAGGCTTATTTGGTAATATTAAGCCTATGATAGTTGGTGCTAGTCTCGGAGGATATATAGCACTTAAATATGCTGTCGAGAATCCTGTGGCAGGGCTAGTACTCATAGGTCCTGTGAATGTTTTCGAGAAAAGCCTTGCTGAGAAATATAATACATTAAATATACCTGTTTTGATTATCTGGGGTGAAAAAGATAGAATTGTTAGTAGAAATGATATGATCAGATTATCAGAAATACTTGATGCACAACTTATCACATATAAGGATTCCGGTCATGCAGCCTACTTGAATAGACCTAGTGATTTTAAGAAAAATATCGTAGCTTTTCATAAGGCTTTAAAACTAGAATAATACTTTAAATAGAAGAATTGGTTTTTTGTAACAACTACTTATTTTTATATACAGAATAGTCTATCTTACAAAGAGGTGAAGTACTAGCTTGGATAAATACTACATAGCGATCGATATTGGAGCCACTAAGATTCGAGTAGCTATTGGTGATAAGAACGGATTAATTGAGAAGAAAGTCTTTCTGACTCCTAGAACTGGTGATTCACTAATAATTGCTAGGAAAATATACGAGTGTATTCTTAACAATTATAGCTCGTTTATTGATAGAGTTGAGAGTATAGGTATTGGTACTATTGGGCCTCTAGATATACGAATGGGTAGAGTGGTTAATCCAACTAATATCGACATAGAAATCGTTGAGTTGAAGAAGCCACTTGAGGATTGGTTGAAGAAGCCAGTTTATGTTCTTAATGATGCAGCTGCTGGTGTTTTAGGAGAGAAAATGTTTGGATTAGGTAAGAATTACTCCAATATAGTATATATTACTATGAGTACAGGAGTTGGTGGAGGCGTCATAGTTGATGATCACTTATTGATCGGTAAGCTTGGAAACGCACATGAGATCGGTCACATAGTAGTTGATTATGACAGTGATATTCCTTGTGGTTGTGGAGGATATGGTCATTGGGAGGCATTTGCTGGTGGAGCAAACATACCAAGGTTCGCAAAGATCCTGGCTAGAAACAATCCTAATATGATCAAGACAAAGTGTTACAAAGAATCACTTAGAGGCGAACTTACTCCGCCAAAACTGTTCAAGTATTATAGAGAAAACGATATGTTCGCAAAATATATTGTCGAGAGGATTATTAAAGCGTCTGGAGCTGGTTTAGCGAGTGTTATCAATTCTTATGATCCAGAACTAGTCACTCTTGGAGGAAGTGTTTATCTCAATAATATCGATATATTGAAAGAACCTATGATTAGATACGCTTTAAAGAACATAATTACTGAGCCACCAAAGATAGAAACAACCCCATTAGGAGAGGATATCGTATTATATGGTGCACTAGCATTAGCTATTAATCCTCCGGAGGAACTCATACGTATCCAGAAGTAATTATATAATCACTTTTATATAGGGATTTATTACAAATCAACATAGATTGTAGAATAAGTTTGTTATTAAGTGGTGGTTATTTGGTCGAGTGGTGGAAGAAACCCGTTAGGGTTATTCAGTTCAACATAGAAGACCGTTATGGAAGATACGTTCCATTTATTACTGGGAGAGAACTCGTAGACTTAGCGGAAAGCCTGCATGCAAACGTCCTAGTAATATTCGCTAGAGATCCATGGGGCAGAACATTCTATGAGGGAGGAAAAGTTGGTCCAAGACATCCTAAGATGATAGATGATCTTGTCAGAGAAGCTGTTAAAGAGGGGAAGAAGAGAGGGATCAAAGTAATCGTAATGGCTGGTCATACCGCTAATAAATACTTGTATCATAAACATAGTGATTGGGCTCAGATAAATAAGAATGGAGAAATCATCCTCTTAGAACATGTTCCGTTTCATCAAGAACACTATGAGCCAGAATGGCCCCAGCTATGTATTAATAGTCCATTCATAGAACACGTTAAAAAAGAAATAATTGAAGCCCATGGGCTTGAGGTTGATGGAGTTTTTCTAGATAGTTTCAGGTATCAACCAGATGTTGAGAGGGCGTGTTATTGTGAATGGTGTAGAAGAAGGTTTAGAGAAGAACATGGATATGATATGCCGAAAGAACCGAATTGGACTGATAGTAGGTGGAGAGAGCTCTGGGAATGGAGATATAGAGTTGTGGTTCAGAGAATAAAAGAATTGTACAAGGTCTCTAAGTCTATTAATCCAGATGTATTATTCATGTATAATAGTCATCCAGGCGGATGGGCTGGTAGAACCAATAGAGTAGTAGAGCTTGCCAGAGACTATATAGACGTAGTGTTCGCTGAGTGTAGCGAAATAGATCACCAGCCGCCAGGCTTCATAACAGAGATGACCAAGTTAACAAAAGCTATGAGTGGAGGCAAACCTGTTTGGAGTAGTAGGAATTACTTCCATTTATATAGAACAGTATTGTCATCAACACCTATTGCTATAAAACAAGGATTAAGAGAAGCTGTTTTGGGAGGAGGATCACCATGGATACTCTTGTTCTCAATAAGTTATATCCAAGATCCAACAGCACTCGATGCAGTAGCTGAGGTCTACAAGGAGCTGGAAAGTGTCGAAGAATACTTAGAAAATACTAAGCCATATACATATGCTGGAATAGTGGTATCGAATAGGACAAGAGATTATTATGGACGTGAGCATCCAGAACGTTATGTAGACGAAATAAGGGGAATGTATTATGCCTTAATACATGAACATTTACCTGTAGAATTTATTGCTGAAAGAGATGCCAGTGATTCAAGAACCCTATCTAAATATAGAACAATTATTTTGGCGAATCATGTATGTATGGATTCATCAATAGGTGATGCTATTAGGAAATATGTTAAAGAAGGAGGTAGTGTGTTATCAACTTATCTATCATCTACTAGGGATGAGTACTGTATAAGAAGATATGATTATTACTATCCAGAAGTAATTGGTGCTAGGTTCATTGGTGTTCTCCGTAGTCCATGGAGCTATATCGTATTAGACCTGGGAAAGAAACACCCATTGTTCAAGGGAATAGATAAACGAATGATCCTTTGGGGCGATATGAGTTACGAATTCATAGCCACAAGAACGACTCCTAACATGGGTTGGCATGCCATGACAGATAATGTTGTTGGGAACGTATTAGCTAGAGTAGGTATTCCAAGTACCAATTGGGGTCATGAATACACTCTTGGTAGATCACC
>JAGGVR010000148.1 GCA_021157925.1 Staphylothermus sp. | reverse complement strand
TAAAATAGACGAACTTCTACCTATTATATATCGTGTTCTCGATAGAGGATTTAATTTAAAACTCTATATAATCTCTGGATTCAAGGGAGAAAATAAAGAAGATATCGATATAACTATTGAGAAAATTAAAAATATCGCAGAACATGCAAGGAAGAAGGGTAGAAAATTAAGTATTTCAATAAATCCTTTAATTCCTAAACCTAAAACAGTTTTTCAATGGATAGGAATGATTGATTTAGACAAAGCTAGAGAGATCATTAATTACTATAGAAAAATGTTGAGAGGACTAGTTGATACTAGGCCTTATTATGTCAACTGGGCATGGGTTCAAGCAAGTATATCATTAGCTGATAAAACTATATCAAGAGTATTATTAGATTGGGCTCTTCGTGGAGGAGATTTGGGTAGCTGGAGACGTGCTTTGAGAGAAAATAATTATTCAACAGAATACGTTTTCAAAGGATATAGATTCGGTGAAGAGCTTCCCTGGGATAACATTGTTCTAGGTTATGGAGTAGAGGATGTTCTTGAAAAAGAGTATTTTATGTATGAAATTCTTCTGCGAAAATCGAGTTATAGTTGAGAAGCGTTTTTAGCAATATCTCCTAATAATCCTATGTAAGATACTAGTAGTAGTGATGCAATAAGTTCTGCAAGGTAGTTGGGTTTGGGTTCGTTTATTTGTAATATATTAAAGATCTCTTTGTTCATGAGAGTCATTTCATCGTATGTGAAATATACTGGTAATATTATCCTTGGATTAACGTTAATGTTAACTCTTCTGAACCTAGTTGATACCATGTATTGTTTAACTTCCGATCTTAGTGCATACTCTGGTTTTAATCCTATTGAGAGATAAAATGATGTGAGTACTCCAAGAATTACAGGTAATAATGAATTGTCTATGGGTTTTAAGTCTTCAATGGTATTATAAGACTCCATGAACATATTATACTTTATACCAAGTTCTTCGATCTTATTCTTTGAAATGTCTGTTGAAGCATTCATATCAAAAACGATATACGGTGTTATAATTGGTATAAGAGAACCCTGAGTTTCCAACAATATTTCTTTAAATATGTTTGACTCTATCAAGTCTAGTAAATGTATACATGGTTTTTGATCGCCTATCATAACGGTATTAATTATGTGCCCAGCTCCTCTACCATAACATATTATTCTGAGATCACTGTAGGTTTCTGTCGTTAAAAGTTTCTTTTCTATTATGTTACATAGGTCTACTCTTTTTCCAGGCGTAGATATAGTGAATATTCTGAGCCAACAACGATTGATCCTGATCCTTATGCGGGTATCTTCTAATAATTTTGCACCAAGTTCAACTGATCTCATAAGAGCAGGATATATGGAAGCCAGAGGGATCAGCTTCTCTGCACGCATCCATGTTCCATCTATTCTTATAGGTCCTATGACCGTAACTGGTACTTGGATAGCTCCAATTGGTTTATAAGAAATTTTACCTTCTAGTTCAACGAAGTCTAAAATTGAAGAACCAGTAGCTGATAAGGATAATCCTAGTTTTTCTTCAAGATATTTTCTCCTAATAAGAGCTGCCAAGTTCTCATTTTCCACTATCTTGTCAACTTCTTCTAAGGGTTTTTTAGAAGATTTTAATTTTGTTAAAAAATCTTTAAGACTAATCCTCTTTTCTCCCAACTGGTTTTATCACCGGTCTATAAGCTATAGCGTAGTGAATAATGCCTGCTTCACCATCCTCATTTATTCTTCTCAAAACAGGCTCTAATATAGTTCCCTCAGATAATTCTTCTGGGAGGACATCGGTTATTGGTGCTAGGATCCTTGCTTTTGTTTCAATTGTTTCTACTAATCCTATTATTCTCGGCCTCTTATCTTCAAATCCTTCTGCGACAGAGTATATTATTGTCCACGTTAAGAGCTTGGCTTTCTCATTTAACAGAAATATTTCTTCTAAATCTCTCGATCCACAATATCTACATATACTTGACGGCGGGTAATTTACTCGTCCGCAAGATTTACATTTTGCAGCTTTCAGTCTATAGTGGGCTTGTTTTTCACGCCAAAACCTTGCTATTGAGAACTTCATTTCCCTTCACCCCCTTATACGAAGGATCAGGTTCCTGTATTTAGCATATAATGCGTAATCAATAATGGTTTTCCTATCTAGGTAATCTTTTACCTTTGGTGCTTTGTCTTGTTTTTCTAGTACTTTATCGGTTACTACTATGCTGTAAGCGTCGCTTCCAGCACCGCTTCCGAAAGGTGCGAGCAGTATTCTTTGTCCGGGCTTTGCTTCGTCAAGAACCTTAGCTAGTCCTATGAGTGCTGATGAGTTATAACTGTTACCTATATAGGGTGTTACTAAGCCTGGAAGGATTTGTTCTCTAGTGAATCCCAGTTTTTTGCCTACGCTTAGTGGGAACTTGCCATTTGGTTGATGAAATATGGCATAGTCAAAATCTGATGGTTTTAAGCCTGCTTTCTCAAACAGTCCTTTTACAGCACCTATTATGTGTTTGAAATAAGCTGGTTCACCTGTAAAGCCTTCACCGTGTAATGGGTAAGGTACATGTGCTCTTCTCCAGAAATCAGGTGTGTCTGTCACATATGTATAGCTTGCTTCAAATACTGCTACAGCTTCGCTAGAGGGGCCTGTTATCAACGCTGTAGCTGCTGAAGATGCTGTGAATTCAAGGACATCTCCTGGATTAGCTTGTGCTGTATCAGAACCTATTACTAATGCATACTTGATCATTCCAGACGAGATCATACCCAGACTTATTCTCAATGCTTCACTCGCAGCTCTGCATGCAAATTCTAAGTCAGTAGCCATAGTTTCGGGCACAATTCCTAAAGCTTCAGCAATAATCGTGGCTGATGGCTTTACAGCATATGGTTTCGACTCAGTACCAAACCATACAGCACCTATTTCGCTCGGTTTTATCCCTGCTCTTATTAATGCATTCTTCGCTGCTTCCCAACCCATTGTTACAGCGTCTTCATCTTTACCTGCAACAGATTTTTCTTCTACCATTAAGCCCTTATGAGTAGTCGGTGAGAATCCCCAGATCCTGGCTATTTCTTCAAGTTTTATCCTCCATCTAGGAATATATACTCCCCATCCAATTATGCCTGTTTTTTTCTCGGAAAAACTCAATATAAACACCTATTATGCTTCTTTATTGTTTTCCGATTAAGTATTGTTCAATAATGAATAGTTAGGATCTAAGTATAAAAAATATATTATTACCTAGTTCTTAGTCTTGGCTCAACTATTCTTTCAATAGCCATTCCCAATAGTACGAATGTAAGTGAAGTTATTGCTATTAGGAATCCTGGTGGCAGTATCCACCACCACTGATATATTGTACCGTTCGTTCTTGCTTCCGATATGATTAATCCCCAAGTAGGCATTCCATGATAAATACCGAGAACCGACAATCCTGCCTCTGTTAGTATTGCTGACGGAACTGAGAACACCATCGAAGCTACTGCATATGGTATTACTTGTGGAACGATGTGAAGGAACAATATTCTTCTATGCCCTGCTCCTAAACACCTCGCTGCCTCAACATATGGTTCGCTTTTAATAGACAATGTCATTGATCTAATGACTATTGTTAATCCACCCCAACCAAGTATCATTAATGTGAACATTATCAACCATAATCTCATCGGTGGATTGTTAGGATATAGAATGTACGAAACATTAGCTATGATAATCAGAATCGGCAGCCATGGTATATTACCTATAATATCTACAAGCCTTTGTATGATCTCATCAACTAATCCACCATAGTATCCACTAATGGCGCCCAAAATCACTCCTATTACTGTATCGACTAAAGCGACCACTACACCGATCATCATTGCTACTGGGAAACCATAATATAGTCCCTCAGCCAGATCCCTGCCAAGGTAATCCGTACCCATCAATCCATATGCCGAACCTTTTACTATTATAACTACCTCTCCAACGGCATTGTACATGTAATTGATTTTTACATTTGGCAATCCTATTACATTTACAATTAATCTATAGGTTCCTTTAAGAGGTACATACCTTATTTTGGTCTCATTATTTTCTTTTACAATAATTGGTTTACCAAATATGAATTCTTGTATCTTGGTTGATGGTATGTCTTCAATTCCAATGGTTAAATTATATATTGTTTTGAATTGTTCTAAATTAGATGGTATTTTCAAATAAGTTGGATCCGGTCTTATCATTAAATAGGAATTTACGTACGCAAAGAGTTCGCCATTGATTGTTTCATTATCTGATATTCGTGGTTGATCTTCATAAATAATTAGTTTGATACCATCAGGTCTTTCTACAACTACCTGAATAGTTGGCATTACGTATCTTGCACCTTGGCTTATTCCGTATACTTCATATCTATCTATTACTTTGATCTTTTTGATCTTTACCAATACCCCTGTTGGAAAGACTTCATCAGGCAATTCATATTTCGCTGTACAGTATGCTACAGGCTTCTTAATGGTGAAATATCCTTTTTTCGTAACATTATACATGTAATCGAATTCATCGCCTGGAATCACTGTTACTTTATGTGGCGCCACTGGATAGCCGAGATATTTAATCCAAGTTGGGGGTACAGACTGGGGATTATCTTCCCAATAACTTGCAGTATTCCAAACATTTACATAGTTTGATGGCATTGTTATTGCAGCTGATATCGATATAATTATTAAAACTGATAGCAAGATTAAACCCATTTTTCCTGTTCCATATCTCCATATCTCTCGTAAGTACTCTTTCATGCTAGGTAATCCTAGTATTCTAAGTATTTTGTTTTTTAGTGGTTCTTCGAAGGGCTTATATTTCTCCTCAAAGGCCGACGGACTTCTACTCATTATAATCTCACCCTAGGATCTAACAGTATATATAATACTTCGAGGAAGAACCTAGCGGCAATATACACACCAGTTAAAACATATGTTAGCCCAAGTATGGTTGGAACATCTCCTGCTTGAATTGCTGCATAATATAGGCTACCCATACCCGGATAATCGAATACTGATTCAGTAATAATCATACCACTAAGTGATCCTGCAAGAGCTAGTATAATATACGTCACTATCGGTGGCGCTGCTACTCTTATAATATATTTTCTCACAATCAATCTCTCTGGCAATCCCTTTGCTTTTGCAACTGTTACAAAATCTTCCCTTATTACTCTCAAAACAACTGCTCTAACACTATAGAACCAACCTCCAAGAAATGTAATCACTATTGTGATTATCGGTAGAGTAACGTAGTAGGCTATATTTATTAAACTATTAATCGGATCTGATAAGAATGTATTAATATACTTTATTATAGGCCTAGCAGTAGCGGGAAATATATGGAATTGATAACTGAATATGAATATAAACACTAGGCCCAACCACCATACTGGTATAGCGTTGAAGAGCGCCGCATATGATACTACAAGTCTATCAAGTTTTGTTCCATAATGATATGCTATTTTAGGCGCAAGCGGTAATGCTATAGCCATACAAACCAATTCCGCAACAGTCAACATTATTACAGTTCTTGGCAGACAAGCAAGTATTACAGCGCTTACAGGAGCAGGGCTCTGCATTCCAGCTACATTGGTTACTGAGGGATTATTAGTCTCTCCCAAGTTACCTGTGAGAGTATTTACAACGAGAGGAATTACTCTAACATACCACGGTTTATCGAGTTGATAGAATTTGTATAGTCTATCACGATATTCTTGTATTAATTGTGTTGTAGGCTGGCATTTTGTTGGCGGTTCAACTTTTACCGCTATTAAATCAACTGGCAGATCGACTTCTTTGTTATAAATTAGTTGAATGATTACCTTATAGTCACCGTGTAGCGGGGTAAGCGAGATCTTTGTTGCGTTTTTAGAAGGTATTGAGTATAGATATTTATTTACTTCGTTAGCAGATATTGTAACCTTTTCTCCGCCTAGGTATTTCTCGGATAATTCCTCTGCTAAATCCTTAGTTAGCAAATTAACATCTGCCGATATTATGATAGAAGTATCTAATTTGAGTGTGCCTGTTTCTTGTGTTATGTTAATATTTTTTGTTGGGATTGTGTTATTATACATAGTTACTTCTATGCCGTCGGGTCTAATGATTTTTATATTAATAATTGGTGACTCAATAGTACTATTGAAAATTATCACTATTGGATTTACTAATACTATTTTGGGTAATGACGGGGGATAATTCGAAGATGTGTAATTAAGTTGGGAATCTTCAGTAATTGGTATTGTTAATGTACCAGAATAAACAACTAGTCCATTAGTTGTTGATAGCTCTAATGTACTTCCTTGTATTTCAGTATTATAGGGTACTCCGAGAGATTCACAATACATTCCTCCACGAGCTTTTTGCTGGAGAGCCGCTGTATATGCTCTTACTCTTGCATCAATAATAGCTTTCCAAACATTTTCTGCGTATCCAGTTGCTTCCATTATAACTCCTGTTAGGAAAACAATAACTATTAACGCAAAAACAAGTACTACTCCTCTTCTAATTAGTACAGACGATGCGCTGGCCATTAGTGTCTGCACCCCATTGCTCTGTAAAAATCTATACGTATGATGAGTATTTTAATTCTGTCTTTAATTCGTACTCGTTTACACCTAAGAAGAAATGCTTGTTTTGGTTAAAATCATTTATTATTAAAAGAATGGATGTTGTGAAAAAAAGACAGTTAAGTTTTATGAAATTTATTTTTTGATGAACGGAATAGCTATAGCAATTAGTACTAAGATTAATGTTACTATCTGTATTATCTGTAATGTGCCTAGAGTACCGCTTAATTGGTCTAAGTTTGTCGATATGTCTTCTTGTTCGCTTTTTAGTGAGTTGAGATCAGCCTTTAATGTATCGATTCCTCCACCCAAATCGCTGATGTCTCCTCTTAACTCACCTATGTTCTGTGTAATAGTTGCTGTAAGGTTTGTCAATGCCTGTAATAGGGTGTTTCTTAGATCTTGTAGTGCTGTTGCTACTTGTCCACCTAGGGTTGCTGTAATTCTCTGTTCTAAATCTTCTAGCTGGCTGGCCACACTTGCCTGTAATTGTGACATTTGTTCTTGTAGTTGTTGTAGCTCTTGTTCTGTGTGCGGATATGTCGTTATTGATGCTGTTTCGACATCTGGCATAGCTACTTGATCACTATATGCTATTACTACGAGATTATACGTGTAGTATGGTGTTAACTGCTCTGTGAATGATTCAGGTATTGTTATTACAAAGGCTCCAGCTGATGGTTCAGCTTCTCCTTTTAGTAGTACTTTGTTTGTTGCTGGGTCTACGAGCATCCATTTAACTGTTATTGTACCTGTTCCTGATACAGATACTGTCATTGTAAAGTTCTGTCCTACGACCAAGGGTCTTGTATTGATTGATAATACCTTAGTCTTGATTGGTGTTCCGAAGAACCAATCGCCTGGATGGAATGGGTATGTTGGGTCTCTGAAGGCTTTCAGTACCGCTATTTGTGCATCTGGATCGAAGCTGTCAATGTAGAATGGCCCTTGACTTATCCATGCATGACCATGTTCATCGATCCAGTTTACTAAACTTTGTAATCTCCCTACAAATTCACTATCCGTTAATAATTGTTTACCACCGACAGTGAATATGCCCTTGTATTCATCTGGTATCTTTCCAGTACTTAGTAATTGTTCTGCCTTAGCCTTTATGTTTTGTGCTACTTTCGGGACTACTAGGTCTAGTGTTGGAATTCCTTCTGCTTCACTTCTGTCTTCGCTTAATGCATAAGTGTTATCGGTAAATGCTAGTTCAAACATAATTATGTGTAACTCAATTGGGTTAATGGTTCCAAACGCTGCATAGTCAGCAATATAGTTAGGGTCAAAATGCCAGAAGTCGATATATACATCTACTGTGCCTTCATCAAAGTGGAATACGTATCCCTTTATAATTTGTAATGCTGACTTCAATGGTCCGGCTATGTTTGCTTCTTTGTTGCTCTTCACGGGATCATATGCAATTTCCCACGTGAGAGCTAGTTCTCCCACGAGGTCGGCCCAAGTTAGTGTTACGCCGTGGTGCCACTTTGCACCCAGGTATTTGCTGAAGTCAAATGTTACTTTACTCTTTGCCTTTACTCCAGCGCCTAC
>JAGGVR010000075.1 GCA_021157925.1 Staphylothermus sp. | reverse complement strand
GGAGTTGTTACACCATATTCTCCATGCCTATCTATGACGAGCCATCCTATTTTTTCGGGTGAGTGCTGGGCCCATTGTATTATTAAGCCCATGACACAAGTGGTTTTACCTGCACCAGTCTGCCCTGCTACGAGGAAGTGTTTTGGAACAGTGCTTGTTAGGTCTAGGTCGAGTGTTGCTGTGGTGAAGTATTTTTCTCTTCTAAGCTCCTCGGCTGGTGCTATACCGCTTCTAAGCCATGCTATAGGTATTGTCTTGCCACTTGAACTTATACCTCTGCTGAGAATCTCCATGATCCTCCTCGATTCATTGTCTTCTGGAGATAAGACATAAACAGGCTGCTCTAGTGGTGGTGGTTGATTAGGCTTAATAACAAGTGGGTTACTGCTAGGGTTTCTGATCTCGAAGAAGAGCTCGGCACGTGCAATCATGGTTTTCTGAATACTATAGAGTGGGGGTGTCTGTCCTGGCCCCCTTATTATTGAGGCTGTGCTTACAGGTATTTCTCCCTCAAACCCGACTACTTGGAGTAAAACGTAGCGGTTTGGTAGTCTTACATAGTATATGTCTCCTATTCCTGGCTGGTATTCTTCATTAGTAATAGCTATGTCTATGTACTTGTCTCTCCACGAGTAAACAACTCCTATTTCACGGGGCATATTTTATCACCTATAACCATAGCGCATACGAGTAGTTGGGGAGAATACTTGTTCAAGTATACGGGAAGTGAGGTCATCGTATTTACGTAGAACACTTATAAGAGCGTTCTCAAAAAGCGATCTTATGCTCTCGGTTAGTCTTACGAGTCCATCTACCTCCATATAACCATAGGGTGGTTCGCCCGGTACTGGTGTTCTGTGATAATAGAGAGTGTTAACAATATATGATATATACGGATTAACGTTTCTTGCTTGATCAATGTTTATCTCTACTTTGTTCTTCTCATTAAGCCATATTATGGGTTTGTCTATGTGGATATCTAACATGAAGATGTTCTTATAATCAGTCGTGATCGGGAATCTAGCCACATATATCTTATGCAGATTATAGACGATACGATTGAACAAGTTAAGGGTTTCGAGTATAAAATCTGTTGCAGCATATTTGTCGAGGAAACTGTTCAATTTATCACATATAGCGTTCAGAGCCCCAGTATTAACAACAGTATAGGCGCCGGGAACAGGTTTCTCGAAACCAGTTCTTGATAAGAAGAGCATTTGACTCCTAATAATGTTCGTGAATTTCGTGGTCTTAGCTAAACCAACTATTCTATACAAGTATTTCTGGATCTTCTCTGACTCAGTATTGAGTATTGCTGCGAGAATGTCTAATCCATCTATCCCCTTGAGTCTTCTCTGAGTCTTGATGCTAAACCATTTGATAAGAGTTCCATCGAGTACAGCATATGATAGGGGCTGGTCGAGTAGGCTCTCTTTCTCTATTTTCATCAATAGCTTAATAGTATATGCTAGCTCTAAGAGCCCCTCAATATACTTTGTTAGCTTCACGAAGAATCTTGGAGACCTACTCTCACTTAATCCGCTAAACTCTGATAAGAGCTCGTTAATCTTCCTTGATGCTTCATCGTCTGGGTTATCCTTGTCGAATAAGAGGCTTGTTTTCTGAAAACTCTTAATCCTTACCTTGAATACGTACTTGTTTCCTTTCCGCCTCCTACTAGAGTATAGTAGGAGATTATCAGTAACAGGTATATCTAGTATTTCTTTAACTGTTCTAAGCCTACGATCATCATTTACTCTAATATAAGCACCTATCTGGAGAGGGATAATTATGGATACATCTAATTGATAGGGCTTAAAACCGCCATCAACAAATGCTACTGGCTGTGGAACAGTATTTGTAACGAATGGGTTTACACTATAGTAGTTGTTATATATTTCTCTCCTAAGAGTAATATAGTCGTCTTTCTGTGTCTCTATAAAGTCCTGCCTCAGATCCTCTACTAGAGTATCAAGTACCCTGATAATATCATCTCTGCTCAGAAACACCTAGAATCTCCTCCAATAATGGTTTTATCCTTATAAAGAGGGCTTCATAGAATTCATCCTTTCGGGCATCCTCGGGTTTTCTTTCTCCAAGAATACTTATTAGCTCAAGGATTTTCTCGGGCTCTATCTTTAGCCCTAGTTTTTTAATGGCTTCAGCTACTGCTGTCTTCTCTATCTCCTCAATATCTGTTACATCGCTCAAGTCTATGCTTAATACCTCACTCACTATGTTTCTCGAACTGGTTCTTAAATGGATAAGTGTCTTGTAGCTTACCTCGTATTCGCGGAGAGTTTGAAGCACTTTATTCTTATCCTCAGGCTTTAATCCCTCGATATCAAGTATTAATACTCTATATCCTTCACCCATGTCTTTGATGATTTTCTTTACCTCGTTTATTAGGCTCTCATAGCCCTTGTAATAATCCTTATAGTATTCCACGACTACGTTGAAGCTTCTCCAAATACTTCTTGCAACTGGTTTATCCCCACTAAGGTCGAGGACTAGGAATCTACGGTCTTTTCCATGTTCTTTTCTAAGTAGGAGTGTTTCGTATAAATCGCTAGCATCCCTGCCAATAGGGGATCCTGGGTAGGCTATGTTGAGTTCTGCTTCGTCGAAAAGTGGTGTTGGGAAATGAATGTGGCCAAGTGCTACATAATCTACCTTTTTCGGTATGGCTTGTAGGATTTCCTCATCAGCTATTACGCTTTTACCATACCTATAGCTATAAACACTTGGATCATATCCTGCGAACTTAACACTAGTATGGGCAACAAGGATTATTTTCTTATCACTATACCTATCAATATCCTTAAACACTATTCTGTGTCCGCGTAGGTAGTCTATTTCCAAGTTATTCTTCAAACCTGGTAAACCATAAAATACGAAATCACCATGCTCTAAGGGATAAAGAACAAGCTTACCCTTCACTTCCTCATAATATGGTATATGGACAAGCCCTGCCTCCCCTAGAAGAGTCAACAAGTCAGCTCTCCTAACACTAGCATCATGACTACCCGGAACAGATACAGTAAATACCCCATTATCCCTCAAAACACGCAATACACGATAAATCCTACGAAGCAACTCATAGCTCTCAATACGAGGTCTCTCAAAGAAATCCCCCGCAACAACAAAGTACTTAACACCATTCTCTATCACAAAATCCACGATCTCCTCAAAAGCATCAACATTAGCCAAGCGAAGAGGCCTACCACTAAAAGCACCAATATGAAGATCAGCTGTATGAACAATCAACAATCAAGCAAACCCTCCAAGTCCCAAATATTTTTGTCGGAAACAAGTATGTCTAAATCAAAATATGTCTTTGAACTATAAAAAGTGATACAGTCGCTGTAGTTCTTGTTTCAGGTCTTCACCAAATTATTGAATATTGCTATTCCACTTATATTCATGAATGGGTTGATTCAAGCTTTTGATAAAATATATAGTTTTATTATGGGAATTTATATCATGGTGGGAAATTATGGAATATGTGGTTAGTATTGATGAGCGTGGGAGAATTGTTTTACCTGCAGAGGTGAGGAGAAGACTTGGTCTTAAGGGGAAGAGGAAGGTTTTGATTAGAGTACGTGATGATGATGTAGTAGAACTTATTGTTATGGATAAGATCTATAATGATATTGTTCGTGTTTTTGAGGAGAAGTTCAAGAATTGGAGAGAGGAAGATCATGAGGCATCAAAGCTATTAATGAGAGTGATGAAGAGTGGAGATCGTTGACACGGTTTATCTAGTCGCGTATTTCAAACCTTCTGACCCATTACACGAAGATGCTGTAAGGATCATTGAAAACCTTAATGAAGAAAGAAGAGTTTCACAAGCCTCTCTTATCGAGTTTGACTTATTGATGAAATCCCGTGGTTTAAGACTTAATGATAGGTTGAAGGCATGGATGGTTCTCAATAAATTAATAAGTAATGATTCTGTTGAGGCAGTACTTCCCCTAGATATGATTATAGCATTATATCTATACGAGAAATACAGCTTAGACTATTTCGATGCACTAATAGCTGCCCAATGCATTGCAAGAAACGCTAAACCATTAACAATAGACAAAGAGATAATACAAACAATAGCTAGGAAAGAAGAAATAATAAATGATCTAAGAAAACTCCACGTAGGATAAAAAACCATTGCTTCTGCCCCAGACTTCTCGAAGAAAGAAGCAAGATATTAAAATATTTATTAAAATAAATACTTTACTAATTACAATATTATATAGTTACGACGCCAAATAGATTTGCCAAATAGATTTCGCATATGATACATTTGCTGACTGCCCTTGTTAAGTTATGGTTATTGAAGAGTTAGTTTCTAAATTCTTAGCTGTATTGAAAAAGCCGTAGCAAGTTTTATATGAATATATGTGTTTTTATATGTTCTATTTGTTGGGTTATGTTTATATTCTTGTCTGAAAAACATTGTATGTAAATGTGCTGTCGCTGTGGGTCAGCAATGAACGTCTCCTCGAGGACGAACGAAGCCCGATCGACAGCGAGGAAAAGGATGAACCGATCACCACTCATATAAAATCATATAAAGAGGCGAACCCTTATTTTATACAAGGGACTTAGTATATAATGGTAATTATATTATTTGGTGTGTTCCTTGCCTAATGAAAAAGTTAAAAAAGATTGGTATGTTATTGCTGAAAAACTTCATAGGTATTATGGTGGTAAGATCGAAGTTATTCCTAAGGTTCCTATGAAGAGTATTGATGAGTTCTCTATCTGGTATACACCTGGTGTTGCAGAACCTTGTAGAAGGATTCATAGGGCGCTGGTGGAGGGAGACGAGGATCTATCTTTTGACTATACTTTTCGATGGAACTATGTAGCGGTTATAAGTAATGGGACACGTATTCTAGGTCTTGGTGATATAGGTCCTGAAGCAGGTCTTCCAGTAATGGAGGGTAAATCCCTGCTTTTCAAGTATCTTGGAGGTGTTGATGCTGTTCCAATAATTATTCGTGAAAAGGATCGAGATAAATTCGTAGAGATAGTTAAGGCTCTTGAACCCAGTTTTGGTGCAGTCAATCTCGAAGACATCAGGAGTCCTGACTGCTTCTATATCCTAGAGAGACTACATGAAGAGCTCAATATTCCTGTATGGCATGATGATCAGCAGGGTACGGCGCTTGTAACAATAGCAGGACTGCTAAATGCATTAAAACTAACAGGCAGAAAAATAGAACATACAAGAATAGTCCTAGTAGGTGCTGGTGCCGCTAATACATGTATATATCGTTATCTAAAGGTTTTTGGTGCTCGTCCCGAAAACATAGTTGTTGTCGATAGCAAGGGGATCATACATCCTGGGAGAAAAGATATAGAGGAAATAAAGAAGACTAATCCATGGAAGTATAGAATCGCTATAGAAACCAAGCCAGAGAAACAAGGAGGTATTCCAGAAGCACTGGAGAGCGCCGATGTAGTTATAGCAGCGTCAAAACCGGGTCCCAGAGTGATAAAGAAGGAGTGGATTAAGAAGATGAGCAAGGATCCCATAGTGTTTGCAATGGCTAATCCTATTCCCGAAATATGGCCTTGGGAAGCCAAGGAGGCAGGAGCTAAAATCGTCGCTACGGGTAGAAGCGATTTCCCAAACCAAATCAATAATAGTCTTGGGTTCCCCGGTGTATTTCGTGGTGTCTTAACTGTAAGAGCTAAGAAAATGGCTGATGAGATGTTTTATGCAGCTGCAATAGCTATTGCGAAATATGTTGAAGAGACTGGCCTTCATGAGGAACGGATCATGCCAT
>JAGGVR010000050.1 GCA_021157925.1 Staphylothermus sp. | reverse complement strand
TCATAATATATTAAATACGCATCTTTTCCATAGAACCCTATAGGTTTGACTCTATGGTCTCCGCCATCAAATAATAATCGCCACTCTTCAGGATTCTTTAAAGGACCAGAATAGATCTTGGTCTTATGCCAACCATATTCAACAATAATAAATACTTTGTCTCCCCTCCATGGCTTATACAGGTCTATATGGTAGTTTGTTCCATATTCTTTTCCGAAAACAATGACTTCCTCACCAGTAGCGGGGTTTCTTAACAATATTCTCTCAGCAGGGGCTTCTATACCATCCGGTGTCTTTCCTTTCCTATAGAATCTAGAATAGTATTACTTATCTCCTTTAACCCAAGTAATATTCCAGACTGAGCCTTTAAGTTCATCTATAGTTTCATGAGTAAATGGATTGATTATCCTAACATAGCCTTCATCACTACCAGCAAATGTGTAGAAGAAAGCTATACGTTTACCATCCTCTCTACTAGTAACACTTCTTATTAGGACATTTTCACCTAGTTCGTCAGAAGAAATTATTTCATACACCTCATTATTTGGAGTCAATAATTTAATCTTGTAGCTCATTCCTTCACAAATAATGAAGTATATTCCCTTATCAGATGGAGCAATATCCATTACTGTGGGAACGTTGTAGTATTTCTTGATCTTCTTGATGTATTCCTCGCTAATCCTCTTCACAAGGTTTTTGAATCTTTCATTGTGTCTCCGTATAAACTCTAAAACCCTGAGATCTTTTAGGTTCTCCATCCATATGTATGGGTCGTCCATAGAAGTGCACCTATTCACACAGATATAATACTGTATCCTTTAGAGTAATAAAACTGTTCGTAAATAGATACGTAGAATAATTAAATGTACTTATTAGTAACTTATAATAATAGATCCCTATACTTCATACTTCAACGCTTCACGACCTGATCATAGATCAATTCTTTAACTGCATTTTCATCTATATAAGCTGCTTCATTATAATATGTATATAGTCTGCCTTGTCACAGGTGATAAAGTATTTCAAGAATTGTTTTCGCATCAGGTACTGTGGGGGTTTTCATGTTTTCTCGCCAGCAGTACCCATTAGACTGGCTTTTTTCTTTTCTCAATATTTTAGATACAATACTATAAAGTATTTCTAGACAGGATTCAAGGTTGTCCTACCTCAATAACTTTATAATACTTTTGGTATTTACTCGAATTCCATCTATTAGAGATGTACGTAATGAATGAAGAGTATAGTGAGAAATCCTTAGTGCATTAAGCTATTTGTGAAGTTGAGGATAACCTCCACTACTTAGCTGATGGCTTTAGGTATGCGCTAGGTGCCTGCAATGTGAATAGGTAGTATAACTCCTTCAATAACAATGGCCGGTATGACTCTTTTCTGCGAAGAAAATATATTTGATACAAGCAGGTATCAAGATGGTAATCCAATACGATTTACGATGTTGTACCTTTTCCGCTTCTGATAAACCATTTTATGACTATGTTCCATACCTTTGGGTGCGTATTTGTATTGCTTAGCTTAGTTGTGAGCATAGAAGTAGGATAATATAAATATAGAATAATTAAGCCACTTGTATCCTTAATATTCTAGTGTTTTATCCTTAAATATTGCGATAACTAGTTATTAATGCTAATAGTAATACATGTCTATGAGTGATAGATATGTTAAAGGAAGAAGTTCTAAGAAGTTCGAATAAAGTGCTGGATCAAGAATTAAGGAATGCTTATTTATACCTAGCTATGGCTGTATATTTTGACGAGAAAGGTCTGGATAGTTTCGAGTACTTCTTTAAAATGCAGTCGAGAGAAAAACTGGGGCATGCTATAAAGATTTATTAATACATTATTGTTAGACATGGTAAAATAGAATTAATATGATATTCCTAAACCAGAGACTGATTGGAAAAATGTAGTTGAAGTTATTAAACAGTTCTATCAGCTGAAGTAGAAAATACAAAACGTATATGGGAACTAGTAGATTTAGCTGAAAAATACGAGATAAAGTAGCTGTCTCCTTCCTAAAATGGTTCAACGATGAACGAGATGGAGTGATTATTCATGATTGATAGCGTTAAGAGTGATACGGTAAAGGATACTAGTTGAACAGTTCTTAGAAAAAAGATTACCTTGATATTAGGTATTCAAATTAATATCAATATCTATACAAGAAGAATCGTTGACACAATTAACTAGAACTTTTTGTATATCGTAGTATGGTTCTTATTTGTAAAAGATATTGTTTATCTATGAATAATCATATTTTTGTTCTCTGTTTTAAAACAATGAACTTACGCATTTTAAAAGTAGAGATCACAGATCTTCGTAAATTTTGTTAAGAATTTTCCATTTATTGAAATATGTTTCAGCTATGGCTTTGTAGGATCTTGTAAGTCTTGGATCGGGTTTAACTCTATCTATCATATGCAGGAATTTTTTCCTCACAGTTTTAATGTCTTCGTATAATTGTGATTCAAGGATTGCTGGTATTAATGTGCCAACAGCAATGTGTTCGCCATAGACGTTCACAGGCTTCCCATATACTGATGCACGAATAGTATTCCAGTACTTGTCTTTGCTTCCTCCCCCGCTAAGGTTTACTTCTTTGATTGTATTGTCAAATAAATTCTCAAGTAATTTAATGAAACTATATTCCACTAAGATAATTCCTAAAACTATTGAGCGAGTGACTAAACCTATTATTGTGTCTCTGTCTTTATTAATTGGTCTGATATTGGCTAATACTGCGCCCATTTTGGGATTATAGAATGGGCTCCTATCACCTGGAGGAAAGAAGAGGAACTCAGTGCCCGGTTCCACTATTTTAGCCTTTTCGAGAGCCTCGTCAACTTTTGCATTAAAGATTTTTTCCGAGAACCAAGATAGCATTCCTCCTGTCAATCCTGTTGCAGCACTTGCTAAATATCCCTTTATAGGGTGTTTATGATAGTAGAACGCTGGATGCAACTTCATTTCTGTAGCTACATATTTGGGGACAGTGGTGCTTCCACTGTATATAGTTAATTCGCCTGGTTCGAGAGCGCCACTGGCTAGTGCTGCGGCGTTACCATCTGTCATTCCTTGGTATACTTTGGACTTATATAAGCCTAGTTTTCTGGCAAATTCGCTATTTGCTTCACCTATGTATTCTCCACATTTAGTAATTCTGGGTAATTTTTCGAGTGATATTCCTGTTTCTTCGAATAATGGTTTAAACCATTCTGGTTCTGGTAACGTGATGTCTGCTCCAAACTTTAATGCGTTAGTATAATCAATGGCTATGTCCTTCCATTCATGTCCTTCAGGTATAACTAGTTTATATAGAAGCCAAGTTGTAGGTGGGAGAATCCAGCGTGTCTTTTCATATATTTGTGGTAATTCATTCTTAATTTTCAATATTTTGACTATGGGTGATGTAGCGGATACGTTAATACCCTTCTTCTTAAGCTCTTTTACTGAGTCAAGTTCTTTTATTCTTTCATAATATTCTGGTGCTTTTTCGTAATACATTATTGGCGGATACAGAGGGTTCCCATATTTGTCTACTAATAGTATTGTTCCAGAAGTGCTATCTATAGATACTAATTTGTTATAATGTAGATTTGCAAGATAATCTCTTGGGATAGCAGAGGATATTGCTTTGATCCATAACACATGGTCTTGTTTATTTATTGCTACATGCCCTTGTCTTAATAGGTTTCCATTTTCATCGTAGATCTCTGTTTTGACACTACTTGTGCCCAAATCAATGCCTATTAGCAATGCTCTCATTTTAAATCAACTCCTGTAGAGTCTAAATTCCGCCCGTCTTTTCGAGAATATCTAGGAATCTTTGATATGCATCTTCATGTTTTGGAGTATGATTGGGTTCATATCTGGATAATTCGAATGAGTTTCTTACAATTTCTCTTAATTCTTTTAGGGAATTAATATATCCTAGACCTGCTGTTTGTAGAAGAATATTTCCGATAGATGTTGCCTCAGTTGGTCCAGCTACTACTGGGATGTTGGTGAAATCAGCAACTAATTGATTATGTAACCAGTTGCGAGATCCGCCTCCAAATATGTTTATTTGGCGTATCTTTCTACCTGTTAGATCTTGTGCTTGTTCGAATACTCTCCTATATTTTAAAGCCAAGCTTTCCAGTACTATTCTTACTAACTCGCCTATATTTCTGGGCTTTTCCTGTTTAGTTTCATCTAAGAACTTCATTATTTCATCAATCATATTGATGGGTGATAAGAATTTGGGATTGTCGGGATCTATGAATGCTATGAATCCTCTTGCTTCGGCAGCCATTTTTGTTAATTCTTCGTAGCTATAGTTTTCACCCTTTAATGCCAATGCGCGTCTTATTTCTTGTAGAAACCACATACCTTGTATATTCCTGAGAAACGTTATTGTATTGAAAGCTCCTCCTTCATTTGTGAAATTGTATTCCATGGATTTTTTGTTAATCAGTGGCCTATCTAATTCTATTCCTACAAGGCTCCATGTTCCACAACTTACATATCCATAATCTTCTTCAATTGGTGCAGCAGCTATAGCGGATGCTGTATCATGAGTTGCAGGTGCTATTATAGCTATATCTTTGGAGATCCCAAGTTCCTCTGCTAATTTTTTATCAATTTTGTCCAAGTATGTTCCAGGTTCGATTATTTCTGGGAATATATTGGTAGGTATACCTATTTCCTCAAGTAAATCATAGGTCCATGTTTTAGTTCGTGGATCGAGGAATTGTGTTGTTGAGGCCTCAGTAAATTCCGACGCTGTAACGCCCGATAGCCAGTAATTAAATATGTCTGGTATCATCAGGAATGTTTTGGCTGCTTTTAATTGTGTTGAATTTATTCGAACCATTGCATATAATTGATACAAGGTATTAATGGGTGTAAACTGTATTCCAGTACGCATGTAGATTTTCTCTTTAGGAATCCTACTGAGTAATTCGTCCATAGCTTCTTTATTGCGTGGGTCTCTGTAACTATGTGGGAATCCTATTAATTCTCCATTATTGTCAAGTAATCCGAAATCAACGCCCCATGTATCTACTCCTATGGATACGAGATCCTCCTTGTATTTTTTATATGCGAGAAGGATCGCTGATTTCATTTCTTTCCATATCATTAAAATATCCCAATACATATTCTTGCCTATACGTATTGGTCCGTTCGGGAATCTGTATATTTCCTCTATTTCGAGTCTTTTGTTATCAAGATCAAGTTTGCCTATTATGGCTCTTCCACTGCTTGCTCCGAGGTCGAAACCGAGTAGGATTAGATTACGCATTTTAAATCACTAGTGCACACGTGTTTCTATCTTAATTTTCATGACAAAAGCATTTTTATGAATTCTTTTGTCCAGTACGGCAGGTCATCAGGTATTCTTGCCGTAACTAGATTCTTATCTACTACAACTGGGTCGTTAACCCATATACCTCCAGCTGCTCTAATATCGTCAGATGTACCCGGATAACTTGTTAATTTATATCCCCTTACACGTTCAGCGCTGATAAGAAGTTGTGGGCCGTCGTGACAAATTGCTGCTACTGGCTTTCTTTTGTCCATAAAATGTTGAATGATCCTAACGGCTTGTTCTCTTGCAAAAACCCTTATCCTTTCGGGTTCACGGCCACCGGGTATTACTAGTGCATCATATTCATCTGAGTTGATTTCCTCAAATGACTTATTAACTTCGACTGTATAACCATGTTTGCCCGATAATTTTCCTTTCCATGGAGCAGCAATTGTTACTTCAAATCCTGCCTCTTTTAATCGATATAATGGATAAAACAATTCGAGGTCTTCAAAGTCAGGACCTATTATGATTAGAACTCTTTTTGTCATCTGAAGCACCTACAGATTAATAACTAGTCTATTCTATCAACGATATTGTGAGCGTAATTTTATTTAGATGTATGACTAGGATGAAAGGTAAAAAACAGATATGGATTATTTTAGTTGTTCCCATAATGGACTTAGAAATCGTTTCTTGTCTTCGCCCAGTACGATAGGTTTTATTCCTGCTATTTGGCAGAAGTAAACTAGCTCTTTCACGTGGTCGCCTGGTATTCCGTGTATGTGGTTTGCTGGGAATACGTTGATGAATTCTTCGTAACTAGCTTTTAATTTGACGAACATGTGTGGCCACGTTGGGTTGGTTTGTTCTTTGATTTTCTTTTTCTCGTCTTCTGGGAGATCTATTGCTTCTCCTCTTACAATTACCATGTATAATTTATCATCTCTAATACCTAGTCTTGCAAAAGTCATCTCAGCAGGGTCAGAGTCGAATTCTACGGAGGCTCCTCCCGCTGGGAAGTACATTTCCTCAGCTGGCCATAGTGTTATTTTTCTAAAGTTTACTTTGGGATCGAGACTATATGATGCATAGAAGCTTGCATGTTCACCTGAGTTAACAAATACCCATATGTCTTTCTCTGGTACATATAATCTTACATCAGCGAATAGTACAGGTAGTCCTCTGCTAATATATTTTAGTATTTGCATTGTTAAAGCTCCTAAAGAATCCGCTTCAGTGGCACATACAAATGGTTCTTTGGGGCCATTCCAATCATAGGGATCGTTCATCAGCATTTCAGCGACATCAGGTATTACAACGTGTTCTGATAATTCTCTTTGTCCCTTAATACCACAGAAGTCGAAACCATACTCCTCATTGACTTTTTTCATTGCTAAGTAGAGTCTTAGCTGCATTTTTAATTTTTCAGGAGTCAATACTTTGCCATCATATTTTATGCGATCTCCTAATAAGTCACTTAGCCATTTAAATCCTTTTTCAACCTCTTCTTCGGGAACCCTTTCCATTTCTTTGACCAACCATAATTGATCTATTTGATATACTGTAACTCCGAATGTTTTTTGTATGGGTATCATTTGGAAGTATCCTGTTTCCATACCCATTGAGTGTCCGCCGTACATACCATATACTTGTCCTCTTAGAGAGACATATGCCTCAGCAGCCATGATCCATTTTACAACTTCGTCCTGCAATTTTGGATCATCAAGATCACCTATTAGTCTATGGGTTCGAAGTCCAGCCTGTCTTAAAGCTCCATCAGTGGCTAGTAACCCTACGTTACCAGGATATAGTCCTTCATTGTTTGATACGTGTAAGATAGGCTTATCCTTTCCTACAATATTGACTAATGGCCATACCAAATATGGATAGTTCCATATGTGGTACAACAGTATTAGGATTCTAACGCCTTTACTCAGAAAATATTCTCCGACTTCCTTAGAATCTTTTATCGATGATATTATTTTAGGCGCTACTATTATTTCTGGCTTAGAGCCATTGATATATTCGATCTTATTACTTAATATATTTGCAAATTTTTCTATTTGATATTTACATTTAGATTCTACACGATCCATAACGGTTCTACGTTCATCACCTAGCATTGCAATACCAATAGGAACGAGTTTCAAGATCAACACCTTTTCAAAGGTGTTTCCTCGTATAATACTTCTCCGCGAAGAATAATAAAAATCTTAGCTGTATTCTTAAATACTGGAATCAATAATTAGAATTAAAACGAACTCCTCTGAAAGCATAAACGCTAGTCGGTCAAAAACAGTATTGGTGATACATAGTTGAACATATACGATAAATGGTATAATATATTCCATGAAAAGATAAAAAACAAACAACCACTACTGGGAACGTGGATAACAATATCACATCCCGAAGTAGTTGAAATATTATCCAATTTACCGTTCGATTGGTTCTTATTTGATATGGAACATGCCCCTTTGACAATCAATGATATTGAGAAAATGTTAATGGCTCTTAAAGGAACAGACATAGTTCCCCTAGTCCGTGTTCCATGGAACGATCCTGTAGACATTAAAAGAGCCCTAGACCTAGGTGTTGGGGGAATAATTGTTCCATGGGTCAATAATAAAGATGAAGCAATCCAAGCTGTCAGAGCTATAAGGTACCCGCCACATGGTATTAGAGGCGTGGGGCCTCGTAGATGCATAATGTATGGTTTCTGGGACGCTGTCGAGTACTTTAATAACTGGAATAAACGAGCCATTCTAATAGTACAGATCGAGACAAGATCTGGGTATGAAAATTTAGAAGAAATCATAGAAGTAGACGGAGTATCCGGGATATTTGTAGGTCCAGCAGATCTCTCAGCTTCGCTCGGATTATTTGGTAAAACACAAACACCTGAATTCTTAAATATTCTTCAAGATATCGCCAGAAAGGCCATGAAATATAATAAGATCATCGGAATAATGGCAGAAACACCGGAGTTCGCTCAAAAAGCGTTAGAAATGGGATATAATTTCATATCGCTATCACATGATATGAAATACTTAATTGAAGGTGCAAGAATTTACCTTAACAGATTGAGTAAGAACTAAATTCTGAATAATTTTATTTTTCAATAATTTTGTTCGCAACCGTTATTTTTTTAATATTATTTTCGATTAAAAATTAATTTGATTACTCCTAGTTGATGTCCCAGGTGATAAAATGCCTGGGTACACAGCTCTCACTAAGACTACAGCTCTCATAATAGTCTTGATAGTTGTAATAGCAGCTGTAGGTGTAGGATATTATATATACACACAGACAGCGGAAGAAAAGTATCCATCAAAACCAATAACAATTTATGTACCATGGAGCCCAGGCGGTGGTACAGATAGAACCACACGAACTATAGCATCAATTCTTCAAGAAAAATTTGGTGTTGAGATTAACGTATTAAACAAAGTAGGTGGTGGAGGAGCTGCTACATTCAAGGCTGGTGCACAAGCACCACCCGACGGTTATACATTAACAGCCATTACGATCGAATTGGATATATTCCCATGGATTGGAACTCTTGACATAACATATGAAGACTTTGAACCGATAGCAATGCTAATTTGTAATCCAGCAGTAATTGTTGTTAAGGCAGATTCTCCATGGCAGACTATAGATGACTTAGTACAGTACATTAAGGAGCATCCAGGTGAATTAAAAGCTTCTGGTACAGCACAAGCTGGAGTATGGGATATAGCAAGAATAGCGTTCCTCAAAGCCATTGGTGCATCTCCAAACGATGTAGTATGGGTACCAAGCCAAGGTGCTGCACCGGCTCTACAAGAACTAATCTCTGGTGGTATAGACATAGCATTTGTCGGATCCGGTGAGGCTAAGCCACTATACGATGCAGGACAAGTCAGAATTCTTGCTGTAATGAGCGATGAGAGAGTTGAAGGACTAGAAGATGTACCGACATTGAAAGAACTTGGATACGACGTAGCAATTTGTGGTTGGGCAGGACTAGCCGCTCCAAAGGGAACGCCTAAAGAGAGAGTTCAAATTCTAGTTGATGCTGTCAGAGAGGCCTACTATTCAGATACATTCCAGAAATTTCTCAAAGACAACAGCTTCGTAGGCAAATTGATACTAGGCGAAGATTTCAAGAACTATCTAGCACAGGAATATGAACAGTTTGGACAATTACTAAAAGAAGCTGGTTATGCAAAGTAAAGATAGGGAAGTCTTTCCTGTTTTTAGTCAAAATATTTTTTTTACCTCACTCCAATTCAATATAAAGAATTTAATAGGGTATAATTAACAGGCAAAGTGATTTATGATGAGACCAAACTGTTTAATAGGAGAATTAATACTTGGGATACTGTTTATGTTTGTAGGTATTATATTCTATTTTGATTCACAAAATATCAATGTATTAGGTCTAGGAATTTTTGGTCCAAGTTTGTTTCCAATGCTTATATCCGCAGGTTTAGCGTTATTGTCCTTTGTTTTGGTAGTTAAATGCTCGTTAAATATCATTAAGGAAAAAAGTTTCACGACTTCCGCTCGTCCTTTAATTAGTTTGAATAGGAAAAACTATACTGGTATAGTATACACGTTAATTCTAATAGTTTTGGTTATAACTTATGTTTACTTGGTCAATATACTAGGCTACTTATTATCAACTATGTTGCTGACAGGAATTCTGGCAAAATTGTTAAGAGCTAAGAACGAAGAAGCTATTTTGTTAGCAATATCTTTCTCATTCCTAATGTATGCTCTATTTAGATTCATACTTAAAGTACCGTTGCCAGCTGGTGTGTTGGGATGGTAGATCCGTTTACAATATTGATGAACATACTCAATCCACGAGTACTAATTGCCGTAATAGTCGCAGCACTATATGGTTTATTCATAGGCTCTATGCCAGGACTTACAGCCACAATGGCAGCGGCACTACTTATTCCTTTCGCTTTCTGGTTAGATCCGCTGACGGCTTTAGCAATGATTGTTACAATGGATGTATTGGCAATCTACTCAGGAGATATTCCAGGAGCTTTTGTCAGAATACCTGGAACACCAGCATCAGCTGCATATATCACAGACATGTATGAGCTCACCAAAAAAGGAAAATCCGAGATCGCACTTGGAGTCTCGTTAATGGCTTCCACATTAGGAGGCATAATCGGCGTATTACTATTATGGTATTTTGCTCCTCAATTAGCAAGTTTCGCCATGAACTTCTCTAGTGTCGAGTTCTTTTGGTTAACTGTTTTCGGTTTAAGCACAGCTGTATTAGCATCAACTGGGTCAAAACTAAAAGCATTTATTTCGTTATTTATAGGTCTCCTTGTATCAACAATTGGAGTAGATCCATTATATAATGTACCAAGATTTACTTTCGGAATATCCGAACTTTATGGTGGCATACCATTTATTCCTGCTATGATAGGATTATTTGGTATGTCTGAAGTAATTAGAAGGGTTAGAAGAATTGGTGGAGGTCAATTATTAAGAATAGAAACCAAAGCTATACCACTAATAGGCCTCGTAGTAAATAGCTTCAAAAATGTTTTACGTCATATAAAAAGGTTCATAGTCGGTTCATTTCTAGGAGTCATTGTTGGTGCGTTGCCAGGAGCAGGCGCGGACATCGCTGCCTGGCTATCATATAGTCTATCTATGTATACTTCAAAGAAGCGTAACGAATACGGTAAAGGCAGTATAGAGGGTATCGTAGCAGGTACTTCGGCAAACAACGCAGCACTAGGTGGTGCATGGATTCCTGCACTAGTATTTGGTATTCCAGGTGATTCTGTAACAGCTATTGTAGTTGGAGTTATGATGATGAAAGGAATAACTCCGGGTCCCAAGATATTTGAGGAACAAGCCCAGCTCGTATACACATTATTTGCAATATTCCTATTAGCAAATATACTGGTCATTCCGCTCGGATACCTTGCAATAAGAGCCCTAGCTAGAATGTTTACAAGAATACCCGAAAGCATACTCGTGCCAATAATACTAGTATTCTGTATAACAGGATCTTATGCGATAAACTATAGTATGTTCGATGTATTAATTATGTTGCTCTTTGGCATACTTGGCTACTTTATGGAAAAATATGGATTCCCGCTCTCGCCTACAGTTCTCGGAATAATACTAGGAACCATGATGGAGACATACTTCATGATGACAATTAGAAAAGGTGATCCACTGATCTTCTTTACAAGACCTATAGCACTAGGCATAATAATTATAATGATTATATCATGGACGCTACCATATATAGCAAGAAAGAAATTCTCATATGGTAGCAAAATGTGATAAATATAAGTTCAATCACAGCCTAGAATGATACATTAGATTTATCGATTTTAGAAAATTGTAATATATTTAATTTGTTAAACGATGTGGAACACTGTGTTAATTGTAGTAAGGGAGCCGGAAGTTAGAACTTATAACTATGAATATGTTACTCTTACAATAACCTACCTACCGAATACCTATAACTTTTATTAAACGTTTTATTCTCGAGAACACTACATATGCATTATTAACGACGAGGCAATAGTTCTCCAATATTTATGAAGCGTTTTCGGAATAACAAAACGTTCTTCAAAATTATTACTCATAACTATTGATCCAATTAGAATATTTTACTGAGAATTTAACTTAATAGGAACGATTGTCACGGAAAGATGTCTTTGCCTTAGAGTATGATATTTAGAAAGTCAGTGACCGAAGACCATTACTAGACTCAGTAAAAGAACTGTCTAAGAAAAACATGGTATGTTAGAACATATTGGAGTTTATTTAAAAGAAACATATGCTTCTGTTTATATGATTTGTTTTAAGGAGTAAAAATTGAATTAATGGTTTACTTAACGTATTTCAATCCTCTAGCTAATGTTGTTGCTGCCGCAATTAGTACGAAACCTGTTACGATTTGTTGTATGCTTGCCTGAGTTAATCCAAGTAGTACAAGCAAGTTCATTAATAGCGTTAATAAGAATGCGCCAAAGATTACTCCTAGTGGATGACCAGCACCTCCTATTAGCAGAATACCGCCGAGGACACATGTAGCTATTGCATTTAATTCATAACCATATGCTGTCCATGGATCTACGGCTAATCCAGACATTCCTATAATCATTACACCACCTATACCATACATTAATCCTGCTAGCATAAATGAAATGAATTTTATTAAATCTACTCTTACACCAGCCATTCTGACAGCTTCTTCGTTTCCTCCAATTGCGTATACATATCTACCATAAGCTGTATGTTTTAACAATAGGTAGACAGCAATATTGATTAGAACCATAATGATGAATCCTATTGGTACAACACCAATAGCTTCACTAAATATTCCGAACGGTTTTAACCCGTAGATCAGTCTTCCTCCTGAGATCCATAGATCTACAGCGCGCCATATTACGAGTCCTGCCAATGTTGCGACGAATGAGAAGATCTTGAGTTTAGTAACAAGTATTCCATTAATTGAACCTATCAACATACCTAGTAGAATTGCTGATAAAATGGCTAAGCCAAAGTTTCCAGTTGTAATATATACTAGTGCTGCTAACATTGCAGTAACTCCTTGTGATGAACCTGGAGTTAAGTCTATACTTCCCATGAGAATTATTAACATTTCACCAGTAGCTATTGCGAGTAATGGTGTTACTTGCATTAGGATTATCTTTTGATTGTATGGTGAGAGAAAGTACTGTGGGGCAAGCAATGATGCTATAATGTATAATCCAATGACAGGTATTATAGGCTTAGCGAGATCGGATGTTTTGATCCATGTAATCAATTTATCGAGAAATGTTACATTTTTATTATTTTTGGTATTCATCCTATTACCCCGTCATAGCCTTTATTACTTCTTCTCTACTGAGGTTTTCGTTTATAAAATTAGCCACTATTTCACCATTTCTCATAACAGATATAGTGTCTGCTAATCCAAGGGCTTCGTCAGGATCGCTTGTTAATAATAATATTGTTATTTTTTCCTTGTGTGCAAGCTCATATATTGCTTTTCTTATTTCAACTTTAGCTCCTATGTCTATACCTACTGTAGGTTCATCTAAGATGAGGATCTCTGGTTTTGCTAGTAAACCTCTTGCTATTAAGACTTTTTGTTGATTTCCTCCACTTAGCTTTATAACTTTCTCATAAGGTGAAGGCATTACTATATTCAGTTTTTTGGCTAATTGCATAGCGACATCATATTCTTTTTTACTATTTATTAACAATAATTTTGTGAAGTATTTCAACGATGATATAGTCTTATTACCAATTACATGCAAATTGGGGATTAATCCTTCTGTTTTCCTGTCCTCGGGTAAGTAGTATATACCATATTTTAATGCATCAACTGGGGACTTTATATTCACTTTTTTACCTTTAATTATAATTTCACCACTTGTCACTGGTTGAAGTCCAATCAGTGTCTTTCCTAACTCGCTTTTTCCAGCACCCACTAGACCAACAACAGCATGAATTTCGGTTGGATATACCCTTAAATTAATATTCTTCAATGGGATATCTGTTGATGATAGAGGGGTAGTCGATAGATTTTTAATTTCTAAAAGTGGTTTCTCAGTTAGCAGAGGTCTTCTTATAGTAGCCTCGCTTCTAACCTTATAGAACTCATTTGGATTAACGCCAAGCATTAATTGAACGAGTTTATTTTCATTCATATCATCTCCTTCTAGAGTGCCTAGTTTTACTCCGTTTCTTAATACAGTAATACGATCACAAATTTCCAAGGCTTCTTTCACTCTATGAGTAATAAAAACTATACCTAAGCCTTTATCACGAAGTTGGCGCATTACACTGAAAAGCTTCTCAACTTCCTCTGGGGGTAAAGGACTTGTCGGTTCGTCTAATAAAATAATTTCTGCATCCATTGTTAATGCGGCAGAGATTTGAACAATCATTTTTTCTGCTGCTCTTAAATCCTTTACTTTTGTACTAGGTTCAATATCTATTCCAAGAGCACTAATTATTTTGTACGTTTTTTCTCTAAGTTCTTCGTAGTCAATTTTTCTAAATACCTTTTCCTTCCACATTTTTCCTAAAAGAAATACATTTTCCATAACAGTTAAATTTGGTACCACAGTTATTTCCTGGTTAACCAGTACGATACCATGGCGTCTTGCATCGCTTGGACCATTGAATCTGACCTCTTTACCCTTAACATAGATCTTTCCGCTATCTGGTTTATGAATACCATATATGACTTTTACAAGCGTAGATTTACCAGCTCCGTTCTGTCCAAGTAATCCGTGTATTTCTCCTTTACGTATATCAAATGTAACGTTTTTGAGAGCTACTACACCTGGAAATTTTTTAACAATATCCTTTGCAAGCACTAAGACGCCATTCCTATTTGCCAAAATTAACACCTAATAAATATGGTGCACGGTTATCTAATATTTAAGAATTTCCAAAATAATTTTTATATTATGACGTAATAGAATATTATTACTAATAGAATAAATTCGTCCATGAAGGAGTGAGATCATGTCCTCAGCTATAACCAAAACAACAGGAATTATTTTAACCCTCATTATAATAATAGCTATTGTGGTTGGTGTAGTAGCATATTATCAGCTATTACGACCAAAAACATTTAAACTATACTTCTTTGATCCAGCACCTGGTAACCCATGGTGGGATCTAGTTGTAGATGGCGTTGAAAAAGCCGTAAAAGACATTCAAGAGAAAGAAGGAGTTACTATTGAATATAAGAGATTCGATGCTACCTCACTCGATCAACAAATAAGTCAATTGCAGTCAGCTCTTTCAGCAAAACCAGATGCTATTGTGATTGGTACCGTATCCGATGCCGTTCAAGATCTATTGAAACAGTTCCGTGAAGCAGGGGTAAAAGTAATTCTAGTTGACCGTGACATACCAGATCAGACAGCCAGAGATCTATACTTAGGAACAGACAACGTATATGCTGCAAAAATTGATGCTATAAAGTTCTTAGAATATCTAGAATCCAAGAACGTTCCAAAACCATGGAAAGTAGTTATATTTAAGGGATTACCGGGAATACCAACTTCGTATCTTAGATACCAAGGATTTATTGAAGCACTACAACCATTCATAGAGAAAGGAGATGTAATTGTCTTAGAGGAAGTCGAAGTTAATCCAGATGACTTCTCTGCATGTTATAAGACAGCACAAACAATAGTTGCACGCTATGGACAAGAAGTTACGGCATTCTTTGCTACCAACAACCTACAAGCTATGGGAATTGTAAAAGCTCTGCAAGATGCCGGCTATAAGCCGGGAGAAGATGTCTTCATATGTGGATTTGATGCACAGCCATCAGACTGGTTAAATATGATTAAGGAAGGTATTGTATCATTCTCAGTAACGCAAACACCTCACTTAATGGGCTACTGGGGTGTATGGGCTGGTTATTATTTATGGAGCGGTAAGATGAAATTACCCGAAAAAGCAGTAATTAACACACCAACATATCCAGTACTCCCATGCAATGCTACACATGTAGCAGAAGTTATCGACTATCTTGTCGTAGATCCACAGGAATTACTAAACTTAGCAACTCAGTTAACACCAAGTAATCCACAGATTCAGGCACCTCCGTATCAAGCAAAGCCTTGTTAAAACAACAGTCAAGAATTCTAAATTTTAAATTCTATTTTTCTATTAATTCAATACTTCATCCATTTTCCACTTAAAAACAAAACATAAGCTAATCAATTTTTAGCTTGATACCTCAATGTATAATTAATGGATATATTATATGTTGTCCAGCCAAAATTATATATTGAGGGTGATTATGTTAAATGTCTGTGGAAGTATATTCAATTGGTGAGATACTAGTAGATATCATTCCTGTTGAACCAGGAAATATTGTTGAGGGCAAAAAATACGAGGTACATTTTGGTGGTGCACCTGCAAATGTGGCTGTAGGTGTTTCCAAGCTTGGACATAAATCGGGAATGATCGGCGCTGTTGGAAATGATCCATTTGGCAAGTTCCTCATAGAAACTCTCAAAAATTATGGAGTAGACTATCGATTTGTAAAAATAAAGAATATAAGAACAACTTTAGCATTTGTTACATTAAGTGAGGAGGGGGAAAGAGAATTTTTCTTTTATAGAAAGCCGTGGGTTGAAACAGCTGATACGCAATTAGAGACATCAGATATAGATTTAGGAGAAATATCGAAGTCTAAGGTACTACATTTTACAGGATTTGCACTTTCATATCCTCCCATAAGGAATACTATATTAGAAACTATTAGGAGACTAAGCAACAAAGTTGTAATCTCCTATGATCCAACTTATAGGAGCGATATATGGTTAGACCCACGTGAAGCCGTGATGTTGCACAAAGAAGTTTTGAACTATGTTAATTTCATATCAATGAGCTTAGATGAACTAGAAGCATTTTATAAAAATACAAACTATAAAGAAATTGCGAGGAAACTCATTGATGAATACGAAAATATAACCACTGTAGCTATAAGGCTCGGTGCTAAAGGAGCATACGTCAGAACTAGGGAAGTAGAAGTATTTGTACCAGCATTTAAAGTTAAGAGTATTGATACTACGGGAGCTGGCGATGCGTGGACAGCAGGGTTTATTGTATCATATTTCCTAGAAGACAATGATATCAAGAAATCAGCAATATTTGCCAATGCTGTCGCAGGAATTGTTGTAACCAGACACGGAGCTATAACAGCAATTCCGGAGAGACGAACTGTTGATAACTTTATTAAAAACAGTAATATAATCATTTACTGAACACACATAATAGGTACTTGTAAAAATGCTTGAGTGTTTATAAGTAATGTATAGCTCGATTGTGTTCCCTCATTACTTGCTGTTATGTTTATCGATTATTCTGAACCGCCAAGCTGTGGTATATGTGCTCGATAAACTACCAATTATACATACACATTTTGTCTAGTAATATTATTCTTGATAACATCTACTAGAGTTGGCTAGATTCCCTTGTGTCTAGCTAAATATTCACGGTTTCATTTATTCTCAAAGAATGTGGTTTTAAGTCTTTCAATAATTTAGATCTCGTTGATTACACTGGATCATCCTTCATGCTCGCTTGAAAGGCGTTAATCTAGAGAATCCTTATGTTGTGACTCACGCTGAGGCGTAAGAAAGCCTAAGTATAGATACTATATTGAGAATTAAGCCCGGTATAGAAAATAAAAAAAGCATCTAACTCCACAGGGAAAAATAATACTAGTTTTCAATAACAGCAACCATAACTAGAGGATCAAGATACCTCGAGTAACACTATTGTGTCAAGGTATTTCCAGCTATGAACCCTAATGTGGAATTTCTTATAATAATTTTTAATCAACTGGCAATCTAAATATTTATATGATTCAGTAGATATATGGGTGAGGCAGGTGATTAAATGAAACTATATGTAGATACAATTGTACTAAATGAGATCAAAGATGCCATGAGTAGTGGGTTCGTGTACGGTATAACAAGTAATCCATTTCTATTCAAAAATGGTTTAAAGAAACCATATAGGGAACTTATTGAAGAATTAGCCCCTTATGTTAAAAACGAGTTTCACGTCCAAGTTCCAGGTCGAACCCACGAGGAATATATTCGAAACGCGCATAGAATTTACGATATAGATCCGGGCAAAATCTTTGTCAAGATCCCCGCATCACGTGAAGGAATTAAGGCAATGAAAGCTCTTAAAGAAACTGGAGTAAGAATAACTGCTACAGCAGTAACTAGTGTAACACAAGCAATAGTACTGGCTTTACTTGGAGCAGACTATGTAGCGCCCTTCGTCACAAGACTGGACGAATCTGGATATGATGGATTAGAAACACTTAAAGATATTATTGAGATCTATAGAAATCATAACGTCAAGACAAAGATCCTGGCAGCAAGTATTAGGACTTCTAGACAAGTAATAGAAGCCTATAGACTTGGTGCTTATGGCGTAACAGTAAAATATAGTCTGTTTGCAAAACTAATAGATTCTCCCGCGTCCCAAGAAATAATCAAGCAAATGGATAATATATGGGATAAAACTCCTCTTGGGTGGTAGTATTAGTGGCCCATATGTTCTAGTACACGATATAGGCACAACAGGTGATAAAGCAGCATTATTCGACATATCTTCAGGCACCATAGTTGCTTCAGTCATGGAATCCTATGAAACTATCTATCCCCAAACTTTATGGGCTGAGCAAGATCCTCTAGATTGGTGGAGAGCTTTTAAGATATCTACACAAAAACTCCTAAAAACAACACGTATTAATCTAAAGGATATAGTCGCCGTTAGCTTTAGCGGACAAATGATGGCTTGTCTACCTATAAGTAAGAAAGGAGAACCACTATCAAAGGCAATAATATGGATGGATCAACGTAGCATAAAAGAAATAGAATACATCAAGAATAGAATTCCTGAAAACGAGTTCTATAGAATTACTGGAAATAGACTTAGTCCAACATATCCTATAGCAAAGATCCTATGGTTAAAGAATAATAGGCCGCAAATTTATGAGCATACCCATATGTTTCTTCAATCAAAAGATTATATAGTAATGAAGCTTACTAACACGTTTCAAACAGATTACTCTGACGCATCGTTGTCCGGGATGATGGACATTGTTAAACGTGAATGGGCTACAGATCTTCTGGATGTGCTCGGCATAGATACTAATAAACTTCCTTCAATAAAATCCTCTTTATACATTGTTGGTGAAGTAACATTTGAAGCTTCAAGAGAAACCATGATCCCTTATGGAATCCCTGTAGTATTGGGAGGTGGTGATGGGGCATGTGCAACACTTGGAGCAAGGGCGGTAGAACCTGGTGATACATATAATTACATAGGATCTTCCTCATGGATAGCCGTTGTATCAGATAAGCCAGCTTTTGATCCAAAGATGCGGATATTCAATTTAGCTCACATAGATCCTAGGTATTATAGTCCTGCAGGAACAATGCAGACTGCTGGGGCATCGTTAAAATGGTTTAAAGATAATGTTTTCTTAATGGAACGGATTTCCGCAGAATATGTTGGTTTGTCACCATATGAATTAATAGATCGAGAAGCTTCACGATCGTCGCCTGGATCAAACGGTTTAATATACTTACCATATTTAATGGGAGAAAGAAGCCCTTGGTGGAATCCATATGCTAGAGGAGTAATTATTGGACTCACCCTTAGACATACGAGAAATGATATTGCAAGATCAATCCTTGAGGGAATAGGATATAATTTAAAAATAATCCTTGATGTACTTAAGGAAAACACTAGAGGAATTAATGAGCCAATCGTTCTAATAGGTGGTGGCGCTAGAAGCAAATTATGGCCTGTGATCTTGTCAAGCATTTACAATGCCTCAACAGCGCTAGTAAAATACCCTGAGGAATCAACAGCTTTAGGAGCAGCTATTGCGGCGGCAACAGCGACAAAGCACTATAAAGATCTTACAGAGATAAGGCATATAAACGAATTAGTAGAGATCAAGAGACCAGAACCGGATGCTGTCAAGACATATGAAAAAATGTATAGAATATTTATTAAATCCTACCAATCGCTAATAGATATATTTACTGATTTAGCAAAAGTCTTCGAATAATAAATTATTTTCTACTATTTCTGGTGATATTTGTGTTATTTTTACCATATTCTCGCTAACTATCTAACATCTTCACGTCTCATGCGGCTAACCCCTGGTATACCTATAGCGAGAATTAAATGCTAGTATCGTATTTTCTCATGGTGTAAGTAGTGTCAATTGATTCTGTTAAAAACCGATTACCCAATATTATATTGTGTTTGCTTATCCTACTAATAGCTTTGTCAACGATCAGAATACTCATAACCCATATGAATCTACTCGGGAGAGTTGACCATGGTCCAAAGCCATGGTTTGGCAACATTTATCATTCAAGAAAGGAAAAGAGTATTCAAAGGATATTCTCATAGTCCAAATAAGCATCAATCCCACATATGTAGATAAACCACTATACCTACTAATTGAGACACAGAATGAAACCATGTTCATCTATGATCTCAGACCGTTCTATAATGTATCGAATAATTATTTCCAAAGAGAACATATTTATTTAGAGCTTCCAGCCAAGTATTTAGGTATCAGAAGATCCATGTACAGAGAAACATGTATATCAATAATATTTTTGTGGGAGAACAAAACAATAGGCATAGCACCATGTATCTATCCAGACATAAGGAAAAAATAACTAGTTCTCGGTCCTTTACATTGGATCCGATGTTAAACAATCTATTATCTTATATCAAAATCTATGATATCTTGATAAAAAAGCTCACCATGTTGCAGAAACACATGGTTTCTAGTGATCTCCTATCCACATTGTTTACCTTAGAAGGGGAAATATCGCCAACTCCCTTTCAAAACATGTATGGGTTAGAACCGGGGAGTTCCGATACATCAGGCTAGCCGCTAACAAAACATGAACCACTCCCAAGAATGACTTTGTCATCATTCTTTCTAAGATATTCTGTTAAAGAGATGCTTAACAATACAGGCTTGTAAAAGTTAGGATAGAGAATTGTTATAGGGTATTGAAAATTTTGGGAGTGGGAAATGAATGGGGTGTTCTCTGGTAAAAGTTTGGCAATTAATAGGATATTAAATTATTGGTGGAAAGCAACGAATTATAGCGAATATGTTTTGCTTAGACTGTTTATAATATTTTATTTTAATGACTTAGACTTAGATTATTTAGTATTGTATTATTTTTATGCCGAGTTCTTGTGCGGTTTTTGATTGTTTTTCATCAAATGTTAGTAGGGGGAGGTTCTTTTTGATTGCTAAGGCTAGATATAGTGCATCATAGACAGTGATATTGTGTTCTAATGCTATTTTGAATGCTTTTTCTATGTACTTATTTTCGGGTTCTAGAACAATATTTATTCCTATCATGGATTCTAGGATCTTAAATAGTTTTAATGCTTCATCCCTCGATATGTTTTTTCTTATATAAGCCTTCCATATAGCATTACTTACTTCTTTAACAAGGTGATCTATTGATACGGAGTTTGTTAAATAAGTAGAAAGCTTTTTCCAACCTGGTTCTTTTAGCAGGAAAGCGGATACAGCGGAAGCGTCAACGACTATCACGGTCTTCCCTCACAGATTTCTTTGAAAAACCTCTCGGGGTTTTAATATGTATTTTTTCAAGCTCCTTAACGATATTCTTCATATTCTCTTCCGCTTCTAGTTCTCTGATTTTTTCTTCAACAAACTTTCTAAGTTCTTCTGCCCATTTGATCCGATCCTTGTATTTCTTCATTTTTTCCTTAATTTCCCTTCTTACTTTAAAACTCACAACACTCATAATAGTACACCCAAGTCTACCTATAGGTAAACTATTTAATAAATCCTTTGTAAACCTGAGGATATTACTAATTTATTATTAATTAATATAATATCTTCGAACTAGACAAATGAAGACAAATTATCAAAGAAGAGAAGACATAATAATTATTTCATATCACGATGCTAAGAAGAGTTAAAAATCTCTCTTATTTCCTCAAACCAAGCACTCTTATATACTCCTATTACTCAGTATGTTTGTGGAACATGGTTTTTATCTTAACTCATACATGTATTTTTAAAAGAGAAAACTGTATAGAATCGACTCATATCTTGAAAAGTACTATTTTTCATTCTCGTAACATTCTGTAGCTAACGGTTTTATTCGTATATAGTTGTTAGCTAAGTATTATTATGAACTGATTTATGCTTTTATGAGTATTAACCATACTTTCTGGGTAATCATTGTATTGTTTGCTTTTTTGTTGATTGTTATTTGTAATGTGTAGATTTGTTGGCAAGGATGATTAATGTATATGAGCATCTTGTATGTGGATTCGACATATCCTATAGCTGTAAAGGTTGCTTTACAGGTTTGATTATTTATGTGTATTTTGTAGATATATGGTATTCCTCCAGTATATGTTATGGATCGATTCTTGGGTTCTTGTTCTACAATAAGGTTATTGAGGACAATTCTTTTATGATGAATATTTGTTCCGTGCTCAGAGTCATAAACATGTAGAATAATAAACCTATATATGCTTCCATTGATTATTATATGTGTATTGTTGATTATCCGTGAATTTAATAGTAGGGATTTTGCTAGATCAGAATCAGTTATAAGTATTCCCTTCTCCTTTCCTTTATTAATAGCTTCTAGATAAGTCTTTCTAGCTTCATTAAGTATATTCTTGAAGTAATTAGCTTCATAGACTTGTAATGATGAATTATTATCTTTACCCTTATCAATTAATCCTTCACGTTCACTAGTGAGGATCAGAGATGATATTAATATAGCTAAAACTATGAGTAAACAAATCGTTAGCAAAACGATAAAGTGTTTAGAACGAATCAATGTGAATCACCATTATAAAAAATGCTATAAGGGTTTCTAATAACACTATTTTTGAATCAATGTAGTTAAAACATTTAAAAGAAAACATACTAAGTATTGTATTGAAAAATTGAAAAATCGTACAAATGTGAAGAAATCATAATAACTATTTTTATTATTGAAGAAACAAATGCTTTATTCTCTATCTTAGCATGTGATGTTTTTCATGAGTTTAGCCTTGCACCTTACAAATACTAGTCTAATACTAGTCTATGATTCGGGACAAGTAGTGTATTGTTATTCCTTTTTACTAGCAATTAATCCGCCTATTAACCCACCAATTGCCGCTGTTATTGCCTTCACTACCCCCATTAATGTTATCATTCCTCCAACAGCTAGTCCTATAAGTGCACCTATCAATCCTAGAAAAGCTGTTCCTAGTAGTGAGAGTATTATGGTCCATATGATCCCTCCAAGTAATCCCCCAATGAAACCTACAAGTGCTCCGCCACCTGCACCCTTCTTCACTATATATCCTCCGATGAAGCCTGCTATTACTGGTCCAATAATCGGTATCCACCCGATTAATAGGAGTAATATGAAAGTTACTATGATGCCCTTTCCATAACTCAAGTATACCACCCAATAATAGTTTCCATTTTTTATGCGAAATATTATATTAGGACATTATTAAATCATATTTGCTTCTGCTATTATGGTAACTTGGGATAGATTGTCTTTTATTTGTTGTTTTTCATTTTATTCCTTGGTGTATGGAATGGTTTTTAAGCATCCGTTTTATTCGTTGAGTGGTGTTGTTTCTTCAGAGCATTATTTGGCTTCGCTTATTGGTTCTCGTGTTTTGGTAAGGGGAGGTAATGGTGTTGATGCTGCTGTTGCTACGAGCTTAGTGTTGACTGTTACTCTGCCTCATTTAGGTGGGATTGGTGGGGATTTCTTTGCATTGGTGCGTGATCCTAACGGTAAAGTATTTTTCGTAGATGGTAGTGGTTATGCTCCATATAGGCTTACTCGCGAACTCGTTGTCAAGAAAGGTTATTCTTCGATGCCTGTTAATGGACCATTATCAATCAATGTTCCGGGCCTCGTTGATGGCTTGAGAGTTATGTGGGAGAAATGGGGTAGCACTGAGTGGCGCAAACTCGTAGAATATGCTCGGAGTATTGCTGATAAAGGGTTTGGTGTATCACATTCATTTTCGTATGCGTTGAAAAATCTATATGAAGAACTTGTACAAGATCCTGGTTCGAAGGAAACATATTACTATAAAGGTATCCCTAAGCCTGGGGAGGTATTCAAGTATAAAGGACTTGCAACAGCTCTAGAGCACATCGCTGACGATCCTAGAAGTTTCTATGAGGGAATAATCGCGGAGAAAATAGCTGAATATGTACAAAACAGGGGTGGTGTATTAGAATATGATGATCTCAAAGAATATCGTGCAAAATTAGGAGAACCAATACGTACTACTTACAGAGGAAGAACGATTTATGAAATGCCTCCAAGTACGCAGGGTATAACAACACTACATTTATTGAAGCTTCTTGAGGACTATGATCTAAGATCAATTGAGCCGAATTCTATAGAGCGTGTAAAGTTGTTTCTCAAAGCAGCGAAAATAGCTTATGCTGCTAGAGATAAGTATGTCACAGATCCGCGGTATATGAGTGTTTCAATTGATTATTTATTAAGTCAAGAATTCATAGAGTCCTTGAAGGAACAAATGCAAAAAGATAACCCCTTAGAAAAGGTAAATTCCGTTAAAGATGGTGATACAACCTTCTTTGCAGTAGCCGATAAGGAAGGATGGTTAATAGCAGGTATTCAAAGTCTCTTCTATCCATTCGGCTCACATCTTACGGAACCAACGTTCAATATCACTCTAAACTGCAGAGCATCTTCGTTTAGCTTGGATGAAAACCATGTAAATCGCCTAGAACCCAGAAAGAAAACACTGCATACATTATCAGCTATAATCTTAGAAGATAATGACAGAACACTAGCCATAGGTTTATCTGGTGGACACTTCCGTCCATTACTACATGCTGAGATCTTCACTAATGTAATTGATTACGGAATGGATCCGCAAGAAGCTCTTGAATATCCTAGATTCATATGGCATCTCCGGACGAACAAGGTAGATTATGAAGAAGGCTATAATATCAGGAACAATGGCGAATACAAATTCAACAGGAAACCCTATCCATCCAGGCTGGGAGTAGCTGCAATAGTCGAGTTAAAAGACACAATTAGGGCTGGTTATTCAGATATTCGCGGAGATGGAATGCCTATAGGTACTCCATAAATAAAATGGTGAAGAAACCGTGCTCGATGTAATAATTTACCTCATAATAGGATTAATGGCTACAATGCTAGGTTCAATGTCTGGTCTCGGCGGAGGTTTTCTCGCTATACCTTCACTTATTTACTTAGGAGTACCTCTACAGTACGTTGTCGGTACATCTAAGTTTATGGTTTTTATTAACTCTATAGTTAGTACATATAGGTACTCTAGAAGGATTAGATTCCCATTAAAACTCTATATATGCGTTGTTGTTCCAATGATTTTAACAGCATACTTAGGGGCATATTTAGTCGTATTACTTCCGACAAAAATCTTGAAGATCGCTATAGGCGTAGTATTATTGATTGGAAGTATTAGAATGATCATACAGAGACAAAAACAGCAAAACAATTCTTTAAATAATATTGAAGGACAGGCGCTACCTATGAGAAATTATATGTCAGCAGTCTTATCTGGAACTGTTGCTGGTTTAGTGGCAGGTTTATCGGGACTTGGTGGTGGAATAGTAAATGTGCCTATGTTTATATATGTCTTGGGTTTAAATCCTCATCTTGCAGTATCACTTTCAATGGCATGTATACTGCCATCAGCGCTATCATCGGTTATTAGACATTATATAGATGATGTAATAGTATGGAATATAGCAATACCATTAAGCGTCGGAGCAGTATTGGGAGGATGGATCGGGCCCAGAATAGCCCTTAGTATGAAGAGGGAAACTCTAAGGAAAATAATAGGTGTTATAATAGCATTAGCAACAATAAGGATCATATTGGAAACATTACTAAGCTAAACTATATCAAATATACTATTTCCTCTCTCCTTTTACTCATTATTTTACTAGTTAGAGCGTAAGTACATAATTAATATTTTGTTTCTATACTATTTTTGTATAATACATACTTGCATTCAAAGAATTTATTTGGAATTCAATAGATAAATATAAATCAGGTGTTCTATTGTGGAAGTCTTGGAAAACATATATCTCCTACGAGATGATTTTGTTAATATATATTTGATATTTAGGGGCGATAATATAATACTGTTGGATACAGGGATCTCGGGAAAGCCACTAATAGAGTTTATTGAGGAAGAAGGGCTTAGTTATGAAAACTTAGAGCTTGTTATACTGACTCATTATCATTTTGATCATACCGGTGGATTGAAGAATATAATAGAAAAGATCAGTGCTCAAATAGCTTCTCATAAGGACGAAGCCCCTCTTATAAAGGAGAAAATAGGGATCACACCATCCATGCTTTTACATGATGGACAAATAATACATGATCTACAAGTTATACACACTCCTGGACATACACCAGGACATATAGCTTTACTCGATAAAAAGACCAAAGCATTATTCGTTGGAGACCTCATATACGAAGAAAATGGGCAGCTCATAGAAATCCCTTATAAATACTCAATGGACCCAGATAAGAATAGAGAATCTATTAAGAAACTGCTCAACTATGAATTCAAACATATATTACCAAGCCATGGAAAACCAATAATTGGGCAAGGAAAAGAAAAACTTGCCGAACTAGTAAAGACATTCTGATAATGAATACATAATACAACATTGTGGAATAAGGTGTTACTTCCTTAATATCAAGGACTTCTACTTTTTAATGCTCAACAATCTTTTGGATCTAGTCTACATAGCTTATATCTATTCTTTCCCTACAATCAATAACGTATTTGTTCCAAGAATTCTTTATCTCAGTTATATGATTATTGAAAACGAGTATTTATGTAAAAGAGTATTTTCTAAGTTAGATTTTCTATGTTATTTTCGATTGTTCCAGTAGGAAACGATACACGGTTCCCCATATTTTTCCATCTTTTCTCATTTTGTTCTCGAAGTTATTTATTGACATCCACTCTTCTAACGCTTTAAGTGTTGCTTCATCTATTCTCCCTGTTACAGGCCGTGGTAGTATCCTAGTCTTTTTAATGCTTCTTGTACTTTGTCGGCTACTTCTTTTAAGTCGTAGACATCGTTTGGGTCTTCACGTTCGAGTATGGTTAGTTCCCATATCTTGAATAATCTTATTAGTTCGTTCACTGGATCTGGGTGGTCATCTACTCTAAGATCTACGTATTTGTCTACGCCTTCTAGACATCCACCGTATCCTCCGCATGGTTTAAGTACTATTATGGCGGCACTCTGTTTACCTCTCTTGTCTCCACCTTTATCGTCTCCAGCTTTTAAGGTCGCAAGTAATTTGTCTACTAATTCACTCTTTGTTTTTCAAATGCACTAGCCATAGCTTCTAGTACTTCTTCTCCGATGAGTATGTTGCCTTGTACTGTGTATTCCTCGCCTATTATGTGTCCCGCATAAGGTATGCATTTTTCACCAGTATAAGCAAAGACTTCACCTTTTGCATTTAATACGCCTATTTGTCGGTGTTCTCTCCTCGGATCACCTGCAAGAACTGCTTCAACGGCTTGTTTTGGTGTGTAGTGGTTTTCTAGTAAATAGAGTATGAGTGGGCCGAATTTTACGTTTGCCCAAGCTTATGTAGCCACTGCACCTACTCCTGTTTTTACCCAAGGAACCACGGAGCCAGCAGCTATAAACTTCGAGGCAGCACCTACTCCCAAATCTCCCGTTTCGGGATCAACTGCTACTATTGAGAAAGTCATAAACTGATTTCACCTCTTGAAATAATGGTGTAAATATGGATGTATTTTTAAGTATTTCTAATGGATTAATCACCGCGTTTAAGACCTTATTTACTATCTTGAAAAGACACTGTTCTTGTTGCCTAAAAATCTTTATATTGAATAGAAAATATATTGGGTTTATCTTCATGACATTTTTCCAGTTAATAGCAGTTGTTTTAGGAACTTATAGTATGGATCAGGGATTTTAAGTTGTTCATATTTCTCAATAACTTTTTCAACTGGGTACTTTATTCTCTTGAGTAAGATTGTATTATTATCAATGATAGTATAGCTGGCTCTAGGATCCCCGTCTCTAGGTTGTCCGATACTTCCCGGATTAATTACTTGTATGGAATCGATCGTTAACATAAATTGAATATGGGTATGTCCAATAAAGATCATCTTATATTTTTATTCTTTACCAACAATTTCAAGAGCATACTTGTTCTCAATTGATTTATTTGAGATCTTATTTTTTAAATCATTATATCCTATCCACGGATATAAATAATCATATAATGGATCGGAAGGCGAGCCGTGGACGAACAAGGGATCTTCATTTTCTAGATACAATGGAAGTTTTGCAAGATATTTTTTATCGTTCTGACTCAGCAACTCATTAGTAACGTTTTCCCTAAACCAGACACTTACCCAGTGAGTTTTATCTCCACATCTACAATCGACACCGTATCCAACAGCATGATCGTGGTTCCCTCGTATAATCTTGGCTTCAATGCTTCTCAAGACATCTATCACCTCGCCTGGAAATGGACCATAATCTACTAGGTCGCCGAGAACAATTACTCCATCATATGATTCACTATTAAGAACGGCTTCAAGTGCTGGAAGATTACCGTGAAGATCATTGATTATGAGAGTTCTCATTCTTAACTGACTCTATATATTTATTTTATACATCAATTATAGGAAGTCGTCATATTAAGTATGTTCTTGGCGTTTATGGGAATTGTTCCGTACAACTATTTAGTATGACTAATTTAGTTGCTATCTTTAAATCACTTTAAGGCATGTTTTACAATAGCACCAGGGTTTAAAGATTCTAATGAGTGAATGTAACTATTTAACTCAAATTACGTAATTAGTATATGTCTTATAATCCATCATAGATTCTTCGTAGAAGACTTGGATCATTTCAAGAAAAAATTGAAGCGGAGAAATATTGATGCTGCAATGATACGTGTGCAATCTACATATACATACTTTGTTGGGACTAAATGGCTTAGACCTGCATTATTAGTGCCCGCTGAAGGTGACCCAGTGCTCTTCGCTGCACGTGGGGAGGAAGAAGAATTAGCTAATAGAACATGGATAAACAATATAGTGATGTTCACGGATGGAGGAGACCTTATGGCTAAAGTTTTCAGGTACCATTAGGAATAATGGGTATAAAGTCGTTGGTTTAGAATACGGAATTGAAAGGGATGCATACATATTATTCTATGAAATGTTTAAACGATTAAATCCGGGACTAAAAGTGGTGGATGTATCAGATATCATATACGAAATGAGAATGATCAAAGATAGATGTGAGATAGAAGCAATAAAGCGTGCAGGCGAAATAGCTTCGAGAGTGATGGAAAAACTATGGATATAATCAAGCCAGGTGTCTCGGAGACTGAGATAGCGGGAGAGGCATATTATCACGCATATAGACTTGGTTCAGAGGAACCCAAGGTATATGTGAATATCGGGCCTAATCCAAGGGTTCATGCAGAACCTTTTAGAGGTATAAGAGTAGGAGAAAATACAGCTGTTACAATAGTGTTGGGAGTTGATTACAACCATTATTATACTAATACGTCAAGGACAATTATTTTTGGTAATAATGATCTAGGCGAGAAAGCACTAAAATGTATGAATGAAGTCTACCAGAAAGCATTAGAACTCACCAAACCCGGCATTAAGCCCATAGAAGTAATCAAGGTTTTAGATAATATATATCAGAAATATGAATTGATAGAACATAGAGTAGTGGGATACCTATATGGTGTAGGATTACAAATAGAGGAGTCCCCAATAACCACTATTGTACCTAATCATAGATTTATAGAATTAAGACAAGGAATGGTTATAGCATTTATACATGCACCAATAGTTCTTAAAGGTGTAGGTCAAGTAAAATATGAAGATACATTTATTGTAACCAATGAAGACTTGGAAATAGTTACAAAGATGAATGCATAGAAATCAATAGCTCGTTGCATTGAAGTATAATGAACAGTTTACATGATAACATTGATTAATAAAGGATGAGGGGCTTTTCATCTTTTAATATCTGCATTGTTACACTTTATCTCTTGTAGCTGTCTATGCCATTTAGGCATAGATCATATGTATGTCCCCATTTATTGCAATAGGCAATGTGTTCCAAACCTAATCTTTCTTTAGATCTTTTGCTTTCTTTGGCTCTACCTACGGGTATTATTACTTGTAGCATATAATCTGTAGGTACAGCAAGTAATTTATTTGCCCAACTGACTTTTGGTGGAGTATAAGTTAATGATGCAAGACCTCTCTCCTCAAGAGCCAGTAGTAGATATCCTATAGCTAACCATACACTCTGAACCCAATATGGTTCCTTGGTTTTTCCGAAAACCATTATTAAGACGGGTGCTTGTGTAAGAAACTCTTTTCTCCATGTAATCCCTTTCTCAAGTAGCCATGATTTCATCCATTCGGGTGCTCTTGAATGAAATTCTTTTTCAGCATCTTCACAATACGACCTGATCTTTTTCTTCAATTCATTATCGGTAATGATAATGAACCTCCATGGCTGCTTGTTAGCTCCTGAAGGAGCATTACGAGCTGCATCAAGAGCATATAATACATCTCTTAAATCAATTGGTTCACTCAGGAAATTTCTAATACTAATTCTCCGCTTGGCGAGATTAAGTACATTATACATAATGGATCACACTATGATAGTTTGTACTAATTGAACTATATAACCTCTCTCGGCGTTAATAATATTATGAAGAAAATATGGATTAGTCCGGGGGTACTTGTTATGGGTTATGAACAGGAGTTGGTAAATGATGTTTTTACTAATGGTATCATAGGTCCTCATATTAAAATGCTCGGGCCTGTGGCTGATGGCGGGAGGATAGTGTTTATAACTACTCCTGGTTGTTGGGGGCCAATGATTACACCTACATTAAGGGGAGGTCATGAAGTTAATGTTCCAGTTGCTATTGAGAATGCTGATATAGGTGATGCAATAGCTATACATCTTGAAGATATCCGAATTAGATCTAGGGCCTCATCTTCAGGTGTTGATAAATATGTTGATGGAGCCTATATAGGGGATCCCTACGTTGCTAAAAGATGCCCATCATGCAGAGAGCCATGGCCTGAATACGAGGTAGTAGGTATAGGACAGGAAGCAATTAGATGTAAAAAGTGTGGGGCACCAGCATCACCTTTCAGAATGATCCATGGATATACAATGGTCTTCGATGAAAACTCCGTTGTAGGATTAACGGTTCACGAGGACATGGCAAAACAAATAGCTAAAGAAGCATGGAAATGGGGAAACATACCCGAGAACTCTAAGCAAGTACCAATACTGATCTTTGGGAAAGCAGACATAGTTGGATTACCCACTAGACTAAGACCCTTTGTGGGACAACTAGGTACTACACCTGCAGTTGATATACCTGACTCTCATAATGCTGGAGATTTTGGTTACTTCTTAATAGATGCTCCACATCCTTATAGGATTACTAAGGAACAATATGAGAGAGACCTTACTGACGGTCATTTAGACGTGGACTCTGTTAGGAAGGGCGCTATATTGATCGCGCCCGTTAAGGTTAAAGGTGGCGGAGTCTACGCTGGCGACGCACATGCTATGCAAGGTGATGGCGAAGTTGCAGGACATACAACTGATGTATCAGCCGAGGTCTCTGTGAAAGTAGAAGTTATCAAGGGTCTTAGACTAGACGGACCACTTCTCCTACCACTGGAAGAAGATCTACCACCATTAGCTAAGCCTTGGAGAAAGGATGAATGGGAATATGTCAAGAGTTATGCAAAGAAGCTTGGCATAGAACCAGAACCAGTAGCACCAATACAAGTAATAGGCTCAGGTCCAACAATTAATGAAGCAGCCAAGAGAGGATTCGAGAGAGCAGCTAAATTATTCAATATGAAATATGAAGAAGTACTTAATAGGGTAACCATTACAGGAGCTGTAGAAATAGGAAGGTTACCGGGAGTAGTACAAGTATCATTGCAAGTACCGATAAGGATCTTGGAGAAGCTAGGAATAGCAGATATCGTGATAAAACACTATAAATTACCGTATTAAACAGGAATATTGTTACATGCATAAATCCATTTTTTTCCTCATGATTTAGCATTTCTTTAAAGTACAGTCGAAAGAAGAACTGGGGCATGCTATGAGGATTTATGAATACATTATTGCTAGAAATGGTAAAGTAGAATTGTATGACATACCCAAACCCGAAGCCAAGTGGAAAGATGTAAAGGAGGACATTGAACACTTTTACCAAGTTGAAGTAGAGAACACTAAGCATACTTGGGAACTAGTAGATTTAGCCGAAAAATACGATGATAAAGCCATTGTTTCTTTCTCGAAATGGATTGTATACAAAGAAGTTAAGAAGAGCAAATAGCTAGAGATCTAAGAACTAAGATAGAAATGGTGGCAAATAATCCAGCTGGAATACTTGCATTAAATAATATGTTAAAAACAAAGGTAAAGAATAATTACTGAATAATGGAAAATTCACGAATTACCTTGGTTAAGCATGATTATGTCTTTTAAACACATCCTTACCTTTTCCGTATAAATATTAATGTTGTTTTGATATAGGTTTCGACTTTGCGAAAATACTATAACATCATGTTTTTAACTAAACAAAGTCTATATCTACATATTCAGGGTTCAATTATGCTTATCTGTGGTGAAATACACTATTACCGTGTACCTAAACCCCTGTGGCGAGACAGACTTCTAAAGCTAAAGCGTGCAGGCTCCAACTGTGTTTCAACATATATACCGTGGAATTGGCATTCTCCTCATGAAGATATTGTTGATTTTCAAGACAGGTATAAGCAATGGCATGTCCCGGAATTCTACAGTAGAAATCTCTCAGAGTTCATCAAAATTGCATCGCAACTTGGATTAAAGGTAATTGCTCGTCCAGGTCCCTATATATGTTCTGAATGGGATAGTGGAGGACACCCCAACTGGCTCTATAATAAGACCTGCAAACTACGTAGTTTAGACCCAATATACATGGAGCATGCGAAAAAATGGTATGAGAAAGTATACCGTGTATTGAAGCTCTTTATAGATGAAAACATCGTAGTAGGAATACAGGTTGAAAACGAGTACTTCTGGGGCAACGAGAAATATATAGAGGAGCTCTACAATATAATGAAGAAACTAGCCCCCGAAACCCTAGTTTTTACGAATGAAAACTACTATCTATCAAGAATACCTAATACTATCGATGATTATCCAGCTCCTTGGGACATAAAACCGTTTGAAGAAAAACTAAAAAGATACCTCTCTCAACAACCCGGTCTATTTAAGATGTTTGCAGAACTTGAGGGAGGATGGTTTAAAGCTATTCGCTACGGATATAATCCAACAAACAGACTCTCTATCCCTGCTGAGTGGACCGAATTACTCATTAAAACAGGTCTCGGTATGGGATTAGATAATTACAATATCTATATGTTTCACGGAGGTTCGAATCCAGGTTATTATACTGCAAAATATGTTGATTCATCATACGATTTTGAAGCATCCATTAGAGAATGGGGAGAACTCTCAGAGAGATACTATAAGTTAAAACGTGTATTCATGTTCATGAATTCATTTAGAGAATTGATTGAAAAAACTAAATTCGTACAGGGAGCTATTAGACCTGCTTCTACTAACTGTAGTGACATATTTGCAAGAATTAGTGAACGTGGTAAAATTATTGTATTGAGGAATAAAACTGATTTCACATGTTACGAGAAAATAGTTTATGAGGATAAGATTATACCAGAGAAAAACCAGATACGTGTTCCTCCAAGGTATGCCAAGATCATTGTTTTGGATTTTGAAGTTAAGGGAACACCATTTAAGATCAATTATATTACTGGTGAAATTCTTCTATGGAAAAATATAAACGAACACACAGTAGCACTCATCATATATGGTGATCCAGGAGAGCTAACCGAAACTGAGATCACATATAAAGATGATGTAAAATTACTTCGCGTTCACGGAGATATCACTTATAGCATAGAACAAGCCCAGAGAAGAATAATCATAAATGCTCAACACGGTGGCTCAGACTCTATTTTCATAGCCGAATCAATAAGTGGTAAACGACTCGTCATAGTATATACTACTAAATCTAGAGCAGAGAAAACATGGGTACTAGATCACACAGTAATTGTATCGAATACTTACTTCATGAGCGAATATAGAAGTGATAATAAATCATTATGCGTTGAAAGCGAGTTGGACATAAATAGCTGTGGTGAATTCACAGTATTAACTCCGCTTGAGATCGAGAAAATGTTAATAGGAGAATCACTGGTCGAAATTAAGAAAATAGCTGAAAATGTTTATAATGTAATTATTCCTCAGCATTTATGTAAAGGAATGGAAGCGAGAAACTATCAAGCAGATAGCGCAGTATTAATGGAGGATCCATTATGGGATAAGGGTAGAAAAATAAAACCTGCTAGCCCTCTTGAGAAAAATGGTTACTATGAAAATGGGATATATGTTTACAAGATAAAGTTCGATATAGACGAGTCGGTATTATCAAAGCTTTCAAACAAGATACTTGGACTTGTTGGATTCAGTGATTATGCTGTTATGACTATTAATGGAGACTATATAGCCTCAGGTTATCACTATATTGAAGGAAATGTTGATAAATCATTGAGAGAGGGTATAAATGAGTTAACCATTATATTAGAATCCACTGGTCACCCCAATGACGGATTCCTATATGTTCCTAATGGCATTTATACGGGAATATATCTAGGTAAAAAACAAGATATTCCTCTCAATACATGGTACAAGATAGATGCTAAACTCAGTATAGGACCAGATTTTGACTTTGCCGAATTTCTATCAAACCCAGAAGAGATAATGAGGATCCTATCTAAGATTGATAGTTATGAAAAGAAGCTTGTAAACTTTATAGACGCACAAGGATTATACATAACAGAAATACAGATCTATAATCCGAGACACTACTACATATTTGATCCAAGTGATGCATTTTACTATAATCACTATGGTAGAATACTTCTGTTCATAAACGATGTCTACATAGGTCCTGTGATAGGACCTATTGATATTACTAAATACTTGAAGCCTGGAGTAAACAGGATTGCATTGTTTGTTGAGTGGGGCGTTATTTCGCCACTGATTAGGGTCTTTGAACACAAAATCGATGGTGAATGGTATGTTCAGGAAGGAACAAAGGGACTTATTGATAAATGGTATCTAAAACCGATCGATAAGGCTAGTATGGAAACCATTCCATTGATGCTCAGGAATCTAGCTGGAAAAGTATACTGGATCAAGGCAAAGATAAATTATGATAAAGAACCATCTAGTCTGCATCCTGTCAAGTTACTTATAGATTCATGGGGCATGAGATTAGGTATATTTGTAAATGGACAATTCATAGGGAGAATTTGTGACGACTCAGTTAAGAAAGAACTATATGTACCAGAACCCGCGATCAGAAAAGGTTCTAATGATATCCTGTTGTTTGCCATAATAACATCGGATAATGCAGGAATAGGACGAATAGAGTTAAGAGAAATATATGAACATAAGAAAAAAGATATTTGTTTTTACAAAGAAACTTAGCCTTTCATTCCTAACCTATATGCTTCTCCAATGTATTCTTGAGATACGACGAAGAGTATTATCATAGGTATAGCGTATAGAAGAGCTGCTGCAGCAAACCTACCTGGCTCCATTAAACCTGCTTCGCCAGCAACAGCCATAACATAGATGTATTTACCGAGAGTGTCAAGCCCCATGATATTTGCTATAATGAACTCTCCCCATGCATTCATATAGGCTAGTAGTGTGAGAATTATGAATGCTGCCTTTGATGCTGGAAATACTACTCTAAATATTATTGTAAACCAACTGGCTCCATCAACAAATGCTGCTTCATCCAGCTCTCTCGGTAATTGATCGAAATAGCTTTTAATCAACCATGTCTGGAAAGGTATTAATCCAGAAACATAGACGAATGGTAAAACTTCTAGACGTATAAGTCCTATACCATATGCTGCTAGTCTGAGGAAGAATATATATAGTGCTAATACAGAGATAACTGCTAATCCTCCTCCAGCTTGACTAACTATTAGATAGTAGTACAGCAATGTATCTTTGCCCAAGAATTCGAATCTTGAGAACGCATATGCTGATGGTATTATAACTAATATTGCCAAAATAACAGTAGTTATAGCAATAAAGAGCGTATTTATGAATGCTCTATGGAATTCTGGATCTTGAAGTGTATAAGCGAAGTTTTTGATTGATAAACCATATTGTATTAGATCTTCAAAACTGGTTATAAGTACTTTGGGGTTTCCAACGAGTGCTTGTGCTATGATGTATACTAATGGATAAGCAAGTGAAGTTGCTATGAAAATACCGAGGATCGTAGCCGTTATTTTAAGTATGGTTAATGATGTATGGAACATGAGAGATCATCTCGTCTTTTTCAGTATTTTGAAGTATAGTGTTACATATACGAGGATGATTGCTAATATGACTAGATAGATTGAAGCTGCATAGCCATATTCTTTGTCGATGGTGACTCTATAGTATCCAAAGACTATGAGCATTTCGTTCAGGTATCCAGAAGTACATCCAATATAGGGTACGCATATCTCCCCAATTGGGCCTGCTCCATTGATTGTTAGGGGTACGAGGAATGCTTGTAAAGATGCTCCTGTTGTTAGTATCGTAGCTAGAGAAACTGGTTTTGCAATTAATGGTAGTATTACGTGTCTTAAGCGCATGAAAACACCTGCACCGTCAACATATGATGCTTCTATGATGTCCTTGGAAACGCCTCTTAGAGCTCCCTGTGTGATGGTCATTACAAATGGATAAGCTAGCCATGTTTCAAAAAGGTTGTATACTAAGAATGCATCCCATTCTCTAATATTTATCTCGAGACCTAGTAGACTTCCTAGTTGTCCGTTGGGGTTAAATAAGAATTTCCAAGTCAGTGCTGAAAGTAAGAAAGGCATTGCCCAAGGAATTAATAGCAGTGCTCTCAGGACTTTTCTGCCCATTATTAGTTCTGATGAATAGAGTAGTGCTAAGAGTACTCCCATACTTATTTTTAATGTAACACTTGTGACAACGAACAACATTGTCTTATATAGTGCATTATAGAATCTTGGATCCTTGAATAGTCTTTGGAAGTTCTCAAAACCAACAAAATGCATTTGCAGGTTTTCTAGTTCGGATTTCGTGCTTTTTATTATTTCATCCATATATCCTACGTAATTATGTTCTAATTTGCTGAAGAAGTTGACTAGCTCCATAGTTATATTGTAACCCACTACAACGCGGTCATATAACTCCTCTTTATTCATGGACCTTCCATTAACAAGTATACCAGATAATGTAATCAAGGAGTCTATTTTTTCTAGTTTGTCGCTTGGTATTAATTCATAGGTAGTTGGATATCCAAGTGCTTCACAGTTGAAGTGTTTTGAAATATCTAATTTTATTCTGGACAATTTCCTAGCTGATCTATATAATTCATCAAAGTAAGTCTGTGGTATATCGGAGGGTTCTGTACCTTTTTCCAGCATAGATTTTATGGTTAGGAAGTAATTAAGTGTCTTATTGAGGTTTTCCGTGATGCCTTCGACTATTTGGGGAGCGAGGTCTCTATATTCTGGGTTGTCACGTAAATAGAGTGCGCAATGTAGTAAATTTGTGTAGTTCCCGATTTTTTCCTCAGCAGGTAATATATTGTATTGATCAGCATTTGTAAACGCAATACCTATTGAGAATATCATTGGCCAAACATTAAAGAATAGATAAAGTATTAAACTGGGGAGAACGAGAAGGAGGGCGATGCGAGTAGGAAAAAGCTTATTTTCTTCTTGTTTTTTCTTCGTAATTGATCACCTCTTTTACTCTATTTTTTGAGAGATATCATTATATGCGTCTTGGAGGGCTTGTTCTACTTTTGCTTGGGCAATTTCTACTGCTTCATCCGGTGTTTTACCTTCTTGAAGTGCTTCTGCATATGCCTGCCATATTGCTTGTAAGTATGTATCGACGCCCCATACTACTTGCATGTTCTTATCTTTTGGCATGGGTACTGAGTTCATGAGCTGGTTGTAGAATCCTAGAATGATCTTGTATATTGGATTATCTTCAACGTGATTAGTTACATAGTCAGCAACGCTGTACTTTACTGGAACGTATCCTAGTTCATTGACGAGAGTGAGTATTGCATCATCATTTAATGTAACATAGAGTACGAGTAGTATTGATGCATATGTTCTTTCTTTTCCACCAGCTGTAGCCATTACGCTTATGTACATATTTCTGAATCCACTAAATGGTTTAGGTAATTTGTCTCCTATTTTCGGGAATGGTACTACTGTGAAGCTGTCGAGACCAAGTGTATCGATTGCGTATTTTACATCCCATGGACCAGATATATAGAATGGTACTTTACCTGTTCCAAATAATTTTCTCTGATAGTCATGTCCTAAGTCACTGACATCCATGTATCTGAGGATATTTGTGATGAAGAATTTGACTCCTTCTATTGTCTCTGGTTTTGTTAGGCCTAGTTGTTTTGTTACTTCATCGTAGAAGAATCCGCCGAATGCTGTGACCCATTGGTTTATGTGGTATATACCTACAACTTGTCCTGCTATTCCATAAGTACCTTCTGCTGGGTTATAGAATTGTTCCATTATTTGCTTCATTTCGTCAAATGTAGTCGGTGGGTTTGGTACGAGTTTAGTATTTACATATAATGCTAGTGATTCACCTGCATAGGGTAGGCCGTAGGTTTTCGTCTTGTATGTAACAGCGCTTAGAGCGGATGGAAGAATGTGTTCTGCTACAACATCTATGGCGTCATATCCTATATAGTCCTCTAATGGTATAATGTAGCCGGAGTCAGCGAACCATCCGATCCAGTCGTGTGCCCATGTAAATACATCTGGTGCATTTCCGATTAATCCTTCTCTTTGTTCTGGTGGAAGAGACGCGGCTGCTATAACTGAGCTCTGTAATTCACCCATTCCACCATAGTATTTTTCGACTACTTTGATTCCGGGATACTCTTGTTGGAACATATCAATGACTTTGATGAAACTATCTCTTTCTTCGGGTGCTAGTGAGTGTCCGAAGTAAATGGTGACATTTACCTCGCCCTTCTTAGCTTTCTCAACAAAGTCTTTAAATTCAGGAGGCACTGGTAGCTCTACATCGCCTATCTTAATAGTGTTTTCTGGAGATGTTGTCTCGGTTGTTGTAGTTGTGGTTGTTGTTTCAGTAGGGCTTGGTGCTGATGTTGTGGTTGTGGTCGTGGTTTTGGTTGCTGTAGTAGTTGTAGTTGTGGTGGTTTTTGTAGGAGTCGTAGTGGTTGTTACCTCTGGTTGTTGGGTTGATATCCATGCAAATACTCCAATCATCGCTACTAGAATAATTATTACGAGTATAATACTAGTTGTCTTAGAAATAGCATTCATATACATCATATCCACCAAGTTCCAGATATGTTTTCAGATTGATTAAAAATTTTCTTTTTATATATTGTGTATATACATATTTTTGAATAATAACCATAAAATGTAAACAAACTATGAAAAGAGGAGATGTTAACTGAATAAAAATCATATTGTCAATTCTATGCGTGTTAGTAGTTAACGTGCTGTGGATCTAAGGATATAATATACGATAATGAGTCCTACTATAACAACGATCGCAATAATTAGGATATACTCTGTGCTGAATCCTACGGGAACTTCAATGGTTTCAGTAACTGTGTTTGTGACTGTAGTAGTTTTCTCTGTTGTTACTGTAGTTTCCTTTGTATAAGTCGTAGTATATGTTGACGTTATTGTTTCGGTTTTTGTTACAGTGACTGTGGTGGCAATTTCTGGCGGGATAACTGGTAGTTTAGAGGTTTCTGGTTGGAACTTCATTAACCACTCATATTGTTGGGTCTCGGTAATGCCGTTGGGATATTCAGATGAGTAAAGTGCTATATCGAATACTTTGGGTAGCACACCTGCTAGAATTCCTGAAATTACAACTGGTCTTATAGTTTCATTAGCATATGCGATGGGATCTATAATCCATTCTCCACCTCCTGGCGCCATACTTCTTATTCTATCAGGGTTTTCACCTGCCCAGCTAGTTACTGCTACAAATACTTTCCAGCTTCTTAGATTTTCCCAATCAGATATAAGCGAGCAAGGAATACGGGCTTCAACATAATTCTCGCTTGTATTACCAATTACATCAAAGTCTTTGTCCTCTACATAGATAGTTCCATTTGCATATATAAGTGCTGAGAGTTCGCCTTCTGTAACTGGTTCTGTACCCCAACCCGGTGTTAGTAGTATAGCGTATTGCCATCCATAATCTTCTCTAAGTTTTACATTTAATCCAAATGTATCAGTTATATACAATTTATTAGTTGCTAGTGGGTTAGTTGTTTGTATGTAGATGTGAATATATTGTAAGCTAAATCCATTGGGGCCGTTCCATGGGTCTCCGCCCAAGTCTCTGAAGTAAACCCTTGTAACGAGCTCTTCGCCTTCAACTCCGATATATACTTTTGTAATGTCGAAGACTCCTGGTTTAAATTCTCCTGCTGTAGGGTATCCATAGGTACCTGGTCCTTTATCATCCTGTTCGGGGTCGGGGATCTCTATGTATAGTCTTTCACGAACTACCAGGTTTACATATACTTCAATATTTGTGCCAGCTACGTAGCCCTTGAGTTGATAGACCCCTGTTTCGTTGAATATTGGGATTTTGCCCCAGTCTATAGGTGTTAATCTAATTGAATGATCAGAATATACAACTAAGATATTCTTTGGTAAAACAGGTTTTGCACCAACGTAGCTAGTTACATTCAATGGTCTTGGATCATATAGGGATATAGGCTTAATTTCTTCATATTCAGACTCATATATGAGTCTAAACACCTTTAATGATGGTAGAGCGCGTCCTTCGAAATCGAATAATGCTTGATTTTCCCATGGATTACCTTCTCCTGTTTTCCATCCAGCACCTGGATATGGTATCCATCCCGCGCCCCAGTAGAAGATTCCTAGGGACTTATTACCTGCTGCATTATAGAGTGTTTCTATAATGTCTCTGATGCATGATGCTTGTCCTTGAACAGTTGCTTTATAGCCTCCTTTAACTTCGAGGTCCTTGCTGCCAAAAGCGTTGGGGTGTCCGTCTGCATCTTCGAGTGTCCAAGCATATGCTGTTTCTGCTATTATTATTTCTTTACCATATCTGCTGGTTAGATTACTTACTATATTCTTTAATTTCTCGAGATCGCCGTGCCAGGCGGTGTAATATGATAATGCTATGACTTCGAATTCAACTCCATCATTGATTAGTCTATCAAAGTAGTTTATATACCAGTCAACTTTATGTCCTCCCGATACATGGATTACAACTTTTATTGATGGGTCTACGTCTCTGACTGCTTTAATAGCTGATTTTAGGAGAGTTACGAACTGGGTCCAGTTCGATGCTTTGCCGTCAGGCCATAGGAATCCATTATCGATTTCATTACCTACTTGGACTAAATCGGGTAAAGCACCGTTTTCACGCATATAGTTTAAAGTCTCTTTAGTCCAGTTATATACGGCTTCAACAAGTTCTGGAAAAGATAAGTTTGCCCAAGCTTTTGGCTTGTATTGTTTTCCAGGATCGGCCCACCAATCACTATAATGGAAATCTATTAGAAGTTTGAACCCTTTTGCTTTTGCTTTTGCTGCAAAAGCTGTCATTCTTGGAACATCACAGTTCCCTCCTCCATAGGGATTACCCTGCTCATCATATGGGTCATTCCAAACTCTTAATCTAATAGCGTTAACACCGCCCTCTAATAAGATATCAAAGATATCACCCTCAGTTCCGTTTTCGAATTTATACTTTCCTCCTAATTCGAGAATCCACGGTACTTCTGATAGATCTACACCGCGTAGGAACTCTTTAGAAAGTCCTGGTATGGGGTTTACATGTATATTTGATTCATTAGCATTGACTGTATTTTCGTTATGGTATGTACCATTAGGATATATGGACATGGATATTAGAACAAATACTAAAACAAATATAATTTTCGATCTAAACAATTATATCACCACACCTTATAGGTGGAACTAATAGGTTTTACCCGGGGGATATAGTTCTACTATTGTGATTCTTATAAATTAATGCTTGATATAAACATTTTGATTATTAATAGAATAATTCTTTTTCATGCGACGATTTTTTAAAGATGAGTTACATAATCTTTAGAACTATTTACTCGACCGTATTTATGTATATTTGACTAAATTTGATACAAATGATTATACTATGATTTAATGTTGTGATCTTTTTATTGTTTCTTTCATGGTCGAAAAATAGAAATATTGGTATGAATTATATGTGTGTCTTGAGAATATACTAGGGGGAACTTCTTTTGGCTAAGGTCGTTTTAGAAAATCTTACCAAGGTATTTGGAGGTAAAGTAAGAGCTGTAGATAATGTTTCTTTAGAGATAAAAGATGGGGAATTTATGGTTTTATTGGGTCCAAGTGGTAGTGGTAAAACCACGTTATTAAGACTTGTAGCTGGTTTAGAGATCCCTACAAGTGGAAAGATCTATATCGGTGATAGACTAGTTGCATGTCCTAAGGAAAAAGTGTTTGTTTTACCAAAGGATCGAGATATTGCCATGGTTTTCCAAAACTATGCCTTATACCCACATATGAAAGTATATGATAATATAGCGTTTCCGCTTCGAGTAAGAAAACTACCTAAAGACGAAATAGATAGACGTGTTCGTGAAGTAGCACGTATGTTACAAATCGAGGACTTACTCGATCGCTATCCTAGACAATTAAGTGGTGGACAACAACAGCGTGTTGCACTAGCCCGTGCTCTTGTTCGTAATCCAAAAGTATTCTTGTTCGATGAACCATTGAGTAACTTAGATGCAAAATTACGTATTATGGCTCGAGCGTTCCTCAAGAAGTTGCAAAAGGAGCTCGGGGTTACAACAATATATGTGACACATGATCAAGCTGAAGCTATGGCTATGGCTGACCGTATAGCCATAATAAATAATGGTAGATTACAACAAGTAGGAGATCCATGGGAAGTATACTCAAGACCTAGAAATAAGTTTGTAGCAGGATTCATTGGAGAGCCTCCAATGAATTTCTTCGATGCAAGTTTGGAGTCAAAAGAAGGACGAGTGACAATTGCAACGTCGGGTCTTGAAGTATTATTACCAGAAGATTTATCTCAATTACTTCAAATACATGTGGGTAAAGAAGTATATATAGGGATCAGGCCTAGTGATGCTAAGGTAGCTCGTAGGAAAGATCTATTCGGCGAGAATTATGTTGTCATCAAAGGTAGTGTAATAGTATCTGAACCCATGGGTGATAGACAGTATGTTCTAGTAGACGTAAATGGTGTCAATATAAAGGGTATAGCTCATGTAAAAGAGCAATTCAGAATAGGTGAGGAAGCATATATAGCTATTGATCCTTACTCAGTATACTTATTTGATAAGAAAACAGAAGTATCAATAATCGACTATGAAGCACTCGAAAAAATAAGACAAAAGGAAGAAACTGAAAATAACCTAGTAATCAACTAAATAAAGTTGTTTGATCCCTCAAACTTAACTAGTAAACTCCAATTTTTCTCTAATCCTCTTAACTTCGCGAACGGCTTCCTTTATACTAAGCTTCTCAAGTGTTTCATCTATTGGTATTCCTAGCTCTTTCCATTTCAGTTCTTCATAGTATTCATGCTTCTTTTCTTCAACATTTTTTGTTGACTGTTTTCCTTTGTATGGACCGCTTGGTCATGGTTCGTAGAATCTTGGTGGGTTATCATCATGTATTCTTGAATCCCAGAATACAACTGGTTCGCCAAGTAACAATAGTATGCGTTGTAGTGTCAGTACTCGTGTACTTATTTTATCTAGTAATTCTTTGCTTGTTGTATTCCATTGGGTAACAGCATTTAGTAGAGCTATCATGGTGTCCCAGTCAACTTCATTGAACCTGTATATAACTGCACTGTCGAAAAATACAGCATCTTTCTCCGGGGCAACTGATGTATGATCAGCTCCTTGTACACTAGAAGCATATGCATGTAGATCTGGATAGTCTTTTCTACTCCTTATCCCATGTGCACCGACACCTACACCTTTAACCTGTACAGCGTATTTGAGTACGTCAATGCCCTTCATTTTCGAAATCATTAAGGCTGCTCGATATGTTCCTTCTGAGAGAATCTTTCCTATACCTCTACGATAGGTTATGTCCTCAATGATCCTAGTGATAGCGTCTACATCGCCCTATTTAAGCTCATTGGGCTACTCGGTATAGTAGGGTTTAAACCCATAAGACAAAGAGGCTCATACATAATACTGATGGACAAAGAAGGAACCAGAATAGTGGTTCCAGTACACCCGGGAAAGAAGCTCAAGCCAGGACTCATAAAGAATCATAATAACTGAGGCAGGGCTTACCCGGGAAGAATACTTCAAATTACTGAAAGAAGACTGTTAAACCCCTCCATTCTACAATTAGAATCCCCATATTTTTAATTGTATTAACTCCTTAGGAATTATTTGAATAGTGCTTCCGGGAGGTAAGTGTTTTAGATCCGACTATCCCATATACTAAATAATAAGATATGAATTCTTACTATATCTGCCTCAAATGATGTTATTATATGGGACAGAAATATTTAAGTGTCAGTCTCCGGAGCCGGTGGTCCCGAGTTCAAATCCCGGCGGGCACATCACACAAAATACTATACAATCACTATCATCACCTATGTTTAGCCCTATGAATTTGAGAAGCTCCAGGGTTTATGGTAAGTGCTGGTAGCGATATGTGTCTGGCTGTTTTCACCTCATAACCTTTATCATGTAGTGCCCCTTGTTAAAGAGTATGCTATGTGAGTGTATTCATGAGGATATTGGATGAATTGTTCTCTGTCTATGCTCCTATGATGTTAGCAATGTCCCTATTGTGGTCGGGGCTTTATGGTTCTCTATGTTTCTTAAGCTCTTTCACCCTATTGATGACTGCGTTATATTCTTCTATTAGGTAGAAGGCTTCTATCCCTGCTTGTTTAGAGTTGTTGACGAGTGTCCTATCGTTAGCTATTATAATGCTGTTAGTTAGTATCGCGGTGGCTATGTAGTAGGCATCTATGGCTCGAGGGTGGATTCTATCGGCTACGTATAGGGCTAGGTTGAATATTTCTTCTTCCCTTAGCAGGTTGAATTTCCTCGTTAGTTGTAGTAATTTCTCACGTTCTGTCTTATAGCCAAGCCTACGTGCTACAGCTATAAGCTCAACTTCGATTACTCTAGGCGCATACAGTGGCATACCCTCTACATGTTTAAGGAGATTTAATGCCTTCACGAATCTCTCAGGGTTTCTACTAAATAATGCATCTATTAATACACTAGCATCAATAACTATCACTTCCTCATCTCCTCGAGAAACACTTCAATATTATCAACTTTAGGAGTCTCCTTTCTAAGAGTCTCTACGAGCTCCGCAAGACCACGTGCTACTTTCCTCTCAACGCTTATAATAACCTCCTCGCCTTCCTCAAAATCAACACTATCCAACGGCTTCAGCACGCCCCTCTCATATCTTACTCTTATAACCCTAGACAAATCTATCCCCACTTATACACTAAGTGCATCGGGGCAATTAGTCTTTTCTAGGCTGGGTGTTTCCAGATTATCAGCAATTATATCTTCAAGGAATAATCATCTATGAAAAGTGTTTTCCGACGATGGTTCTTTTGGAAACTTGCTTTTTTATATCCCGGGTCTCCGGGCCGGTGGTCCCGAGTTCAAATCCCGGCGGGTCCGCCACAGATATCTTTTGTTTTTATCTTGTTAGTAAGGCGTGAGCAAGAATTTCTATAACTCTTATATAGTAACCTTACAGTTGTCCTAGATAGTATACATTGGAGATTTGTTTAGTTCATATTTATGCTTTGACACTTCATTATTGAGACGATAGAATAGATACCCCAGTACATAGAGCTGTCAGAAGATGTACCAGAAAGTCATGTGGCTTAGTGCGTTTGTTAGCCAGCATGATCAATAGGGTTAATTTTATAATGTGTTTTAAAAGCTTGCCAATATTATACCTATACTGGGGATGGTTAAGCATGAGTAGAATCGTTGAGGCTGTGTATGAGAAGGGTATATTGCGACCATTGGAGAAGTTGGATCTGCCTGAGGGTGTTCGGGTAAGGCTAAGGATTGAAGGAATTTACGGCCTTCTAAAGGATTGGAGAATCGATCCCCAGAAGCTAAAGGATGAATTAAGGAAGTTGCATGGTTGAGGAGCCTTGGCACGTTATTACGCTGACACCTATGCCTTAGTTGAGATTCTTAGGGGCAGCTCCGCTTATGAGAGGTATGCTGGTGAAGAGCTTGTTACTAGCGAGTTTAACTTATTGGAGCTTGCCTACGCATTAACAAGAGACTATGGTAGAGAGAAGGCAGTCGAAGTGTTGAAAATAGTGCGAGCCTTTGTAACCATAGTTCAGACCACAGACGAAGACTATGCTGAAGCTTCCGCGTTACGTATAGAGTTGAAGAAGCAGGACAAGAACCTCTCCCTAATAGATGCCTTAGGATACGTGCTCGCAAAACGCCTCAGGATACTATTCCTGACAGGTGATCGTGAATTCAAAGATCTAGATAATGTAGAATACGTTAAATAAAATATGGCTTGAAAAATAACCAGAAATAAATAGATAGCCATCTCAAGCATATAGTATCTCTAAATACCCGTTACTTATGTGGTTACAATACTGGTATCCATTAAACTATTCTATGTTATATCCAGCTTGGAACCCAAGATCTTCGATCCCTCAATCCATCCATCTCGCGTAAGCTCTTAGAGATAGAAAGCAAGAAAATAATGGTATGCCCACCGAACATAATATCCTCTACGAACACTATAATTTAAAAATCACTAACTCTTAGTCCCTGGACTAAGTGCCCCATATACTAGGTAATGGGTATTAATTCTTACCGTATCTGTCCCAGATTTATATCAGAAGATGGGACAAAGATATTTAAGTGCTGGCCTCCGGAGCCGGTGGTCCCGAGTTCAAATCCCTGCGGGCCCGCCACATCATAGTTCAATTAGTGATTGATTGTTGAGAGACAGCGGCCAACTCTTACATTACATCTTTTCTTCTCTATTACGTCTCCAATAGCTCTTGCTCTATCTAGCCTGCCTAGCGCTCTGTCAGCTATAACCCGGATTTCGGGGCATGGGATTCTCACAGTTATCGTGTTAGTTAATCTTGCCTCTATTGTACATGGGAGAAGTTTCCTGTAAGTAAAGAGTATCCATTTGTCCGAGTACTTGAGTTGCACGTCAGCTATGATATCGATTACCGTCTTATCTAGTAGGGCTCTCCCATATAATCCTCTAATTATATTCTTTTCTCGCTATCTTATTGATTCAAGCATAACAATGCCTTGTTCTTGCTGAAGCATGGTGCTTAGCTCCTCGACGTCCTCTTTGTCCACAAGTATGTCGATGTCATTTGGCTTAATTGTAGATATGCCTAGAAGATAGTCTGCTAGACTACCAATTACTATGTATCCAATACGATACTGATCCAGTAGTTTATCGAGCTTAGCCAGCACGTTTAACAGCTCAACCGTACTCAACTCAGCCACCTACTTCACATATCCTTTAATGACCAGCCTACTCGTATTATATCATGAAACTTGACTACGTAGGCCGCTCATGGCTGTATGGCGGCCATCAACTACTTCATGCCAAATCTTATGGTAGTTTGTTAAGGCTTTTTAGGGCTCACCTAGCTCTCTAATGAATTCCTCCAGCATTTTCCTTGATACCCAGAAGCCACTCTTTACCAGTTCATCTATTATCGGCTTTGCTTCCTGGATTAATCCTCTGTACTTGGCTAGCGCTAGTATACCAGCGTATTCATGACCTACAATCCTAGCTTTTTAGCTAGTATCGTGGATTACGTGCTTCTTGCTCTTACTATCAATTTTCTCTCCCATTCCCTGAACGTTATTTCGAACGATTCGAAGAAACCTTGACGACCTAGTATAGCGACGTCGGAGGCGATATATTCTGTAAAAGCTATAGGAATCATAGTGCTTCCCAGCTCCTCTACTGATATTTTTACTCGCTTCTTGATGTAGGCTTTTACATAGCCCCCTATGCCGGCTAAGTATACTTGTTCAGCATCCTTCAGATCTATTCCGATGTCTTCTGCAATATTTATGTGGAAAAGACTTATAGTAGCACCACTATCTACTAATGCGTGAACAATAGCCTTTTCCCTACCCTCGATTACTACAGGTATGATGGGGTAGAACTTCCCCCGATACAAGACATATGGGAATACCTTCTCCCTTAAACCACCTTGAACGACATTCATTACCTAGGGGCCTCCATTAAACATACTCCAAAATACTGGTGAGATTTAGACGACCAGTAGATCATGTCTTGGAACCTTAATTACCCCATACTCATCCTTCCTGTAGCCTTTCCGAGCCATTATTTCACGTAACTCTTCTAGAGTGCGGGCCCAAGCAACCACACGCCCATCAACTATAGCAGCCCAATAGCCCGGCGGAACCTTATCTAGCTCACCAGGCTTAACTGGCTGCAAAGCCTTCTTTAGAGATGCAGTGGTCAAGATACCCACCTCCTAGATTCAATACTGATATTAAGGGCTAAATACCCTTGCATTCATTTATCTCTAAACTTCCTACTAACTTCCAGGCCAAGCCCTATTCTGGTAATATTACAATACCCATAAAAAGTGAAGTCTTTTTCTCCTATCCAAGCCTATCTAGAGGAGGCGTAATATGTACGCATCAACCCTAGCTACTCCTACTCTTATTATTATCAATATCTGTTATGCCACCCTATTAGAGAGCAATTATAACCTTAAGCATCCCTGTAAAATCATTTCATAGCGATGCTATCCTTCCCTCTTCAAATTAATTGTCCCATATACTAGATAACAAGTATGAATTCTTATCGTATCTGTCCCATTTTGTCATTAGCTAGCGGGACATTCGTTTATAAAGGCCAGCCTCCGGAGCCGGAGATCCCGAGTTCAAATCCCGGCGGGCCCGCCATTAAGAATTCTTAGCTCTTTCACTCTCAATTTTTCTCGTAACGAAGGATATGGCTGTTCTCGCTTTTTCTATGGCTTCTCTTACTTCATTTACAGTTATCTCGATTCCAGTGTCTGGATAGCGTGCTTCTATGGCCAGTGGATATAGCTCATCAATGTCGAGCTCGTGTAGTTGCTGTAACTCTTTGTCGATTTCACTACACAGGTCTATGAGCCGGGATAAATTATGTGTCTTCCCAAAATGCTTATTATGAAGCACGAGATACGTCTTTAATGCTTTCTCAACGGCTTGTTGTGCATGAAAAACAATAACCCAGGGTTCTTCGCCAATCTCGAAAAGCTTCTCGGCTACCCTTAAGTCTGTATAGGCTTTCCTCAACCATTTCTCGGCAATTTCTTCCTTACTCAACTTGTTTTCCCTCTAGATGAGCATAATACGCGATCGTCCCAACAACGTCCTTATATTTAACGTAGTACTCCTCGCTAACCACTATTACATCACAGTATATTCTGCTCCTGGAAAGCGCCCTATATATCCGATACTGCAGTCTTCTAATAGTTTCCCTATCAATAGAACCACTTAAAACGATCAGCAAATCCCAGTCGCTATCCTCCCTATAATCACCTCGTGCCCGTGAACCAAAAAGAATTATATTCTTTACCTTAACACCTTCTTTTCGGGCCTCATTAATGATTACATCCTTAATAGTTCGCAATAAGTATACTGTTTGAGAACCAGACACTCTAACCACCTTATATCTCCATAAACCTTCTAATGACTTGTAAGTCCTCTCTCAATTCCTTTTCTCCGTAATGTAACGGTATTCCTTCCCTAGCTAGTAGTTCCAGGAAGCCCCATTTAGATAAGCCAGTTATTTTCCTAGCCTGGCCAAGGCTTGCTATACCCTTCTCATAGAGCCTCAACGCTAGCTCTATCCTCAACCTCTCCTCAAGCTCGCCGGGAGGAATCCTAAGATTCTCTGGAACCTCAATAACCACCCGCTTAACACCAGTCTTAGCCACTCTAACCCCCTCTACAAGACACTATATTCATAAAAGCTATTAACTCTAGCCGCCTCTTGATAACATACGATTTTGAATAAGTAATATTCAATCCCCAAGCCAGCTGTCCCATATACTAGGTAATAGGTATGAAAACCGTACCTAACTGTCCCATTTTATCATCAACCAGTAGGACAGAAGTATTTAAGTGTCAGTCTCCGGAGCCGGTGATCCCTGAGTCCATGAATCCCCGGGCGGGTCCGCCGTGTAAATTCTTTGCATCTCAGTGGAATCCATCATAATTAGATTATGTAGATGATTTAGTTATGAACAATTCTCAAAGAGTTCTTAAAATTAATAGTAGGGGGATAGAGAAGTATATTTGAAGTAGATACGGAATAGAGAGTTGTTAGAGATCATCGAGGATAATAGGACATATAGATTAAGAGGATACAGTAGCGAGATTAATATTTATTAGATCCACCTCTACTTAAGATTATTAGATCGGTGAGGGCGTGATAGCATTATGAATCTCGATAATATCCTCCTAGGATTCAACATCGGAATCGTCACTATAATAGTAACTAGTTTAATGAAACTACATAAAATAAGAGCTAGAAGGATAATTTTTCAAAGGCTAGTTGGGATTCTCCTTGGGAAGGACAGGTATATGCCCATTGATCTTTCTCATAGAAGCATTCGATCACTTCCATATAGACTTGCCGATAAGGAGACTCTTTATAAGCATACAGTTATCTTAGGATTACTCTTTCTAGTAATTATAGACTTAATATATATGATTATTACATTACACTAGTATTTCTGTTAAAGTTTTTCTCTAAATCCATCAATCGAGTTATCCCACGAACCTAGAGTAATGAGCTGCTTAAATTATTGTTAGCTCTTAGAGCCAAGAGCATTCAAGTACCGTATTTCATAGCTATGTGCCTCTAGGTTTAATCTTAGGCTCTTCATCTTAAGCATCCTCGTATTTTTGTAAATTTTCTATCTATTCTAGATTAAATCAGCTCCCCGGAGACCAGTAGGGTACTGCTTTCATCAAGGCTTCAGCGGGCTTATGATCTACTTGTACAGGGCTAGGGAAGTGTCTTTAACCATGGTATTCTCTTGAAATCCTCGTCGAATGTAAGAATGACATCTATACCGTAATATTTGCATGTTGCCGCTATTAATGCATCGTTAGGTAAAAGCCCATATTCCTTCATGATTTCGATCGCTATTTGCTTTACTTTGTCGTTTGTCTCTAGCTCCTTAAAGTATGTTCGTACGAACTCTACATGCTTACTTATCGCCTTAATAGCATTCCTTATGCTTTCCGGGTTCTCTTTCAGCTCGTATGCCTTCTTTCGTGTAAGAAGCTTTATAGCGATATAGATGACTTCGGAGTAAACAATGCTATTAATGTAGCCTTCAACCTCATATTTAATCACGGGGGCTAGAGCGTCTTTTGCAGTTGTATCGCCAGTAAAGTATTTTATGATAACATTACTATCAATAAACGCCGAATTCATCCTCAGCTTCCCTCATAATAGCCTCTAGGATCTTCTTATCGACACGTATAGAACCAAAAACCTCTTCAGCTAACCCTCTTCTAAGAATTTTAACGTAGAGTATCTCCCCCTCTTTAGCATCTACTCTGTCTAGCGGCTTTAAAACCCCCTTTTCATACCTTACTCGTATGACCTTGGACAATGATTACACCTCTAAGACTATTATCTATTGCAACCCAATATGTTTTACCTTAGGCCGCCAGTTTTGAATACTGTATCAAGTATTATCTATCCCTATGAATTAAGTACTTAATTCATTTTAATTCATAAAATCCCGTAGTGGAATAATGAATTATAAATAACCTATGGATAGGCTAGCGTCCCATATACTAGGTAATAGGTATGAAAACCGTACCTAACTGTCCCATTTTATCATCAACCAGTAGGACAGAAGTATTTAAGTGTCAGTCTCCGGAGCCAGTGGTTCCGGGTTCAAATCTCGGCGGACCCGCCACAAAACTAAATTTATATTTATATATTTAATTCCCTAAATCCGGAGTTAAATGACATTCTAATATCCTAGTATTTGCCCGCTTCTTTGAGTATTTCTTCTTCAAGGCTCTTGGATATACGGAAGCCCGCCTCCTTAAGTTTATTGAGCTCCTCTTTTGGACTTCCTATCAGTCCTAACCTCTTAGCTCGCAACAATATACCTAGAGTGCCAGTCACACGAAGCCCCAGCCTCTTAGCTTGGAGCCGGGCTTCTCTGTCATCTAAGAGGAGCAGATCAGCGTTTACCTCCAGGGCTAATACTATAGCTTCTGCTTCTCCCTCATCCAGCACTAGTTGGAGAATATTCTTTAAGCGCTATCCCTTATCTCTACGACCCTTATCCATGAAGCTTCTTTCACCTCACTTGACCCGGGTTTTCCTTCACCTTCTACTACAACCTCACGGTACACGGCCGAGGGAATCAGTATTTCTTTAAAGAACTCCCTCAAGAGATATAGCCGTCTTAGCTGTGAAAGATGAATTAAAGGACCTGAATCTGCTACAACAACTTCATGTCTCAGCAAAAGCGATGTCATCTTCCAGCTCCTCTCTCGTATAATGTCTTTCGACCCGTCTCTTAGCCAGCTCCTCTAAGAACTCCCACTTAGATAATCCAGCGAGACGGCGGGCTTGTCCAAGGCTGAGTATCCCCCTTAGCATAGAGAGCTACTGCTAACTCTATCCGGGCAACCATTTCAAACTCCTTTTCTGGGATCCTAGCACCCTCAACAATATCCCTCGGGATCTTTATTACAACATAATCGCTCTTAGACAATTACCATACACCCAAATATTACCTATTATAAACTTAAGTTTATAACTAGTTATAAAGCTCTTACTTAATGCCAACAAAAAGCTGGAACCCCCTAAAGAGCTTAGATCTTTAGGACAGTAACTATTATGACAAAGAAACTTATTCTAGCTATACTTTTCCGTAAAGCCTTAATGCTCTACTTAGTCTTCCTTAAAGCTTGCTAAAAGGAACCATATGATT
>JAGGVR010000023.1 GCA_021157925.1 Staphylothermus sp. | reverse complement strand
TTATCCAAGTCTTCAGCGAGATCTCTTATAGTATAACCTGGGTTAAGCGAACCCGCTAATTGTTCAATACTTAAGGCTTTCTCGACAATGATCCTATTATCCTCATCAACATATATCTTAACATAGTCTCCAGGACTAATCCCCAGACGATCACAGACTTCCTTAGGCAATGTTATTTGTCTCTTTCTAGTAACCTTTACAATACTCATACAGTACCCTAGAATAATTATGCTATAGTACTACTATATAAAAGTACTACCACATGAAAGTAAGAATATGATGAAGGCTCTTTGACCCCGCACCATGAGCCGTGAGACACCCGCTCAATGACAGACGAAGCCTGAAGAGCAAGTCTCAAAACAGATGAATCGATGACTCCTTATAAAATTATATACAAGCATGTAAAAAGGCGAACCATAGGCGGAAAACGGTACTTTATTATCAATAACTAGACGAACTAGAATAACAAAGAAACCATTTATTGAATTATTAAAAAGAATCCCAACATTTTGTCTTTCTACAATTAGTTATTCTTACAAATGATACCAGCAATTGCTTTAGAGAAGTGGTGCGGGGGTAGGATTTGAACCCACGCAGGCCTACGCCACCGGGTCCTCAACCCAGCTACATCTATCAAGATGATGTAAAATATCGATATAGTGTTATTAATACTCAATTGTATCGAAATCGGCAAAATTAGAAGTTTTTATTCATGATTTTTTGGGGGAACTTCATTTTAATCTTTGTTATCATTACTCTTTCTAAAGGATACACGTCTTGTTTTTCTTCTAGGTATAGTTCTAGTGCTTCACGTATGTTTTCTAGAGCCTCATCAACAGTTCTTCCCTGACTAGATACTCCACTAGTAGGCTCATAAGCCACGTACCACTTGCCCTCGCGCCAAATAAATATAGTTACTTCCACCTCATTAGTCAAGGTAAGCTTCACCACATAATTTTCTAAATAAAGGTATATGAGTAGGCATTTATAAGAATCGTTGCTCACGTTCACGATATGTTAAAACGAGGAATCGTAAACATATATGAGGGAAAACATAGCATAAACATACATGTATACGTGGTGATAACATGTCATTAAGCATACAAAAGGAGAAAGACCTAATAAGATTACGTTACCAAGATGACAAACGTGCAGGAGAAATAGTAATAGATCTGAATGAAAATCGAATCGTACTACACGAAATACGTAACTTACGCATAATATTTGAAGCACCCAAACAAGCTCTTCAAAGAATTAGTAAAGAAGAAACAAAAGAAAAAACAAAGCTTAGCATAAGTCAATTAAAACATGCCTTGAAGAAAGAAATACTGGAAATACTTAGTAGAAAAGGCGCACTTAGACCCGAAAACTCATTATCATTGGATGATATTCTTGATATAGCGCAGTACGAAAAAGAATCATATCCATTCATAAACAAACTCATACATGAAGCTGAGGGACTACCCAAAGCTAAGAGATTACTGGCACTGGTATTGGCTGGTTTAAGACGAGAAGGAAAGATCGCGAAGATTGAAGTCAGATCTATGAATAAAATAGTTACAAGATATTACTTACTGCATAGGTGAAATAATTGAAACTACCTGTAGTATCTGGTAAGGATACTATAAGGGCCTTAGAGAAAATCGGTTACATAGTTGTAAAGATCAAGGGAAGCCATGCAAAACTTAAAAGAGGAGAACGAGTAGTTATAGTTCCATTACACGATGAAATAAGTAAGGGTACTTTATTATCAATAATTAGACAAGCTGGGATAACAAAGGAACAATTCATTGAATTATTAAAAGATCCTTAACACTGCATTTTTCGTAAAACCTGTTTCATCAATAATAAGCTTCTGATAAATCCTGAAAGTATTAGTTTAATTCGTAATTAATTATTCGTACAAATATCGTCAAACGATGGGCTTAGAGAAGTGGTGCGGGGGGTGGGATTTGAACCCACGCAGGCCTACGCCACCGGGTCCTCAACCCGGCCCCTTTGGCCAGGCTCGGGCACCCCCGCTTCTTAGGGATTCGTATATTTGTATTTTGGTTATTAGGGTTTAAAGGTTTTCTAATATGTTCTCAATAAATTATTCTTGGTGTATAGTCATGTATTCGTATAAACTTATTGATCCTAGTGAGTATCATGTTTTGCATCCTAGACCGGCTTATCTTATTGTGTCGAGGAGTAGTAGTGGTAGATTAAATGTTATGGCTGCTTCTTGGGTTTCTCCTGTTAGTGAAGAGCCGCCTTTAATTATTGTCGCTATAGAAAGGGGTTCTTTGACTAGAGAATATATTCTTGAGACCAAGGAGTTCACTATAAATGTTGTTGGTGAAGAGCATCTTAACCTAACTTATAGAGCTGGGACTGTTTCTGGGCGTAGTGTTGATAAGTGGAAAATGCTTGGATTGGAGGAGGAGTCTTCTAAGTATATAAGTGTCCCGGGGATTAAGGGGTCTTATGGCTTTATTGAATGTGTTCTAAGCAAGGTTGTTGAAGCGGGAGAATGTGATCTACTCTTCTGTGAGCCCAAGGCTATTCATGTCCGAGAAGACCTCTATACAAGGTATGGCTGGGACTTGAGGAAAGCAAGGATACTAATGCATGTTAGGGGGAGAGCATTCACAGTACCTGGGAGACTATTGTTTGCTGGAAAGAAGTGATGCGTCAAACCTTTATTTCGTTTTAATTGAATAAATATGTGGTGAAAACATTGCCTAAAATCAAGGTTAAACTAGTTTCTTGGGAAGAAATAGTTGATTGGGCATGGAACCTCGCCAAGATCATAAAGAATGATGGCTATAAACCAGATGTTATCGTAGCACTTGCTAGGGGTGGCTATGTACCAGCACGTCTTCTATGTGATTTCCTAGACGTAGAGAATCTGTTAAGCATACAGAGCCAGCACTGGACAGAAGCAGCTAAAGCCGAAGAGAGAGCCATTATCAAGTTCCCATATCAAGTAGATTTAAGCGACTACAATGTCCTCGTTGTAGACGATATAGTTGATACAGGTGATACTCTCAAACTAGCTAGAGACTTTATAGAGGAGAACTGGAAACCAAAACAACTAAAAACAGCAGCACTACAATGGATAAGCCCAGTGGCGAAGTTCAAGCCAGACTACTACTATATCGAGGTAAAGGATTGGACTTGGTTCCAATACCCATGGACTAGGCTAGAAGACACTTATCAATTCATAAAGAGAATGGTTTCAGAAACATACAAGGAGACTGGGAAAAAAGAGTGGAGCTACGAAGAAATAGTGAGTACCTTCAAAGAATGGTACGGTATAGACGTTGGTGATAGATACTATAGAGACGCTCTAGAAATACTTGTTGAGAAGAAAATACTCGAATACAATGAGGAGACAAAGAAATACACATACATAGCAGGGTGAGAACCGGTTTGCTCGTAAAACCACCAGTAAAAGCAGAGATCGGCGTAATAGGGGGTAGTGGTTTATACAATATACCAGGTCTAGAAAATATTAGAGAATACAAGATCTATACACCGTACGGGGCTCCAAGCGACAATATAATAGTAGGAGAACTAAGTGGTAGAACAATAGCTTTCCTACCACGACACGGTAGAGGACACAAATACCCGCCTCATAGAGTTAATTATAGAGCAAACATATGGGCTTTGAAAAGCATAGGTGTGAAATGGATAGTAGCGTTCTCAGCTGTTGGGAGTCTTAGAGAAGACTATAAGCCAGGAGACTTCGTAGTCCCAGACCAGTTCATAGATATGACTAAGGGAATAAGACCAATGACCTTCTTCGAGGGAGGAGTAGTAGCACACATAAGTATGGCTGACCCATTCTGTGAACACCTTAGAAGAATAATACTAGAAGCCGCTAAAGAAGTACCAGAAATAAGAATGCATGATAAGGGAACCTATATCTGTATAGAGGGGCCGCGCTTCTCGACAAGAGCAGAGAGTAGAGTATGGAAAGAAGTGTTCAAAGCAGACATTATAGGAATGACTCTAGTACCTGAAGTAAATCTAGCATGTGAAGCCCAGATATGCTATGCAACAGTAGCTATGATTACAGATTACGATGTATGGGCTGAGAAACCAGTAACAGCAGAAGAAGTCATTAGAGTAATGAATGAGAACGTAGAAAAAGCTAAAAAACTATTGCCGAGAATTATCGAGAAAATACCAGAGAAGCCTAAGGAGGAGCTATGTAGTTGTTGCAAAAGCTTAGAGACAGCACTAATATAGAATCATACACGAAAAAGATCAAGGACCTGGAAAACGAGTCGAGAAAACTATCTGAAAAAATACTTCTTTTCCTACAGGAAAAAGAAAACGACATCATAATTACTTATCATAGACAAGGATACCTACCAGCATCTATTCTCTACTGGTTCACCGTAGTAATGGATCAGGAATCAAGAGTGATCTTTAATGAAGCAAACACTATCTCATACTATACAGTTGTCTATAGGAACCCGGGCAAACTTGTATTTTTCACAACAAATCCTGTCTCAAGCTCCACAGTAAACCTTTTACAAGCATCTCAGTTTACAGGCAATAAGATATTGTTTATCTCACCGAAACCAACGCAACCACACCTACTAGACGTGTTGTCAAAGTATAATCCAGTATATATAAGTACAAATGATGAGCTAGAAGCATCACTACTAATGGCCATGGCAGCTTATCACGCAGCATCAAAACATTATAAGAAGAGAATGGGAAGAAGAGGTGAAAGACTATACGAACACTCCCAAGAAGGATTCACACCAGTAGTAAATGAACTTGTGAGAATATATATGGAGAAACTAGAAAATACGATCAATAAGGACGAGGTAATCGTGACATCTAGTAAAATGCTAGAACCATCAGCGACTTACTTCGTAGAAACACTTAGAAGGCTCAGCATAAGATCACATTATGAGAAGCCGGAAGAAGTAATTGGGCCTTGCAATATATTACTGCTGGGAACGAGTGTAGAGGAGTACTTTATTAGAGAGCTTCTTTTCAAATACAGGATGATGAACATACAGTTAAATGAAATAATTATGAATACGGATCCGCTTGAAGCTCAGCTCTATATAGCGATTCTAGCAATGTACCTGATCCATAGCAAAAGCTAAAATAAAGAAGCAATAATTATGAATCAATAGCATTGTATAGGTGACGCTATTGCCAGTAGAGAAAATACTTTATTCAACAAAAGCTTTAGGATTAATACTATTCCTCCTAACAATATCAATAGCATACATTGTATATGATTTTACACAAACAAGCATAATGTATGGAACAATAGTAGCAACAATACTCTTAGGATACATAGCTTATTATTCACGAATACATCACAGCCCCAAAGAAGTATTAGCAGTAACAACTCTTACAACTATCTCGATCATAGTGGGTCTAATGATCGGGATAGTCTTAAACGGTTACAAGTCGTTTGCAGCAGTACTTTATGCATCAACTCTCTCAATATCAATACTAGTACTACTGTACCTTATTAGCAGACTTTACAGATAACTCATACTAGGACATGATGATAAGAAATGAAAATACTCCTCATACACTACAAAACAAATCCTCCATGGAGTGTCAATGAATTAATAAGAGCATGTAATGCTCTTGGACTTAGATATGAGTACTTGAAAATAGGCGAACTAGATGCTATTATTACAGATAAAGAAATCATAGTTAAACATCATACAAACAAGATAAATGGAGATGGAGCAATAGTTAGAAGCCTAGGCTTAAAACTAGGAATAGACTTGTTCATGAAGAGAATAGGGGTCCTCGAAGCCCTAGCACAATCAATGCCTGTGATGAATTCACCTGAGAGCATAACCTATACTAGAGATAAGTGGAGAAGCCTCCTAAGACTAGTAAAACACGGAGTACCAGTACCACCGACAATGATCACTGAGAATCCTTTCTCAGCAAAAAGATTCTTGGAAGAACACAGAAAAGGAGTTTTCAAACCACTAATGGGCAGCTTAGGGCTAGGATCAACTCTTATAAATGATCCAGAAATAGCATTCCATATAACACGTAGCTTAATCAACATAAATATACCAAGCTATCTTCAATCCTATATCGAGAAACCAGGATATGACATAAGAGCATTCGTAGTAGGCGATCAAGTAATTGGAGCTATGAAGAGAAAGAGCACGTATTGGAAAACAAATATAGCACAGGGAGCCATAGGTGAAAACCTCGACATAAAGAAATACCCAGAAATAGAAGAACTAAGCATAAAATCAACAAAAATACTGAAACTAGACTATGCAGGAGTAGATATAATCTATAACAAAAATACCGAGAAATACTATGTAATAGAAGTAAACGCTTTCCCACAATGGAAAGGATTGAAACAAGCAACAGGAGTAGACCCAGCAATACATATTATAAAACACCTAATAGATAAGATTAAGCGATGATGAATAGCAAACCATCAGAGCCATATCAGGGCTGTGAAGACGAGCTCTCACACTGAACACTATTCTATAAAACACTATGAGCTAAGATAGAAAAAGCAAATGACACACTAGGCGAGAGAAAGGTTTCTAAGAACACAGCATCAAATAACTTATTCCCACCAAAAACATAGACTTTGCCCTCAACAAGCTTAATGTTAAGGACATCTAGCCCAATAATTGATGAAAAACACCCAATCACTAAACCAAATATAAACGAGTAAACAAGTGGAAAACCATTTCTCAAAACAATAATTGATACAACACCACTAGTAAAGAGAAGAGGAACTAT
>JAGGVR010000019.1 GCA_021157925.1 Staphylothermus sp. | reverse complement strand
GGCTTGTGGGGGTGTACGTGGTTCTTCTGGTTGCCAAGCCTTGACGGCTTGGCAACCCTACCCGTGGCCCGCGGGCATTATAATTTATTTAGCGAACGCACTTATATATGATGAGTATTGAAGAAACATTATCTAATATTATTAGTATGGAATTGTTACTGCTAGTACTAGTAATAGTATTCCCAGAACGTTTACTGCTAATCCTATTCTGCGCCCGAAGAGTTCATACATTATTCTTCCACCATCACTTATAAAGAGAGGGGCCGCATTGATTAGTGATAAGCCTAGGTTAACAATATAGTTCCAATTAATTATATCAAAAATAGTTAGTGCTGGTGCTAATCCAATCGATGATATAATTGATAATTTAGGTACTGGTCTAAGCCATACCCCTAGTTTAGTAACATTGCCTGGTTTCAATATGTGTATTACACCAACAGTATTATTTGGATACAATACTTTGAGCTCCAACGTAGTTGTTTCATTGAGAGCAAGGTAATTATGTAGTGTGGTAAGCGTTGCTTTGGTATTATTGATTTCTAGTAGAATAGTGCCTGGCACTATTCCATATTTTTCAGCTAAACTATTTTGTTCAACTTTTATAACGAGTAACCCGTATGTACTAGCCATACCTAATAGTATAAACATGAATACAAGGGCAAGTATCAAGTTTGAAGCAGGACCGGCTGCTAAAGTAGCTATTTTAGCTTTTTTATTAGCTGTTGTAAGACTTTCCTCATCTATTTCGGTAAAAGCTATTGGTACAAAAAATATTATAGCAAACCCTATTGATCTAACCTTTATACCGTATGACCTAGCTGTATATGCATGAGATAATTCATGAACAAAGGCTGCTATTACAACAGCTAATATGAAATAAATAAGTTGCATACCAGTAATGTTTATCCCAGGAATTAAAAGCTGAGGAGCTACACCATATTTTAGATATCCAAGCTTGATTAATACACCAGAAATCATTGAGTAGAAGAAAAAGAATATTGCTATAACATACAAGATCACAAATCCGATCGAAATCTTCTTAACAACTTCTATTTTTTTAATTTCTTTACTTTTCTTATACACAAGCACTAATCCATAATACAGCTTAAAACCTCTTGAAACAAAATAATCATGCTTAAAATAATAAATAGTGTTTATCACAAACCATCCAAGCATTATTACGGCAAAAGTAAATAGTAATTGATTCATCACTTAACCACCTGCAAATAGTGAATACTGCCCAATATACAACTAATATTTTCTTTTCTCACTCATTTTTATCAACATTGTATATTATTTAACGCTTATAATTGCATAGTTTTAAGATGTCAATAAAATCCAATATATTTGATGAAAGATGTAGTTAACAATAAGTATATCCAAACCTACGGTGCACTTTAATGGTTAGAGAAAAAATCGTGAAGCATCCAGAATTCAAGGAAATTGTGTATGATGAAAGAAGATGGAAAATCCTGCATTCGTTAAGAAAAGAAGCCTTAAAGATCCTTGAGGCACTAGCTACTAGAGGGATCTATGGCATTGTTCATGGCAGCATAGCTAGAGGAGATGTGTGGGAGGGAAGCGATATAGACATTTTTATACCCTATCAAGTTCCAAGCTACTTGATCGAGTATACTTTAGAAAATCGTGGGTACAGAATATATTGTAGATACATAATCATAGCTACACCAACTAGTACTCCAAAAGCATATATAGTGCTTGACGAAGAAGAGAGAAGAGTAGTAAGTTTTCCCCTTGCAAAGATGAAGCCTAGAGAATACGAATTCTACAAATTTGGTGGACTACTCGACATTAATGGTTTAAAAAAGAATTTGAGAGTGCCAGGTGTTGATAAACGTCTTGTATTCATAGAACCCACTCCAAAAGGACATAGAGAACAACCTGTTATTGGGTGGGAGCACTTTGTCGCTAATAAATTAGGCATTAGCATTGACACTGTATTAGAAAGAGTAAGGGTTCTTAGTAGGAGAGACGAAATTGGTAGAACAGGTGTTTTTGTGAAATACGAGTTATCGCCTACAGAGTCTTTCGAGGAAGCATTGGAGAAGATTATTAGAGAAAACCCATTGGTTAGGAGGTATTTGAAGAACAGATTATGATTAGCGTATCATTAGGTTTTCCTCTATATATTGTTTAACTCCATCCATTATCATTTCAACAGCTACAGACACTATTATCAAAGCCATAAACCTCCCTATGCCTTTCATAACACTTGGTTTCACATACTTTATAATTATATCAGAATATCTTAGCAAGATATATGTTGTAAAAGCTGCTGATAATCCTGAGAAGAGCACTATTACTGTATTCAGTATAGTAGGATTTAGAGAAGTTAGTAATAAGAGTGTAGTGATTGTCCCAGGACCCACTACTAAAGGGGTAGCTATTGGGACAACAGCTATATCTCTGGGCTCAACGCTTTTCGTCCTAGGCATCCCACTGAGCATATCTAAGCCAATGGCTACTAGTAGTATTCCTCCACCAACTCTTAGAGCTGGTAATGATATCCCAAATACAGATAAAACATATGTTCCGAGAAGAGTGAATAATGCAACCAATATACACATAGCTATAAATGCTCTATCAACAATGCTTCTCCTAGTAACTGTGTCTAAAGCATCTGTTAAAGACAGGAACGTAGGTATTGCTGAAAATGGATTCATTATAGCAAATAATTGTATATAATAATTTATGAATGCAAGTAATGCTTCAATCACTTCTCCTCGCCTTTAACAATATTTGTTGGCAATGAGTAGCGAAGCAAAGCTATAATACCACCAAGTCCATCGATTTCTATACCTGTATCGGTATTGTAGGGAACCATTATTATTTCGGCACCTCTTTTATATGCCTCATCTAGCACTTTATCTATTCTCTTACGCATATCTTCATCGAATGTTCTTAGAAACTTATCCAATATAACAAGCTTCTCAACAGCATTCATTCTAACCGCAAACTCCACATGGTCTAATCCATAAGCAATCCTTTCAGGCTCCTTTACTAATCTACGATAAAATTCTTCAAGAACCTCCCTCGCCTTAATAACAGATACTTCTTTCACAGCTTCTCTTACACTATCACGTCTTAATAATTCTCTGATACCGCTTATTCCACCCATTGAGACAGAATCAACGAGTATGTTGATTTTCTTTGTTTTTAAATAGTTACTTATTAAGGAGTAAAGTCTACGTTGAAGATCTCCAGGACTAGCTATTACTACTATACTTGGATCGACCTTCTCTATATAATAAATGATCTTTTTTGCTAATTCGTCAAAATACTCCCTTAGCATCTTCTCGAAAGATCCTGGATCTCTTTTTCCCGTTATGTTTGAATATATTTCCTCAAGGATCTTTAGTCCTTGTTCAGATAGTAACGCTATTGCAGCTTCATCATAGTCTAGGGCTATCAATAATATCTTATACTTCTTAGAAGAAGCCTTTGTGATCATATCTAAATAATTTTTGGCCCAGTACTCTTTTTGCAAAACTATAACTGTGCCTGGTTCTACATTTATAGTATGATGATGTCCCTTAACACCGAATCTTTCTGGTCCTTCAACAACTATGCCTCTGATTCTGAGTCTTTCAGTAAATGGTTGAAACTCGAGGGTCTTAACTCTTATGGTTAGAATCATTGGTATACGTCTACTTGATCCACCTTCTTCGCGTTTTATATCCCTACTAGTTAAACCTGTGACTAGATCTCCGGGTTTGATAATGTTGTATATAATCCATAAATCATCCTGATCCTCTGGCAGTAATTTAATGTATCCTTTCCTAAGATCCTTTTCCAATATCTTCAATTATCATACACCTTTTTCAACATGATTTATCTAACACTACGTATAAGTTATTAATATGGTGTGAGCTAGATTGATTATCGAGTTTTATTTCCTAGATAACAGTTATGAGGTAATAGGTAACGAGCCACATATTATTATTTGGGGTATTAAACGTGATGGCGAGAGAATAGTTCTTAGGGATCGTAGGTTTAGGCCATATTTCTACGCTATCCTAGATAATAACGTGGATTATGATAAGATAATGAAGCATATAAAGACTTCCTCAGATCCGAAATCACCGATCATAAACATTGAGCTTGTTGAGAAAAAATATTTCGGAAAACCAGTCAAGGCATTCAAGATAACAACCGTTATACCAGAATATGTTAGGAAATATCGTGAAAAAATACGTAATATTCCCGGCGTCATAGATGTTGTTGAAGCAGATATTAGGTTTAGTATGAGATACATAATTGATCATGACCTGAAACCTTGTGGATGGCATGTTGCAGAAGTAAAAGAAATACCCAAGAAGCCAATATATCGTGTTGACCGTGAGTATGAAATAATAGGTAATATTAAGCCTTTAGAAGACACAACTCCTCCAAAAGACTTAAGACTAATAGCTTTCGACATAGAAGTATATACAAAAACGGGTACTCCTAAACCAGAACGAGACCCTATTATAATCATAGGAGTAATGAATGATAAAGAAGAGATAAAACAGTTCCTAGCGAGTGATGATAAGAAAGATAAGAACACAATAATGGAGTTTGTAAAGTATATACAGGAATATGATCCTGACATAATTGTGGGCTATAATAGTGATGGTTTCGACTGGCCATACTTAATTGATAGATCCAAGTATATTGGTGTTAAACTAGACCTTACACGACGTGTAGGAGCTATTCCAAAAACAAGCACATATGGGCATATATCAGTGCCTGGCAGACTCAATTCAGACCTCTATTATTTTGCCGAAGAAATTCCTGAAGTTAAGATAAAGTCCTTGGAGAATGTAGCAGATTATCTTGGAGTAATGAAGAAAGATGAAAGAGTTTTAATAGAGTACATTGATATACCCAAATACTGGGATGATCCTTCTCTGAGACCCAAATTATTACAGTATAATATAGACGATGTTAAATCGACGTATGGATTAGCTGATAAATTTATACCTTTCGCAATGCAATTATCAAACCTTACAGGTTTACCACTAGACCAAGTTGGTGCTGCGAGTGTTGGTTTCAGGCTTGAATGGTACTTAATGAGAGAAGCTTACAAATATGATGAACTAGTCCCCAATCGTGTCGAGAGACCTGCCGTGAGTTATCGTGGAGCAGTAGTATTAAAACCAGTCAAAGGAGTTCATGAAAATATAGCTGTCCTTGACTTCTCAAGTATGTATCCCAATATTATGATCAAGTACAATGTTGGTCCAGACACTATAGTAAAAGATGAAAAATGCGACCCTAACAAACACTACATAGCACCTGAGGTAGGTCATTGTTTTAGAAAAGAACCACCTGGATTCTTTAAAAGAGTCCTAACCACGCTTCTACAACTCAGGAAATCTATAAAGGATGAAATGAAGAAGTATCCTCCAACATCATATGAATATAGAATACTTAATGAAAGACAAAAAGCTGTAAAAGTACTCGCAAATGCTACTTATGGTTATATGGGATGGGTCCATGCTAGATGGTATTGTCGAGAATGTGCAGAAGCAGTTACAGCTTGGGGTAGGAAAACAATAATGACAGCTATAGAGATTGCTAAGTCATTAGGGCTACGTGTAATATATGGAGACACCGATTCATTATTCGTAACATATGATCCTAAAAAAGTAAACGAGCTCATAAAGCTTATACAAGAGAAACTAGGTTTTGAGATCAAAATAGACAAAGTATATAAAAGAGTATTCTTCACCGAAGCCAAAAAAAGATATGCTGGACTCTTGGAAGATGGACGAATAGATATTGTTGGTTTCGAAGCAGTTAGAGGAGATTGGGCAGAGATAGCAAAAGAAGTACAAGAGAGAGTTACAGAGATATTATTAAAGAAGGGCAGTGTAAACGAAGCAATAGATTATGTTAAAAAGGTCATAGCTGATCTAAAAACAGGAAAAATACCATTGGATAAACTAATTATATGGAAAACCTTATCTAAACGAATCGAAGAATACAGCGTGGATGCCCCACACGTTGTTGCAGCTAAGAAGTTATTAAAAGCAGGCATTAAAGTCAGTGTAAATGACAAAATAGGATATATTATTGTTAAAGGAGGAGGAAAGATCTCTTCAAGAGCTGAACCATATATCTTCGTGAAAGATCCTAGGATCATTGATACCGAGTACTATATTGAGCACCAAATAATACCTGCTGCCATGCGTATGCTAAGCTATTTCGGTGTCTCTGAAACACAGTTAAGAAGAGCTGCTGCAACAGCTGGTCAGAAAAGCTTATTTGAATTCTTTGGTGGTAAGAAGAAGTAGTTTAAACCACTTTATTAAAAAACTCATAATAATCATAATAAATCATTAAATGTTAATAATAGAATGTCGTGAGGTTTATAAGTTATCCTCCCTATCCTAGCAACAATGATTACTTTTACCTTCTTTTCTTCAGCCTTATCTATTAGTCTTTGAGTCGCGATTCCATCTAAAACTATCCCATATATTTCTCCCTGACTTTTATCTAATTCATTGATCAAGTCTCTTACAGGTATTCTATTTAATTGTTCCCACTTATCATTATAGAGTATTGCTTCTAGTGTTCCGTATAGGCTTTTAATGTCATTTATTATCTTTGTTGGTATAGTTATTGTTTCTTCAATTTCTTTGATTTCTACAACTTGTGGTTTTGGTTTCTCAACTATTTTCTCATGCTTTGTCACAACGGGTTTTGGTGAAATTTCTTTTCTTAGTTTTTCCTGTATTGATAACAAGTATTGCGCTTCTTTGTTTCCTTGTTTTATTAGCTGCTCAAGGTATTCTTTCACTGGGACAGCTTTTTCGAGTGCCTCGCGTATTTCTCTACCAGTTAGTTCCTCTACTTCTCTGCCCTCAGGGGCTCTTGCTATATAATCTACTTTTACGCTTCTAAGCAGTTCTTTTAGAATAAGGTCTCCTCCATGATCGCCGTCTAGAAAAGCTATTATTTTCTTTTTCTTTGCTAATTCCTTGATCGTGTTGGGTACCTTTCTTGCGCCTCCAATAGCTATAACGTTGCCATAACTATATCTTAATAAGTTAATTACATCGGCTCTTCCTTCTACTAATATAATTGTGTCGCTTTCGTCAACGTCTGGACCTGAGGGGAGTTCTTCGGGTCCGTATTTTTGTGGTTCTGGTATTTTGAGTGCTTCTTGCATCTCCTTCAAGATCTCTCTTATGTCTGGTGCTTTTTCTCTACTCCATTTCCTCAAGATCTCTATTGCTCTATTAACGATCTTCTTTATCTTCTCTAGTCTAACGTCTATTATATCTACTACTTCTATTTTTGCATTATATGGTCCGACACGCTCTACACTTTCAATCATTGCCGCTATAAGAGCGGTTTCAAGCCTATCGAGATTGCTAGGAATAATTATTTCTCCCACTGTCTTACCTCCATGAATTCTCGTATTAACTTGTATTCTTCCAATCCTATTCTTTTCCTGAAGCGTTCTCAGATCAAATTGTTCTCCAAACAATCCTTCTGTTTGACCGAATATCGCTCCAATAATGTCATGTTTTTCAACTACTCCATCAACTTCTATTCTTGCCTTGATCAAGTACTTTGCCACAATCTACACCTCCTCTACCACGTTGTTCGCGAGTAATTGTGAAATAGCGTTCTTATGGTAATCATGTATTATTTTTAGCATATGATTTCCTAACTATATTAAGGTATGTATGTATTAGCTTATCTAGTCTTTTCAAAGTTATCTCTAATGATAAATGGTGTAGTAGTTCTTGTGAATAGTGTTCCCTGCGCTTACTATATTGGGTTTATCGGGTTATTTTTGCTTTTCTCAGTTCCTCCAATAATTCCTGCGCCTCGCTGTCTGATTCAATCTTTTTCCTTACGGGTTTAAGTAGTTTAATTAATGCATTTGCTGTAGCATTTTTCAGGTCGAGTGGGTGTATTTTTCCTTCTACATATAGTTTTTCTAGTTCTTCGATAGATTCTACGATTATTGTACCACCGTACTTCTCAGGTCTTTCAATAATTAGTTTGAAACCCTGCTGTGGGAATAACAAGTACTTGTTTATTTCAATTATTGGGTTGAATTCTACTTGTCTAGGTGGACAATATGCTTTTTTTATTTTGCGCCTAATATCCTCGGGCGAGTCGTGTACGAAAATAGCTGTTTCGGGTTTACTCTTACTCATTTTAAATTCTGCGTATACTTCGTCTATTTCCGTAGTTTCCATTCTCTTGCCAGGGCCTTGTAGACCAGTGATTATTGGCGTATGTATTGCAACTGGTTTTTTCATCTTGAGTTTCTCGGCAATATCTCTTGCAAGCATATGTGCTTTTCTCTGGTCTGTTCCTCCTAGAGCTATGTCTAGGTCTAGATAAAATATATCTGTGACTTGCATAAGTGGGTAAATTAGCTTTGAGAAATCTGTTTCTGCCTCACTACTTTTCCTACCCATGATCGTTAATGCTCTCTTTACTCTTGCAAGGCTTACGTTCTTGGCAGCACGTATTAATATGCCCCAGTATTCTTTGTCTGAAACAAGATCTTCTGCATCAATGAATTTTATTTTTGAGACATCTATGCCAAAACCCTCCATAACTTTCCTAACAAACCTAGCTGCTTTTCTAATAAGGTCAAGGTCTCCGCCAAGCTTATCGTTTATATATGCGTGCCATGTTGCTTCTAAAACCATGAAGTCCACGCCAGCATTCACTAAGTCCTTTACCTTGTTCATCCAGACAAGCCATCCAATATGGACTAAGCCACTAGGCTCGTAACCTATATATCCTCTGGGTTTCTTCTTTTCTTCGAAAATCTTTTTTAGCTCCTCGACTGTGACTACTTCTACTGTGTTTGATACTATGTTCTCTACTGTTTGTTCAATATTCATTTATCACACCTTCATAGTATGGATTTGCTGTTGTTTAATTTTATTATTTTTCTAAAAAAGTGTTGAACAAGTATATAAGTATAATAAAATAAGGCCCTTTAGGGAGTGTCCCCCACTACTAACACCCGTGGTCATTGAAGCCTCTTTGTCGGCACTCCTCCCACGGGCTCTTACTAGTGGGAGCGGGGCTGCTCCCCGGGCCTATAAAAATAAGTTGTTTAGGGATATGTAAATGTATCTCCTGGATTTAATATGACTACTTTTGTAGGTGTTTGTTTTTCTACCAGCTTTTTGAACTCTTCTGGATCAGCTCTTATCGGTGGGAATGTGTTATAGTGCATTGGTATAGCTATTTTAGGTCTTATTAATTGTACTGCTTTAGCAGCTTCTCTAATACCCATTGTATAGTGACCGCCTATTGGTAGGAAAGCTATGTCAGGCATAT
>JAGGVR010000118.1 GCA_021157925.1 Staphylothermus sp. | reverse complement strand
GCATCGAAGTATACACCATTAATAGTAGAGGGTATGTTGCTTAAAATACTACCATAATTCACTTGCTATTTTATCTTTACTCTTTTTCTCCGGATAAGTCGAACTCGATCTTTATCTTCTTGGGCTTGACAGTTGTCTCAATAAGACCCGAAACAAATCCCTCAAGCATACCAGCAATTATTCTAAGGGTTTTCCTATCAAGCTCAACTAGTTTTCCGTCAACAAATATCTTGAGGGGATATGCGAATGGACACTCGTATGGCTGTAGCAAACCATGCAATATTTTCTCGGCAAGCTCAATCCATGACCCAACACCACAAACTTCCGGATCTCCGCTGAACTTGGAAGCTATTAGTCTTACAGCATCCTTATATATTTCATTAGCTATCATTTCCGTCTCATCCATTAAGAAGGCGTTAAAACCTATACTTTTAGATTTCTCAACTATATCAAGATCATTGCTGACGATTATCCATAATCCTTTCTCTACCTTGATCAACTCATTGATCTCATCGGGATCATTTATTATAGCTATTGCTTTCCCAATATGAGATCCACTAAAACCTTCTGCAATGATCAGTGGATAATACTTCATCGAAATAATTATTTCTTTTAACCCAGTAAATGGTTCACGATAAATAACCGATAACTCTGGGCTTGATACAAAAACAGTTTCAGCACCAGCAAGCTTGTATCTTCCGGGATCACTTAGTTCGTCAAGGAGTTTTTCATGAGTTTGTTTAATTACTGCTAATTTTACGCCATTAGATGTAAGGTGTTTAACGATTTCTGTACCAAGACTTGTCTTACCCACGCCAGAAGCTAATGCAATTATTCTATAAACAGGCGTTAAACCAATTATTTCCTCAATTTTTTCAGCCAAGACCATTACCCCGTAAAACAGAGTATTCTCGTTAATACTATTATTTGCTATATAAGTTAAAAAGGATAAAGACACTATACTATTGTTTTAGACCATTATATTTTCTCGGAGGCTGTGATCATGGAGAATAAGTACGATGTCATAATTATAGGTGCTGGTGTCGCTGGCTTAAACGCCGCTTATGAGCTCGCTTCTAAAGGTTTTACCGTAGCTATTATTGAGAGCAAACCTAGAAACAAAATAGGTGATAAAACCTGTGGTGATGCTATAGGGTTACATCATTTCAAAGAACTTGGATGGGAGCCTCCAAGCAATGTAATTGACCATAAGTACAAGGGTGTTAAAGTATATAGTCCAAGCGAGAAATACGGCGTAGTTGTTCCTGGAGAAGGAGTTAGTGTTAATAGAGTAAAGTTTGGTCAATGGATGCTGAAAAGAGCGGAAGATCATGGTGCTGTTCTTCTTGATAAACATGTATTAGTAGGAGTAACATATGATGAAAACGGGATAAAATCAGTTAAGGTCAAGCCTATTGGTAAAAACGAGGTAATAGAATTATTCGGGAAAGCATTCATAGATGCTAGTGGTGCAAAACCAGCTCTTAGAACAAAACTTCCATTAGAATGGCCGATTTCTGATAGACCCTATATGACTGATTACAATATAGCTTATAGAGAAGTATTAGAGCTAGAAAAACCACTTGAAGAAGACATTGAATATGCAGTTATTTACCTAAATACGGAGATAGCTCCTGGTGGATATTGGTGGTTGTTCCCTAAATCATCGGATGGAAAAATAGTGAATGTTGGATTAGGAGTGATATGGGGTGTTAACAACTATAATCCTAGGAAAAAATATGAGCAATATCTTAAGAACAGGTTTAAAGGCAAGCTTTTACATGTTGGCGGAGGAATGGTTCCTACTAGGAGACCCCTCCCAACACTGGTATGGAAAAATGTTGGAGTAGTTGGGGACGCAGCATATACTGTTAACCCCGTACATGGGGGAGGAATAGGTTCATCTCTTCAAGCATCAAGTATCGTAGCAAGACACATGGCTAATGCCTTGGAGGAAGGAGAAGTAGACGAGTACACTATGTGGAGAGCAAATCACGAGTACATGCATGTCTATGGTGCCAAGCAGGCAAGTCTAGATATTCTCAGAATGTATTTACAAAAACTTAGTAATGAAGACTTTGAATGGATACTGAAGAACAAAATTGTCGATGGGAGAACACTATATGATCTCGGAACAAAAGCTAGTCTGGTAGAAGAAATAGTACATAACATGTCTGCTCTACTGAAGCTACTGAGCAGGCCTAGCTTATTGAATATGCTTAGAATAGTTAAAAACTATATGAATAAGGTCAAAGAACTCTATCTCGACAAATATCCTGACACGCCTGATAAGCTGCAACAATGGATAGAAGAAGTCGATAAAACCTTCGACGAATATAGACAACTTATAAAGTATGATCCTGGGAGCAGAGTTCTATGGTAATATACTGTGGCTTAGATCCAAGCGCCTCTTCCAAAAAATCAAGTGGACTAGCTTTTTTAGAACCCGGTTCTTCTTTATTATTACTTCTTCCAAGAACAGATCAAGAAATTATTGATGCTGTGAAGAAATACATGCCAAAAATCATAGCTATAGATTCTCCATTATCCCATGCTAAGGGGTATAGAAAAGTAGATATCTTGTTGAAAAAACATGGTTACAAAGTACTTCCTCCCGGTTGGCCTGCTATGAAAAGACTAGTAGATAGAAGTATAAGGTTGACAAGCATTCTTGAAAAACTAGGGATTAAGGTTATTGAGACTCATCCGAGAAGTGCTCTTAGATCAAGCAATTGTAAATCTATTGAGGATCTTTTAAATAGTCTTGGATATTCAGAGATATCGAGAATAGCTGGTTTTCTAACTCAAGATGAAAAAGACGCTATTATAGCTTCTTTTGTTGCTTTATACTATGATCTTGGTGAAACAGTTGTTTTTAGAGCTGAGGATGGAGAAGTATATTTGCTTCCAAGAATTTGTAATTAGCTTTTTATGATAGCTTCTTCTATTAGACTTAGTACGTATTTCATAACTGCTTGTTTGTTGAAGAACGATTTTAATCTAATAATGAATGGTGTATTTATCTTGAATCCTGCTGCACGTGAATGACCACCGCCTCCAAAGCGTTTTGCTAGTTCTCTTACATTATATCCCCTACTACGTAGACTTATTTTTCCATCACGAGAAGCTATAACAGCTATATCTGCGTCTGTCCTACCCATAATAAATGCTGCTGTAAAGCTATTATCAAGTAGTGGATGCTGCATTGTAATTACTATTTTTAAGTTATCAATAGTTTTAACAATCATATTTTCTCGAATCTCATTATATGCTCGTATTTCCTGCTCAAATCTCTCCACCACTTTATTCGTAAATTCCTCACACCAAATTGTTCCCTTTGCTATTTTTTCTGTCACATATATTCTCCATTCTTGTGAATCTCTTCTGCGAACAAGTCTAAGAAACCATGGTCCTCTCCAATGATCAAATCTCCATAAATCACCTGCACATATACCACTAACTACCTCATCTATGAATTCTTCATCTACTTTGTCTCTCATGTTTTTAGAATACTTTGCTACAACGCCTGTTGCACAAGTCGATGTATCTACATAGATCTTCACACCTAGTTCTTCGAATTTCTTTTTCCACTCAATATCCCAAATATGATGATCATACCATTCAATGGATATGTTATTATCGATTAGTGTCTTGATATATTCATATATCTTATCTATTGTAGCGAGGTTTAATCCCAGATCCATTAAAGCAATTTCTTCTACATTATCGAGAACCTTTTTATTCGATAGTAGCTTTTCAAGTGTTTTATATAAGAGATAGGGTTCTGTGAATAGAATTTTAAAGGGATTAGTATCCCTGTAGTATATATATATAGCGGCTGATCCTATGCCATCCATATCGGTATGCGTTATAATCATGTATTTATTATTAGTCAACTAAACCACCTCCCTTAATCAATGTAATTAATACTCAAATTACTACATCATGCCTGACAACATACTTGTTCTTTCCTACATCATTGATTTACTGCTTAATAATAGTTTTACAATAATTTCACATTAATGAGAATTACTAGCAATAGTTTTTCATTAGATCGATTAGTTTTTAAGTCCTTCATGTTATAAACTAAGATATTTGAAGTTAGGAGTCTTTATTTAGGTGATATATAACAAATAAATAATACGGTGAATAATTATTGAGTCAAATGCGTCTTGAATTCGTAGATACTGGTAATATGGATTTAGATCATAAAGTTCTTGGAGGAAAAGGGTTCCCGCGTCCAGGAACGGTGTACATTTTAGGACACCCCGGTGTAGGTAAGACACAGTTTACACTAAGCTACTTGGTACATAGAGCCAAAAAGGGAGAAAAAGGATTATACATAACTTTCATTGAGTCAAAAGAATTCTTACTAAGTAGATGTCGTTCATTTAGTTTTTACCAGGACCTAGTAAGATTTGTCGAGGAAGGAATAATTAGAATAGAGACACTAAAACCTATCTATGGATTCAATATACAGTCAATATATGACTTATTACAAAACATCACTGCACTCATTAATCAGGGCGAATACAAGAACCTAGTAATTGATAGTGTGACGAGTTTATCAGCATATTTAGAACCTAAAGACGTTAGAACCCTTGTAACACAGATAAGTGACTTGACCTATAGGAAAGGATTAACAACAGTCCTCATAGGAGAACTTCCATTATATGGCGAGAGCTTGTCAGTTTCTTTCGAAGCATTCATAGTAGATGTAATGATAGTAATAGACTATATATGGGTATTAGGAACAACACCACGCTTAACAACAAGACTATTTGCTGTAAAATCAAGGATTTCCCCGATAGATAGAACAGCTTATGAAGTAATTGTTGACGAGGACGGATTAAGAATACTAGGCGAGATCATAGAGAAACATATTCCGTTCAAAAGTGGTTAGCGGTAATTATTCTTTGATAGAAGTAAACAATATCTCATTGATAATTAATTTATTTATACTAAATAATTTACTTGGTAATGGGAATACTATATGTTTTAGCTCGTATGATTTTTTATTAATAATCATTGCTTCTACAACAGTAGCCGGTACCATAGTTTATTTTGCTTATTTTCAGTCTTTTATTGAGGAATATTTATACCGGATCTTGTTCAAACTTGTTGTTGCCGAATCGATCGTAGCAGTTTTATCGTACATAGCTTATTTTCTAGAAAGATTTCCCAGGTTTATATTGTTTCTTGTCTCATTGGTTTTAATTGGTTTCATACTTTATTATGTAGCTGACTACGTTAATAAATATAGGAGCGTTTTAAGAGGATTAATAGTTGCTGCCCCGTCTAGTTATTTTAGAGCAACATCACTCCTGATCTCCTTACTCATAACAACTCAGACTGTATTAAATTGGAATGATTATTTTCTTTGTCTAACAATGCTTCTACTCGGTATCTACATTATTGCCTCAAGTATTAGGCCAGAAATAATTATTGGTTCCTATTATTTAGTCATATGGATAACTCCAGTAGTTTTTCTATATGTTTTCTGTAAAATATTGATAGGAGAAACGGACGAGACATTATTGTTATTTATTCCTGCATTTCTGAGCATAAGCATACTGTCTAGAACATTTTACTATACAACTTATCATTACAGCTCTCTTAAAACTCTTGTAAATAGACCGATAGTCGTTATTGATGTTGAGAAGTTTAAACCACACAGAATGTATAATATATTATCGATGACTCTTAGCAATTTTAAGGATTATAATAAAGCCGTTTTCATATCAGGCTATGCTCCTGTGTTTATGCCTATAGTTCTCGAAGTAATGAGTAAAACTGGTTTCTCCAACAAGATGAGTATATATGTTACTCGAGTACAATCTGTGCCGTTTTTCAAATTCAGGTCCAAGAAATATGTTATTAGAAAATTTAGAATTAATGAAACAATCTTGCCTGAGGATAAGTCACAGATCTTTACAAGTATAAATTACTTAGTCAGAGCCGAAAAGAGAACATTGGTTTTTATAGATGATTTAGTAGATTTAGCTAACATCCTTGGATCAGAGCTTGTGTACAATATAATAAGGTCTATTCTTCAGAAAAGCGATTATGGAGAGAAAGTAACTTTTATAGTATTTGTGCGTACAGGGCTTATGGATTTGTTTAAAAAAGATGTAAAGGAGTTATATAATGAGATAAAGAGTATTGCTACGACAGTTTTAAAAGTTTAACCAATATATTTCAATGTTAGGCAGACTAAATGTATAGGTAATTGTTAATTTTGAAACATAAGTCTAATACATAGATGTAACATATTATTTATTGATAAAACTTAAGCATAGGAGTAATATAGCATTGACTACTGAGGAGAAAGAAATATATGAATTACTGGCGTTGATGCCTATCGATACTAAGAGAATGAATATTTTAAATGATATTACTTATGAAGCTCAATTATTAATGAGAAGCAAATTCTCTAGAACAATAAGTATGCGGTTTGATGATCTCCTTAAGATCCATGAATATGCTAAAGATAAAGAAGCGCTTTTCACAACAGAAATTGATCATAAGAGATTTGTTATATATATTGATAAAGGAAAGATAGTGTCTTCAGTAATGAGTGATCCCGAGAAAGGAGAGAGGATTGTTGGTTTAAAACCTTTAGCAACATTGCTAATGATTTCTAAAGAAAAACCTCTTACTTTCAAAATCTTCGAAATACAACCCATCAGTGAAGAAATAGATAAAACCATAGAGACTCCTAGGAAAATCCGTAGACAGGGTATAGAGAAGACTGAGGTTGCTGAGAGAAAAACTGCTATAGAGAAAAAAGCTACTGTTATTAGAACTATTAAGAAAAGAGAAGAAAAGCCGATAATTCTTGAGTTTGCAAGAAAATTGAAGGAATTCATCGATCAGGTTAAAGAAGAGATTAATGAGTCGGCACCTCTTTATGGTTGCAAACCTGTTGATACAAAAGTCACGATCAGTAGAGGTGTTATTACTGTGAGAGTGATTGTTAAGAAGAAGAGTTTATTCAGTAGATGTAATCATAAGAAGCTTAAAGAAGTATTAAATAGTAATGTTGGAGTAATAATGTCTATGCTTGATCTAAATCTTCCCTATAGAGTTATAGTTGAGTTGACAAAGTAGATTTATCTAATTGAGTACTTGCGATTATAAATTTTTTCTTGTGAAGAAAACAATTATTTTATTGTGAATTCTTTTATTTCTCATCTAATATATTTAATTTGCGGAACAGAAACTAATTTTATAGTTCGCCTAGGTGTTAATAGTTATGTTTAGAATTTTCACCAGCAAATTACGCCGAGACTTTAGGGAGCAAAGGAAGGATCTTCCTGATATATATGTTGATACAATGTTTTATAACGAGGATAGGCCTCTTAGTGCTATAGTAGTAAATGCGGCTAATAAACCAGGTGTACTGGCAGAGATAACGAGGACTATTTCAGAGAAGGATATAAATATACTAAAAGTAAACGTATTAGACATTCCCAAGGGGGATCGAGGCTTTATATTGCTTCTTCTAGAGAATTGTGATAAGAAGTGCGTTGAAGAAGTTGTTGAGTCTCTAAAAAGTAATGCAGTGCTCAAAGACAGACTTTTCAGTATAAACTATAGTACTGCTGAGAATGGTTTTGTGTTTTTAAAATATAATAACGTCTTGTTTGATGATTCGATATCATTTATATTGTTACACCAATTACTAGAGAGTGCTATTTATGAGGTGATTAAGGATAACTTAATGGGTGCAAGTCTATTCTTAACTAGTTTTGGAAGAGGAATAGGTAGAGCAATATATGATAGGTTTATCAAGGATATCGAAGAACTTCCTGGTAATACTATTGATGAGAAGGTATCAATAGCTCTGGATCTTTTCTGTAATCTCTATAAAGCAATGGGTCTTGGCGAGATGAGTATAGAGGAGAAAGGAACTGGTCAATACCTCGTAAGTATTAAGAATAATTTCGAATGTATGGCGTTGAAGAAATATGGTGCTGGTAAGGGATATCCTGCTAGGACAGGATTTATAACGAGAGGTATCATAGCTGGTTTCTATGAGAAATTGTTTAATAGAGTTGTTGAGGTCTATGAAGAAGCATGTGTTCTTGAGGGTAGAGATGCTGATGTATTTACTGTGAGGATTAGAGAGTCTATTTTTAGCAGGTATTAAGGTAGTTTAAATAGTATTAGTTTTCTCTTCTTCTCTTCTTTTACTATTTCTCTTTTGAGAGTTCACGTGTTCTTTCGAATAGTTCGCGTGTGGCTTCGCCTATTTCTTTAGTACCGGTTACTAGTTCTTCTGTTGCAGCTACTTCTTCCACGGGAATTCCTGTAGGTATGACTTCTTCTCTTCCCACCTCTTCTAGTTCTTCTACTGCTCTCTTATATACAGATGCTGGGTCATAGTAGTAGTTGAATATTATCCTCGTTACATCCCATACATTAGTTATTCCCTTGTATAGCATCCAGTTCAGTATGGTTGCTTTCCTATATACTTCGTCAATAATATCTTCTAGTTCTAGTCCTCTTTTCGTAGCAATATCTCTAAGATGTATACTATCCTCTAAATAAACCTTGAACTCATCAGTCCTCGGATCCCACTCAGCTATAGTCTTATACTTACCATAATCAACAACTTCTTGTACAACAGTTACCCTTCTCTGTACCTTAACAACACCCTTCTCAATACGTGTAATAACTCGTCTCAAATGTATGAATACATTTAATAACTTCATATACGTTGGAGGAATATTCATCGGCGGACTCGTAAGCCTCTTAATAGCATAATCCAATGTCTCAGCGTGAATAGTTGAGTTATGGGTGAGTACTAATCCGCCAGAGATTGCAAACATATGTGTACCTGGTACTTCGATATCATATAATAGTGAGTCTTTCTCTATAACCTCGGTACGTATAACTCTATGTATATATAGTCCGTCGTATTTCTTGATCTTAGTATATGTTTTTGTTTTCAGTATATTCCGTTTGCTGAGGATTTCTAGCATTTTAGCTTTACTATCTCCTCCAATAATAGTTATCACATAGATTATGGACGGCTTCTTAGCAAATCCTCTGGTATTGTCAACGATTCTTAATGAAGCAAGTATGCCTAGGCTCTTTAGAACTACTATTATGGATTCAGCAAGTTTTCTATTTACGGTTTGAGCTGTTAAACGTATATGGTTATTCTTATCAACTATTATGCTACCGTCTCCATCCCAGTAGCCTTCAATAATGCCTTTACGGAAGTCTTCGGGTGCTCTCAGAGCAAGGTCTAATGGGATGCTACGGTTATAATCATTAAGCTTTCCTCTGAATATTTCGTTAAATAATAGTGCTAATGCTTTTGAATCAATATGTATATGTAAATACCCATTCTTTGGTTTAACTATAGATATTGCTTCTTCGTCTAGTCCCATGCTTTTTAGCTTTTCAATTATCTTGTTTGCTAGTTTCTCGTCTTTACCGGGGTATAGTATGATTCTTCTCGGCAACCTGTCTTTATCGTCATAATGCATTGTTCCATCTGCTAGGAAGAATCCTAGAATATAGCCAAAGTCTCTGTCTAGTTTGATTCTCGCTGGAATGGTTCTTCTTCCTTTTTCTCCGAATTTGACTTTTCCACTGGCTAGTTTTTCTGCATCTACTCCTAGTTCTACAAATAATTTATATGGTATAGCGGTTTTTCCATAGTACCAATCATCGATATCTTTAACGGATCTACCGATCCTATTAGCGACTTTACGGATATCCCGTTTTTCAAATTCTTTAAGTACATGGCTAGCGTTTTCTATGTAGAGTTTATCACTGTATTTTTCAAGTAGTTTGATTATATTGATTTCTTCAATTTCTTCATCAGCTAATGCTGGTTTTCTTAGCGAAACGAGTAAGTCTCCCTTCTTAAGTTTATATGCTGGTTTAGTAGTTAATTTTCCGTTCTCAAGAATAATTACTGGATGGTTATCGTGTACTTCGTGTACAACGCCGCCTTCTAAGTATATTCTGATGAATCTTCTTGAGCCGTTTTTAACTACAACTCTAGAAACGGGAACCCATACTGGTCTTCCGTTGGAGTATGTCAGTACTTTTAAGTCTTTTACTCTATTCTCTATCACGTCTTCCACGAGCTTACCTATTTCGTATAGGTCTATATGTCCATTTACGGATGCAAGCACTAATTGGTCTCTTGGCAGACATAGGCCTCCGTGTCCCGTATTGTGTAGCAAGACTGGTATATTGCCTCCGAAGAAGGACTCTGTTCCTGGTACTGAGATATCGTAGACGTACCCGTGATAGGGTTTCTTCTTTATATTCTTGATCCTTACTATTACTACATTGCTATTGATGAGTTCTTCGATCCTTCTTAGGTATTCTCTACTGAAGTCTGTAAATGTGCCTTTTTCTTTGATCCATTCTATGATTTTCTGTGCTGTTTTTCTTGATACGAATTCTCTCCCGCGTATGTATGTTAGCTCAAATGGCATTGATTTCGGTTTTGTGAATTTTAT
>JAGGVR010000053.1 GCA_021157925.1 Staphylothermus sp. | reverse complement strand
TTTGAGCTTCACATATTCACCGGGGACTTCATGCATAATGATCGGAATTTTAAACATGGTAAGTTTTTTAATTCCGAGAAAGCTTTTTGCCTTTCTAAGCTCAATGCTATTTTTATATTTATTATAGACAAGTATTGGGTGATCAGGTGTTACTAAAAAAACTCTTCCATCGCTTAGAGTGATTCTCACAGCACGCCTCGACTTTTTGACTAAAAATCTTCGTATACTGTGCCAGGTGAGTGTTTTTTTCTCAAAGTCATATGTGAGAACTGCAAGTTCCTTCTTCGGTTTATACCATTCTGCTCCGTCGGGGTCAACGACTTCTAGTTCACCTGAGTACTTCTTAAAAACTTCCCCAATAGTAGATACATGCAACGTATTACCATCTTTTATAATAAGCCTCTCGCTTTCGTGGAGACACATTGCGAAGCTTGCATCTGGGTCAACTATTTTCGTGTTGAGCCAGTAAAAGCTACCACGGTGTGCTGCTGTTTTGAATATTGCTTCAAAAACTTCTGGTTCTTCCCAGATCATTTTTGCTGTTACCATTAGTGTCGGAATAGGGAAGGTGAAAGGTTGCCCATACATGTCTCCATGATAGAGTATATCTGTTAATGCGAGGATGAAGGTTTTTGCTTCTTCGTAATATTCTCCCAGTGGATCGATCTTTTTGCCATCATAAATAGCATAGTCTCCTTCAAGCATTTTTCTTGGTGCATCTAGTGTTGTTGTGAAGTTTGTGAAAGGTGTTTGCATCCCTACACGAGTCGGGTAGTTTAGGTTGAATATGAGTCTTTGTATTTGTTGCTTAACTTGATCATAACTGAGCTTATCTTTTCTTATAAATGGTCCTGCATACCATTCAACAGAACTAAATGCTTGCGCTCCTGTGAAATAGTGTTGGAGAGTTATAAGATAATTAGCTACATGATCTACGTATGTATCGAAATGACGTGCTGGTCTCGAGATTATTGTTGGTGTCTTTAACCCTTTTTCTAGAACTCTTGCTATACTGTGTCCCGTGCAATATGGTATGTATAAGCTATAAGGTAGCTTATGTACGTAAATATATCCATCAAGGTGAGCTTTCAATACAGGCTTAGGCATTAATTCTAATAATGTCGAGTTCATATAATTCTCCAGTAAATAACTGAAGAAACCCGTTGGACCCATATAACGATTGGCGTTTTCATTAACATCTAAATCATTCCATTTAGCATATTCTTCTAATGGGTCTTTTCTATGCGTTTCTATTACTTCTACCATAAATGCTCTCACCTATCCAAATATAAAAGATATAATATTTAAGATGGAGACGGGCGGAGTGGTATTGTTTTAGTAAATTGGTAATACTATTTATCCTAATCGGTTATTTATATCATGGATTAGAACATGTGTCATTATTTGATGCACTAATTGTTTCTAATAGTAGAAAAACATGGATACTATAAAATATTGTACAGTATTTCTGCTGAAGTAATTATTCTTGATACGACAATCCATGAAGGTAGTGAGGAATGATATATTGAAAACTCCTTTGTAGCTATTTCTAATATGTGTTTGCTAAAATCACCATGAGGAAACCCTCCTATTCCAATAGCTAGATCATTTTCTAGTGCGTATTTTACGATATCAATTGGTTTTTTACGCTCTCCGTTCTCTCTTAGTAATATTAAGCCTTTTTTCTTAATTTTATTGAGGAGTTCTTCTAGTGTGATTGTTTTAACATATATTAGCGGGTCTTCTGCATCTGGTGGTACCTTTCCTTTAGTTAGTAATTGTTCCATTAGTCCAACGAATCTATTATAGTTTCGTGGAATACGAGTTTCCGGTTTAATGAAGATAATATGTCCATCATATGTATGAACATATATTCTTAACTTACCTTCTTTGTTTAATGGGCTTTCAAGTGCATTAAGCAATGATACGTGGACTATGTCTGGTCTGCCGCGTTTTTCTCTATTAGGCAGGGTTTTCATTGCGTGATAGTGAAGTGATACATCTAGTAATGTTTCTGCTGGTTTTTTCTTTCTTCTTCTAGCATTTTTTAATACTGCTGGGTGTCTTATAATTTCTCTAGGGACAAGTTCCAGTGCCGATTCCAGTAGTATTAGGTGTAACATTTTAATCATCCATACTATAATCTCTATGCATAAATGTCTAGATATTGTAAACGCATTAATATAGTTATGATAGCGTATCTTTGTAATATCAAGTATGGTTTAATGGTGCTGAATATTTGAGAAAAAGAAAAAGAGATGTATTAAAAGATCTTGCTCTTCAAAGAATGAGGTATTTATATAAATTATCCTTAGACGCTGTTAGAAAAGGTGATTATGATATAGCTAGAAGATATGTAGAGTTAATTATCAAGTATTCCCACAAAGCTAGGGTCAAGCCCCCAAAGTATATAAGGAGAGGATACTGTAGAAAATGTAAGATACCCTTAATTCCAGGGTTAACGTCTAGAGTAAGGATTCAGAGCGAAGGTCGAGGATCAAGGGTTGTGGTGACATGTCTACTATGCGGTTGGAGAAGAAGGTACATGATAAAGACGTCAAGAAAGAAATCAAGATCAGGAGAGCAGGGAAAATAGATGTTCAACTAGGCAAGAAAGGCATAACACAAGGTTTCATAAACGAGGTTAAAAATAGACTTGAAAACAATGGAGTTGTAAAAATAAGAATACTCCGTTCCTTTCTTAAGAGTAGTGGAAGCAGTAGAAGAGAAATAGCAAGACGTGTAGCAGAGCTTGTAGGAGCAAAGCTTTTAGAAGTTAGAGGTAATACATTCATACTCGTTAAAAAATATATAAATAAAGGTAAATATAGGAGTTTAAACAATTTGGGAGAAGAAAATAAGAGTAGGGAGTAGACATGGTTACAGCATTAGAAGTACCTGCTGATAAGCTAATAGAGAAATTAGTAAATTACCTAAAAGAAAACGTGCCAGAGGTTAAGCCACCTGAATGGGCATATTTTGTAAAAACTGGAGCTCATAAAGAAAAACCACCACAGAACATGGATTGGTGGTATTATAGAGCTGCCAGTATTCTAAGAAAATTGTATAAATCAAGTGAACCTATAGGAATAGAAACATTTAGAACAATATACGGTGGAAGGAAGAATTATGGATCGGCTCCTGAACATTTTGTAAAAGGAAGTGGTAGTATTGTTAGAAAAATTCTTCAACAACTAGAGGAGGCAAGACTGGTTAGAAAAGTAAGGGGTAAAGGAAGAACGTTAACTCCTCAAGGAAGAGCATTATTAGATCGATTAGCATTTGAAGTGATGATCGAGATCGTTAAAGAGAAGCCAGAACTAGCTAAATATCTTCCACCTACTGTAAGAGCAAAAGTATTGAGAAGCAAGTAACAATATATTTATTATATAGGTGGACGTATATGAGCGAAGATTACGACGCGGAACTAGAAGAGCTGAAACGTAGGAAAATGCTGGAGTTGCAGAGGAAGCTTGAAGAAGAAAAACAACGTAGAGCGCAGATAGAAGCTGTACTTAGGAGAATAATGACGCCTGAAGCTAGAAGTAGATTAGCTAATCTAAGACTTGTTAAGCCTGAATTAGCTAATATTGTGGAACAACAATTAATTGCATTAGCTCAGTCCGGGAGAGTTCCTTTACCTATTACTGATGATTTTTTAAAGAAGTTATTAGCTCAACTGTATGAGCAGACTCATCGTGAGACACGTATAAGAATATTAAGGAAATAAGGGTGTTTTACATGGCTAGGAATAAGCCTTTAGCCCGGAAGTTGAGATTAGCCGCAGCATATAATGAGAATAAGCCCGT
>JAGGVR010000003.1 GCA_021157925.1 Staphylothermus sp. | reverse complement strand
TCTATTATTGCTCCTTCTGTAATTTTGCCTAGACCCTTACCTTTTATAGTAAGGATCGGGTCACGTGTACGATCAAATATGGTTATCTTTGCTAAGATGTACTCGCCTATGTCTAAATAATCTCTTAGGTTATGCTGTATAGGGTTAAATCCCTCAATAACTTCTGATCCATTAAGTATTGCTTTGTAGGGTGCCCGTATATCGATTATCCAGTTAGTAATTCCAACACCTACTACGAGACCTATTACTATGTCATCTTTCTTAGGAAAATATACTCCTTCGAGGGGAATTACTTGTACATCATTATCTGTTATTGCGGCTAAACCTATTGTATCCGAATATATTCTCTTGTCTTTTATATAGATGTGTTTTTCAGGAATGATTCTTTCCTCCAAGTGCTCAGTGGAATCTTCTATTTCAGCTAGCAAGTCTCCCGGTCTAACTATCTGTCTATCAGCTACTAATATTCTGAGTCTCACTTATAATCACCTTATAAAATACTATCTAACATATAATATTTTCACTATGGCTGAGCCATGCGTTGCCTTATTAATCTTGTCTATAAACTCCTCTTGCATACCCGCAGGTATCTCTACTTCGATCAAAAGACTTCCATCGCTCAGCCAATTGCTTTTCTTAATTTCCGCTAACCCTGTCAATACTTTATATGCTTTACCACTATATTGTGGCGGGATTCTTATCGATAAATAAGCCTTTGCGATCTTAATAGGTATAATACGAGATATTTTAGACACTATTTCTTCCATTTGAGCTTCAGGGCTTTTGAATAAATCAATTGAAACACGTGCTTGCTCCATTGCAAGCTCTATTCTCTTAGGAGGTATTGGCAACTTCGTTTTGGGATCAATAGCGTTTTTCGCTATTAAGTTTATTATTTGCTTCTTCTTATTCTCGAGGAGTTTTCTCCTCTGCTCAGAGGTTAAATGGATCTCGCCGCGCTTAACTATTTCAAGAGCTACTTTCTTAACATCATCTGTTCCAAATACTCTCTTTAAACTCTCGGGAGAGGCTTTTAGTCCTTTTCTCGCATCTTTATATATGAAATCGCTAATGACTAAATCATCTAAATTAACTTGTTTTCCTTCTCTAACCATTAGTGCTAGATCAGGATTTACTAATACTTCGAATTTTTGCCCTCTAGTTTCATATCTGGCTATTACGTATTTTTCTTTCAAAAATTATCACCTTTTACAAATTTAGGTTAAAAACATGTGATGCTACACAGATTATTTCTTTATCTTACCTTCTTTTTCTAATTCTTCTAAATATTCTCTTATCTCGTCTGGCTTCATTATTCTGAACTTTTGTGTCTGAATATCGATGTAACCTGCTTCAATATTTTCTGGTGTAGGTTTACCATCCATAACATTGACTATCGTTAAGATCCCTAGTTTTATTGTGTCATGTATGCTTAGTTCGTATTTGTAGTTTTTCTCTAGAAATTCTGTGGCATTATTGCTTTTTTCACCAATAGCTACTGCATAGTAGCTTAGGTATCTTCCGCTAGGCTCGGTCATGTAGAGCTGGGGGCCGTCATCATCTACTCCTATGAATATTATGGCTACTCCGAAAGGTCTTACTCCAGCATGTTGTGTATATGCTTGTTTTGCGTCACATACTTGTTTAGCTAAATACTCTACCCTAATTGGTTCATCGTAGTAGAACCTGTGGAGAAGCGCTAATTGTCTAGCGTAATCCACGAGTACTCTGCCATCACTTGCTATTCCCGCGAAGCTAGCTCCTATATGTTCGTCTATCTTAAAGATCTTTTGCACAGCTTTATCATCTATTAATGGCGATATTTTTCTTTTCTCAACAACCACTACAGCTCCTTCTTTACCTTTTATTCCTAGTGTTGTCCAGCCTCTCCTAACAGATTCAAAAGCGTATTCAACTTGGTAGATCCTGCCATCTGGTGAAAATATTGTTATTGCTCTGTCATATGCTGCTGCAGGCGATATTCCTAAGCCCATTCATTACCACCGTAAAATCGCTTTATCGATACTATTTACTCGTATATATTATAGGGAATAATAAGATTATTGAGAATTAAGGGATTATCTTACAGGTTTTTATTTGTTTTCCCAACGAATTGGTGTACGGATATTTTCTTTATTTTCCGCATAATTTGTATCTAGCACCATGTATACACCATCGCTCCATTTAACTAAGTAGCCAAGCTTAGTCATTGTAACTAGGATCCTGCCAGCTGTTTTTGGACTTATACCGAGCTCGTATGCAACCTCATGTACTCTAATGAATCTCTTTCCACGGTCCCTAAACCTCATTGCTAGAAGTCTTAGATCAATAGTTATTGTTGCAGTATATTTGTTCTTTTTCCTCATAGCTCTCTCCTCGTCATAGAATAGGGCTATATTTAAATAACCGGGTCTTAGGCGAAACTAAACAACTAAATAAAATTACTTAATGAATACATCTGAAAACAATCTTAGTGCTCAGGGCCAAGGAACTTCTTCACTCATCCGCACGGAGCCGATGCTCATCATCGCTTCCAAGAAGAATAAGAATTATTAAACTCCTTGATATAAACGTATTGATAGAGTGCCGGGGTAGCTCAGCCTGGTAGAGCGCCGGGCTGTTAACCCACGGGT
>JAGGVR010000127.1 GCA_021157925.1 Staphylothermus sp. | reverse complement strand
TCAAAAGAATATAAGAAGAAAAACCCTGCAGTGGGTGAAGACATTAAAGTAATGGGCCTCAGACAGGATAAGAAAATAGTACTAACTATTGCAGCAGCAATAATTGATCAATTAGTCTTAGATATTGACGAGTACTTGAATATAAAAGAACAAATCAAAAACGACGTATTAGACCTAGCTTCAAAAATAGCTAATGACTATACAGTAGACGTCTATGTTAATACAGCGGATATGCCGGAGAAAAAAGTCGTGTACTTAACTGTGACAGGGACATCAGCAGAGCATGGAGATGACGGAGCTACAGGTAGAGGAAATAGAGCAAACGGATTAATTCCTCCAATGAGGCCTATAAGCTTAGAAGCTACAGCAGGTAAGAACCCAGTAAACCATGTCGGCAAGATCTACAACGTTGTTGCTAGAAGAATAGCTGAGAAAGTATATGCCGAAATAGATGGGTTCAAAGACGTATACGTTGAGCTCTTAAGCCAAATAGGTAAACCAATAGACCAGCCCCTCGTAGCCAGCATAAAGATCATACCAGATGAATACGGTAAAGAACTTCCAACACATGTAGTTGAGGAAATCAAGACAATAGCCAATGAAGAACTAACCAATATTACCAAAATAACATATGAAATCCTCGAAGGAAAAGAAATGCTATATTAGGACATAAATTATTCAAACGGAGATAGTTTTTCAACCCCTAGTTTTTTCTTCCTCTCCTCCTGATATTCTTCTATTAATTTGATCACTTTTTCATATTCTTCTTCAGCTTCTATTCTCTCAATCATATTCCACTGCTCAGCAATTTTATTCAAGACGCTTTGTTCTACAAAAACAATATTTTCATATATTATTGCTTCAGAAGAACTGACAACAGGTATACGGAGATCTGTATATAGTTCTCCATAGTCTTTATGAGTAATGATCGCTATTTTTTCCTTTCTCAAGTGCTTAATTATATCCATTGATAATGGCATGATCTCGTCTACAAAAACTATTTTCAACCCATTATATTCATACATCTTATTAGCGATCTTTTTCATAGTAGCAATAGATAAGTTTCTTACACGCGGTATTCCTATGTATTTATTCGTAGATAGTTTCTCAAGTATTTTCTCTAATTCATATTTTTCTTTTAGTAACTTGTTAATAACCTCCTCTTTCCGGCATAGTTGTTCCTTCAAACTCTTTATCTCCTGCTCCAGCAAATAGATCTTTCTCTTAATTCCAGCATCGTCTATATTCATGTTCCTAAGACTTTTAAGTTCAAGTTTTAGCTCTTCAATAACAGCATCCTTTTCACGTAGTTTTCTCTGAAGCTCAAATATCTTATTTTTCAAGATCCTGTTTTCGTTTCTCAGTTTCTCTATTTTATTAGAAAGTTCATCAGATATTCTATCTGTATCCATGCCTGTTTCTTTGACTATCCTTGTAGTGTTTTCTATTCTTGTATCCAGATTATTGAGAATTCTTTCTAGTTCCTGTTCGAGAGCTTCTGCTATACTTTTCCCACGCGCTATCGATATCTTCACGTTTTCAACACTAATTCCTAGATCCATGGAGTATACTCTGTTCTCTGCTTGGATCAGTTTGTCCTTGATTGACAAATAGGCTTTATAAGCAGCTGCCAATGCATCTCTTACATGTGAATCCTTAACTTCGATATCAGGATATTTTTTGACGATCTTGTTTACTAGCTCTTGTTTCTCATCAGTTGATAAATCATGTGGTGGAGCATAGATCTGTGCATTTAGTGCTGCCGCTATTTTTTTGATTAATTCTGGCGGATGCATTACATCTGTTGAGATAATTGTTGCTATACCTAGTCTTGATATAATATTGAGAATTTCCCCTCTATCAAGGTTTTTGGAACTGTGGAGGTAAATTGGTCTTCCAGAAAGATCAAGTATTGCTAATCCAGTACTTATACCAGGATCTATGCCTACTATTAATCCCCTTGATTCTACACGGTTCTTGTTCGTCTCGAACATTATCTTATTCTTGTACACGGGTCTTATAATTAATCTAACACTCTTGTTTTTAAATGGTTTTATTAAGCCGTAGAGTTTTTCTCTTGGAGCATATACTGTGAAAACACTTTGCTCAAGACCACCATTGCTTCTCCTAAACACCAAGTCATAGTCGAAACCGTGTTTATCAAGGATTTTCTTTACTTCTTTTGTAACATTTAGTATTCCAGCGCGTATGCTTCTCTTGTATCTATCATAACTCATTCCTCCATGGCTAACACTTCTTCCTCTAGAGATTATTATCTTAGTCTTTTCCTCCAAGAGTTTTAGTACAGCACCACCTCCTTTAGAAGCTATGAGTGCTGCTAAATATGCTGTTTTTAATGGATCTATTTTCCCATGGACATCTATACCCATATCATAAGCAACATTCTTAATAGTACTTAAATTATCGCCCCAACCAGTTACTTGAACTATCCGTGTATTCGGTGGTAATAAGTTAATTATTTTTATGATCTTATCGACGTTTTCTCCTAGCTCAAAAACATTGTCTATAGCTAATATATCTGGTTTATACTCCCAAGCTAATCTTATTAGTCGAGCAAAAGAAACATCTTCATAGCTATTAACGATCTTCTCTCCTTTTAGTAAGACAACTGCATAATGTGGCTGGTGAGTCGAAGAACCTGGTGAATAACCAGGTAGGATATCCACACCCATTACTAATTTCTCGTTTTTACCATTATTCATTTTCTCCCCGTACATACTTCAAGGCTTTATCTAGACTTACCCCAACCCTATAATTCTTATTGAAAAACCTTACTATATAATCTACATCTCTTTTCAACAACTTGTCTGCTGCCGGATCGTCTCTATAAACGTATTGAGGCCAATCAATAATATATGGAGTATTTGTATCAATACTGACTAGTACATTATATTCGCTTAAATCACCATGAACTATTCCTGCTTCAAGATATGCTTTCCTTAACGTATCAAGTATTTTCCACAATACTTTTTCGGGATTATCTAGTTCAGGTTTTCGATATAATTCTATACCCTCAATATACTCTATTACGACAGCGTGACGATTATAAGCCAAAACGTAAGGTACATTTGCACCTATTTCATAAAGTTCTTTTAAGGCTTTAAACTCTCTCTCAGCAGCGATTTTTGCTTGTTTAAACCAATCAATCCTTGGATCCTGAGCCCAGTTCCTCACAATCCTCGTTCTCCTAAAACTAGTACGTCCAATTCTAAGAAACTTAACAGTTACTTTTTTACCGCCAGGAGCAAGTGCTTTAAACAATTCGCTCTCTTTACCAACACCCAGCCTATCGTCTATAGCTTCCACAACATCTTTCCTAACAAAATAGTCTAGTGCAAGCATATCTAGTCCTAGATAAGTTAATCTGAAAGTCTTATATCCACTGATCATTTTCCTTTTAACGAGTTTTAATCGATACATTTTAGATAAAGAAAGAAGGACATGTTGTTCGGGAATCCTAGTGTATTTCTCAATAATCTCGAGAGGAACATACTCATACTTAGAATGCCCTTTCTCAATAGCCTCTAATACTCTTAAATCTCTCCTTGTTAGCTGCTTATATATCAGTCCTATTTTTACCAATTCAATGTTCCCTTCCATAATTCACTATCTTATATCACCTTGATATAACCGGGTAATATTATGTTATTAAAGCAATATATACTAGTATAAATTACTTGGTATTTACATTTCTTTGCCTTATAAAGCTCTTCTAAACGGATTCAATTAATGAGAAAAGATAGACCAACCAAACTACTAATAAGTCATTGATTCTGAGGAGAACAGCTATGGAAGACTACATGTCATTAGCTATGATCGCTATATATACGACACTGTTACTAATACCGATGATTTACAATACATTACAATATAATAAACGAGTAAAGAAAACAACAAGCAAAATAGAATATAAACAATTAACTAGAGAATTACAAGGATTATCCACGAATAGAAAAAATGGTGTAAAAGTAGTAATCTTAATGAATAATTTTGACGAGAAACAATTGAACAAATTCATATCGTTGCTTGCTTCGAAAACACTTAACAAAGATGAGAAAGAAGCCAGAGATTAATAAGCACAAGGTGTTTTTATGAGTATTCCACGGAATTTAAGAGCAGGTTTTATAGCAACCATATCCGGGATTGAGATCACAAATATATTACTATATGCTTTATTTGGATACTATTATGGTTTAACGAGTATATTTTACATAGCTGTAATGTTTCTTGCAAGTATTTTCATACAACAAGTCTTAGCATTATCCCAATACATAACAAAAGCAAAAACAATAGATCTACTGAGAAATAAGTCAAAGAAATTATATTATCTATACACTATTCCATTATATAGTGCTTCTAACATCTTGCTCCTTGCTAATCTCTTATTTATATCTATACTTTACGAAAAACTACTCGGCGGTTCTTGGATAGCATATTCACTCATAATTTTAATTATATCGTTTAGCATAATCAGTAATAGAACAAATAAATCACGTGCCGAGAAAATCCTTGTTTATTCATCTTTACTACTCCTCATTTATTTGTTGGCATTCATTATTGATATTATAGAATACGGTGTTTCGCAAATCCATATGCCTCTAAGTAATAAAGGTATAGAAGAACAGTACTCTTCATTTGTATTATTATCAGCTCTCTGGGGAGCAATGGCTTCTCCATATTCTATGATCATACAGGAAGATTCAAGCAATATTAATGAGCTATGGTATGGTTTCTTGTTTGGAACACTCATAGGATTTTCTATAAGTCTTCATTTCTACATAAACAATATACCTGTTAATAGCATAGGTTCCCTCTTAAACTTGCCCTATTCGGCTATAACGTCTAAGCTCATCATAATTGGTTTAACAAGTACAGTTATCTTAGCATTAATGAGCGTATTTGTGTCAAATTCAGCTTTATTGTCATGGGATAAAAATGTTCTTAAACCAAGATACTTTGACTCTATAACGTTATTATTACTGGTAATAACATCAATTGTACTTATTTCGTCACCTATAATACTTGGAGTATATAATGTAGAGACCTTGCTAATCAAGCTAATAGTATATTCTTCAAGCATAGTTGGATTACTTGTATCAATCAGCCTATTCCCTATTATATTCCTCTACATCAACATATATCGAGAAGAACAAATACTCCGTACAAGTATATTATTGAATACCTCAGTACTTGTGATAGTTTTCGTATTGACATTTAGTATTGGTATTATCAGTGTTATATCATCATTCTTTTACTAGTTCTTCTAAAACCCTGATAAATTCATCAATGTGTTCTTTTCTAAGATGAGGCATAACAACTATTCTAAGACCTTTAACACTTGGGGACTTATATAAATAATATCCTTTTCGAACAAGTTTGTACAGCAATTCTATATAAGGAATTCTCCTATGTTTAAAAACTACTATAGGAAGAATAGGCTCATATACACAGATATCTTTGATTCCTTGTAGCTTCTCATAAGTATATCTGGCAAGATCATGCATGTTAATAGCTTGTTCATAGTACCCGTCAAAACCATAGTATTTAACCATAGCCCATACAGAAGCAACTGGTCCTCCCGGCCTTGTTCCGAGCAAGCCACAGTATTTTCCATATAATGTATAGCTCGCATCGAAACATATATTCTCTAAATCATTCTTATTCTTGTAAAGTATCATTCCAGAGGGTATAGGAGTTAAACCATTCTTATGAAAATCTATACTAATACTTGAGACCCCTTTGTAAAATCTAAGATCTTGTTTTATCCTCCCAGCTTTGTAGAGGAAAGGAATTAAGAGCCCCCCATAAGCAGCGTCTACGTGCATATATACATTATATTCCTTAGATATTTTTGCAACTTCTTCTACAGGATCAATTATTCCTAGTTCAGTAGTCCCAGCTGTCACTATTATGATGCATGGTTCATATTTCCTAACATAGTTCTCTAACACACAAGGATCTATAGGTGAATTATTTGTTGGTATAGTGACTAATTTTAACCCTAATATTCGTGAAGCTTTAATAATAGATACATGAACAGTATCTGGGGCTAACACAACTCTGTTTTTACAACTATTTCTCATCATAGCAGAAATTATTGATAAGAAATTAGATTCTGTACCGCCACTAGTTATGTAACCATATAGTTTGGTTTCCCCATACCATTTACTAATCTCCAATAATATTTCTTCTTCCATTTTCTTCAATGCCGAAAAAATAAATGGATCACCATAGTTTGTGCAAATAAACAAGTTATATGCATAGATAGCTAGTGCATGTGGATAAGTAGTCATGGAGCCGAGGATTTTTCCTTCGAAATGCTTTGGTGTTCTCTCATAAAATTTCAATAGCTTAGAGATGATCTTAGATACTTTCTTATCCAATAATAACCACTTCCATAAGGCCATTAATCATAATTGTTCTAATTAGCAATACCTACATTGTTATACATAATAAATAATGAATAATATCTCAATAAAAACAAGTCTTAGTATTACTTCATGAATTTTTCTTCATATTCTTTTAAGTACTTAACGCTGGAATTCACGTCTATAAATAAGCTACGTGCTTTCTTCACATCTTCTACTGTGACTTTGCTTCTTCCATTGTCCATGGCTATTATTCTTGCTGGTTCCATTAATTGTACGGCGTATCTTAGGCTTGTCTCAACACCTATTTTAACCAATTCTTCGAGGGCTTCATCTGTGATTTTTATTTCCTCTTCGGAGGCCCTGATCTTTATTATTTCTCTTATTTCCTCAGCATTATATGGTCTAGTAGGTATTATCAAGAGCCTGTCAAGCAAGTCTAGAGGCATGCCATGTGGCGATTCTATATCTGTACCTCTTATCCTAGCTATTCCCCTATTCGTAGCTAGTATGATAATTGGCGATAATTCACTCTCCATTGCTCTGGATAAGAAACTAAAGGCCTCAATATCAAGCATGTGAGCATC
>JAGGVR010000085.1 GCA_021157925.1 Staphylothermus sp. | reverse complement strand
TAGTCTCGATGACACTATACCCCCATATGAGTATTCCTGAAGCAATACCTATTGCTGATAATAACAGTGATGTAAATGGGATTGCTACTTTTGTAGGAATATATCCTTCTGTTACAGCCAACATTACGCCTGTAAATGGGCCTGCAGAGTTAGCTACATCGTTTGCACCATGGCTGAAAGCCATAGCAGCAGCTGATACTATTAAGAGAAGTCTGAAAACATGCTTTCTCGCCTCAATTATGTCGTGGGGGACTCTTAGCTTGAAGTAAACTATGAATGGTATTGTGAATAATATACTGATAAGTATAGAGGAAGAAACTGCATATAGTAGATCAGAGACTTTCAAAGTCTTAATGTTTAGTAGAAAAATTGTTGTGAAAATCATTATAAAATAGAGAAGAGAAGACGCGATCAAGAGCCTCATACGTGTAAGCCTAGATATGATCATTGCAAACAACTTATAGAGACCCAGAGCCACGAAAGCACTTAGAAATGGGAGGTAGAGCCAAGAAGCTATGATCTCGGTTATTTTTGCCCAATTAATACCCTCTAGTCCAAGTACGACTACTCCGAAACCTGTTACTCCTCCTACAATTGCTTGACTAATGCTCATTGGTATTTTAAATATAGTTGCAAGTATAACCCATATACCTGTGGCGAATAGAGCAGATACCATTCCAACAACTATTACGTATGCATCACCTATGCTTGATGTATCAACTATTCCCTTAAGGAGGGTCATTGAGACAAATCTACCATAAGTAATGGCCCCTAGGAAGTCAAATGTAGCTGCTAAGATCAATGCTTTCTTAACATTAAGAGCTTTGGCGCCAACAGCTGTGCCTATGGCATTAGCTGCATTGTTTGCTCCATTAATCCAGGCAACGAGAAAGGCAGCGACTCCTCCAATGATTAGCCAATACCATCCCAGCATGTTGGGTTTCTCCCTCTCTTCATATACGTATATATACTATATATACACGTACGTCTTCATACTTATGCTTAAGTATATATGGTATGTCAGTTTAAGTTATAAATCTTGCTTTATTCATTGTTAGTAATTATTTATTAAAACTAGAACATCCTTAATTAATGCCGAGACGTATGAAGTATAGCGTGGTGAATAAAGACATGAACAACGAGGTAAAATCAGTTGCTTCCATAATAACGATAGCGGCTGTATCGCTTTTCTTATCCATTATACCAGCATTCCCGATAGTTGGATTTAGTGGAGTTATAACACTTGGTGCTTTATCGGGTTCATTAATAGGTATATTTCTCAAACCAAGGAAAGGATTTATAGCCGTATTAATAGTGGCAGTTCTTACTCCAATACTTAATCCTGGAATCGTATCAATACTTGGTTATTTCTACTTTCTCCCACTATTATTATCATGGCTTTCTTCTACACTCTCCTTTTACAAGTCTCTCATTTATTCATTCACAATAATCCTAGCTTCAATAGTTATCTTAGTAATTGTTCATGGTAAACTAATTACGCACTATCCTCAATACCTAGTATATGACCTATTAATGCCTTTTATCACGCTATTAGCTTACTATATATTCTATTTCAAGAATGCAGTAACAATACAATTAAGATCTATTGGAGCATTAATTAATGGAGTTATAGGAGATCACTTGGGAGGATCCATTGCTTTCTCGATCAACTATCTATACTTAATGACAAATAATAGTGTTTCTAACATAGTCAAGTTACTCCAAGACCAAGCAGCGTTAAGTAAATGGGTTACGGCGTGGTCTACGGCTGCATGTATATATCCCGTTGAGAGAACTATTATTATAATAATAGGAATATTTATTGTTATGCCTACAATCGCTGCATGGCTAAAATTCTTTGACTATAAAACCTATATTGAGCTAAGATAAGCGGGAACAAAAATGACGAAACTACTATTGGAAAATGTGACCATAGAACTGAGGGATAAGAAAATTGTTCCTGAAAATCTCTTTGTAACAAATCCCTCAAAAATACTCTATGTAGGAAAAACTGGATCGGGAAAAACTGTTTTGTTAAAAACACTTGCTGGAATAATGGAGGATATTCATGAAGCAAGAATTCATGGAACACTGATTGTCGAGGGTAGAACTCAATACATTCCTCAAGAACCATGGCCATTAAACCTAGGCAATACTGGTTATGAGGAGCTCTTAATAACTACACGCCTATACAAAAACAAAGCTCAAGACAAGTTGTTGAAGAATTTACTTAAAACAAATGATTTTTTGAAAAAGAAAATAAAGGAAATGAGCTATGGTGAGAAAAGAGTATTAGACATATTAAAAACAGTAATTATATCACCCGAAATACTATTAATTGACGAACCTTATGAATCTCTGGATAAATCGAATAAAGAAAAAGTAACAGATATTATTGAAAAAATTCTAAATGTAGGGTCAGCTATAGTAGTAGCAACTTCTAAAAAACCCTTAGATTGTTGGAAGACATATAGTATTAAGAGCTACTCACCTATAGAGCTATCAAAAGACATAGATGTAGACCCCATCATTAATCAGCTAGGAAAAGTAGTCATTCAGGAGGGAGCATACATTCGTAGAGGGAAGAAACAAATAAAGTATCCGGACATAGATCTCAGACCAGGTGAAGGAATTACTATTATTGGTCCAAATGGTGCTGGTAAAACAACCCTTATGATGGGAATCGCTGGTGCATTAAAGATACATGGAGAACACATTATTGGCGGTAATATAGGCTACGTACCGGATGATGTATCAATGATCTTTTCGTGGCTAAAAGCAATTGATGTCATTAGAGAATTATGTGGGAATAATGGAATATGTTTCGATGAATCGTTGAGAATAATCAAAGAACTAGGTATTCTATTAAATGATAGATACTTCTACGAATTAAGCGATGGAGAGAAAAGATTATTGTTGCTCATACCCCAGATCGTAGCTGGGAAGAGTATCTTATTAATTGATGGAGGATTGGAATACATAGACCAAGTAAGAGCACGAGCTGTTGAAAAAATCATTAATGAATACATGAGTCTGGGAGGAATAGTTATAACTTCTCTTCCAATAGGTGATGAGCTAGATGTATTGGAAAGGATTGTCTTTACTACTGCTTAGGACGTTATTTCTTTTAATTATCGTTATTCTATATGCTCTGATCAGGGAGGATCCAATCATATTTGTTTATTCGACAATAGTATTCATAATAGGCTCTATAATCATATATTGCTCTAGAGGAGAAATTGCTACATATTCGTATATCGCTGGTTTCTTCCTCATTATAGCTCTATTCTTCTTGACAAGATATATTTATGGAGGAGGGGAACTTAGTATTGCAAAGTATTGTTTCCTTTATTCAGCAATTATTCCATTAGTGATTAGTTTAACTATATTTGAAATAGTATTTCTTATTGATATTGGATTTATGAAACCAATATTATTCCTTTTAGTCACTCTAAAACTGAATTTTGCATACTTTGAGAGATTTAGTAATGTATTAGAAGTCTATAGAATCTATTATAGAAGCAAGTACAGGACATATGTGAACTCTATAAGAAGCATAATTGGCTCCCTACCCTACATGGTCTTAGTCTTAGCAGAATATCTCTATGCTAATATGAGGAAGCTTTTTGAATAACCAGATTATGGATCATTAATAATCTCCTTAATACTCGTGAAAAAGCTCTTCTTGACTCTGTCATTCTTATCAAATTCAACTCCTTCAATAAGTAGTAATTGTTTCTTCACTCTAGGACCTCCCCTGCTATAATTTCTCAGACTACCATCGTTTCCAACTACACGATGGCAGGGAATAATTATTGGTTTCTCGTTCTTCTTCATAGCATAACCTACTATCCTCGGATGTATACCGAGTGTTTCAGCTATGTCTTTATAGCTTAAGACTTTGCCGATGGGTATTATTTGTGTAAGTATGTGAATAGCTTCCACTATGTCATTTATCTTTACTTTCCTCAAAATATTTTTGTCAGGTTCCCATACAATCAGTTCTCATCACCAAAATCTTTCTGGGTATGGATAGGTTTAAACACTATATTAACTATTCTTATTTGCTTGGAGGAAAAACAGGTGACCTCGAATGAGGTTGGCTTCGATAATAATTGCTGTGATACTTCCTATGCTTATCTTGTCGCAAACAGTGTGTTTTCTAACAGCCTCGCCTCCATCTACGCATTATTCCTATGTTAGGACTCTCACACTCTATGCTCCAGCTGTCGCTAGAAGTGGTGGGGGCGCACTCATTCAAGTCAACCTTACACTTGCATATCCTGGTTCTGGAATGGTGTATTTCACTGCTAGGCCACTAGTAGAAGTCGATACACAAGCAACTGCTAGGATTGCTAGCTATGTTGCCTCAGTAGTAACTGGTCATAACTATTATGATTACGACTACTACGTTGTGATGACTAGTAAGAGTCTTGTCGTAGGCGGTCCTAGTGCAGGAGCCTTAATGACTATTGGCTTTATAGCATTATTCATGAATAAAACTGTGAATCCCTACGTATGTATGACCGGAATGATCAATCCGGACGGAAGCATCGGGCCTGTCGGAGGTCTCGTAGATAAACTAGATGCGGTAAGTAAAGCTGGATACAAGTATTTCTTGATCCCATTGGGGCAGCGCATAGTATATGTTGAGAAAAGGATCATTAAGAATCTTCCGTGGGGATATTATGAGACTGTAAAATATGAACCAGTAGATCTAGTAAAGCTTGGAGACGAGAAGGGAGTTAAAGTAATTGAGGTTGGCAGCATATTTGATGCAATGAAGTATTTCTTAAATACAACAATGTCTGCAGAGATCTCCACGCCAGAAATTAATAAAGAGATCATATCGGGACTTAAAGAATACGCAGAAAAGAACTATGAAAAAGCATCTGAGCTATACAATGATTCTCAACAACTATTCAAGAAGCTAGATATGTTGACAAGGATTCAGCTCTACAGTAGGTATAAGAATATTAATGAAATGATTAATAGGCTTAAAGACATGTTGGATAAAAAATACTATGTATCAGCATATTACTATTCATACGATGTGCTTCAACAGTCACTATCATTAAATCTATTACTCAAGATATTGGTTGGGGAAGAAAAGATCAATAATCTCATTGAATCGCTTTATCAAAGCATTAATGAAACATATAAAATAATTAGAAATACTTCAATTAGTAACGGAATTAATCCTATTAATATAGACATACACATGGACTTCTATAAAGCCATTAATACATATACGAGTTTAATAAGCAAGAACGAGACAAGTTATACTAGTGAAGATGTAGATTCTATAGCGAAGGCTATGATCTATCTATACATGATACATCAACTATATAACTTGACAAGATTCTTTGAAAACTACAATGTAGATCTTAATGAGTCATTAATGATTCTATATAGTATAGCGGATTCAATAGTATCCTATGCTTATAGTTTAGCAAGTGATGTAGGTGGCAGTAACCAGTACATTAATAATGCTATGAAACTTTTCAGCATGGGTATAGATGCTTATACAAAGAACTATACATTAGCTTCCATAGGTTTATTTATACAAAGCATAGTTTACGCTGACCTCGGCATAGAACTACTATTTATAAACAAAGAAGACGTTTTAATAAATATCAGCGACTACTTATCTAACGAGTTATCAATATACTATTCATTAATGAATAAGAGCAACTACTTAGCACTCCTATATCTTCTAGGAAAAGAATACAGATTAATGAAGCAACCAGCAGATGCAATAGCATCATACATGAAGGGGGTAATGACGATAATAATGCTTAATTCCAAGATAAAGGCTTTGGGCCTCATAGAAGAAAATAATAATCCACTGCCAGAAATACCTTCACCAACAAAAACACCAAGCAATTCAACTAATAATACTAATACAACACAGATCACAATAAACACTACACCACTAATGGAAAGATACTATCGTGAAATAGTCTACTTCTTACTGGGTGTGTTTGCAGGCATTCTCATAGGCCTACTAATATACAAAGCAATGTCAGATAGGAGAAAAGTAGAGACAGTTTTCACACCTATATAATTCCATAAATCAATAAAACTTGTGAATTTATCCTTATAATCTATTTAACTCAATATTCTCTATTTGGTGAAGAATCATGATAAAATTCAATGTATATAATGGTGGTGTGAAACTATATTTCGGTTTGAACACGATAAACAATGCTTCAAAGTATTTAACAGGATTTAAGAAGCTCATCATAGTTACTGGGAAGAGATCAGCTAAGATAAGTGGAGCATTAGATGATATACTGAAAATTCTCGATGAGAAAGGTATTGAGTACTCAATATATAATGAGATCAGGCCTAATCCAGTA
>JAGGVR010000032.1 GCA_021157925.1 Staphylothermus sp. | reverse complement strand
GAATGCTACAATCACTGTAATCGGAAGCATACACATCGATTTTTACGTTAGCCTTCCAAAGCTACCAGTTCCGGGAGAGACTGTTTTAGGATACGATTTCATCATGAAGCCCGGTGGCAAGGGCGCCAATCAAGCAGTGGCTACGGCACGTTTAGGAGCACATACTTATATGGTTGGTAGACTTGGAAACGATTTGTTTATGGAAAAACTGCTTGATAATTTCGCGAAGAACAATGTAGATACTAGATATGTTTCTATAGATGAGAATACCCATACAGGTACCGCATTCATATTGCTTGACAAGAATACAGGGGAAAATATGATCGCTGTTGCTCCTGGTGCTGATGCTCATGTCTCAAGAGATGATGTTGAAAAAGCCGTTCCAGCTATAAAAGACTCAGACATAGTCTTATTACAGCTAGAAATACCTTTAGACACCGTTCTATATGCTGTTAAAAAAGCATCAGAATTAGGTAAAAAAGTAATACTCAATCCCGCCCCAGCCACCCCACTTCCAGATGAGATATATAGGTATATATATGTCATTACTCCCAACAGAGTTGAAGCTGAACTATTAACTAACATCAAAGTAAAAGACGTTGAAGACGCTGTAAAAGCAGGCAAGTTATTAATAGATAAAGGCGTAAAATACGCAATAATAACAATGGGTAGCAAGGGATCAATAGTTATTTCTAAGGAAATGGCTAAATACGTTCCAGCATATAAAGTAAAGCCCATTGATACAACTGGTGCAGGAGATGCTTTTAATGGAGCACTAGCTGTATTCCTCGCAGAAGGATATGATATTGTAGAAGCATGTAAGAGAGCGAATGCTGCAGCAGCAATTCAGATCACAAAGCTCGGAGCACAAGAAGGGTTACCCACTAGAAATGAGTTAGAATCCTTCCTAAAAATGCATAAAAGAAGGTGAGAAATATGGAAACAAACAGTAAAATCGTACTAGAAACAAAGAATATTGTAAAAAAGTTTCCCGGAGTTATTGCACTTAAAGGCATAGATTTCAACCTATATGAGGGAGAAGTACATGCTATTGTAGGACAAAACGGTGCTGGGAAATCCACATTTGTCAAAATATTAAATGGAATCTACGTTGCTGATGAAGGTGAAATAATTATTAATGGTAAAAAAGTCAATATACGCAGACCCATAGACGCTAAAAGACATGGCATAACACTTGTCCACCAAGAAGTAACTCTCATACCATACATGTCTGTAGCTGAAAACATATATTTGTCAAAAATACCGTTCACAAAGTCTCCACTTACACGTATAAACAAGAAAATACTCGAAGATTTCTCCAAAAAATACCTTGAACTCCTTGGATTAAAAATAGATCCATGGATCAAGGTTAAAGAACTAAGTGTTGGTGAACAACAACTAGTACAAATAGCTAGAGCACTGGCTGAAAACGCTAGGATAATATGTCTCGATGAACCCACTAGTGCATTAACTCCCGCAGAAGTGGAGAGACTATTCCAGATCATAAGGGAGATGAAAGAATCGGGAAAATCAATAATATTCATCACACACCACATCGACGAAGTATTTAGAATTGCTGATAGAGTAACTATTCTGAGAGACGGAGAAAAAGTAGCAACACTAAACATTGACCAAGCCAAACCATTAGATGTAGTAAAACTCATGCTCGGAAGAGAGCCTAGTAAATTCTATATTTCAAGAGAGAAAAGATACAAAGCAAAAGAAACACCAGTATTATTGGTCAAAAACCTCTCAACGGAACCAGAAAAGATCAGAGGCATTAGATTACAAAACATATCCTTTGATCTATATAGAGGAGAGATACTTGGCATCGCCGGACTCTTAGGAGCAGGTAAAACCGAACTAGGCAAAGCACTTATAGGCGTCGAGAAAATTGTTAGTGGAGAAATCTATATTGAGGGAAAAAGAGCCCAGATCAAGAATCCATCTGATGCTTTGAGACACGGTATATATTATCTTCCAGAGAGCAGGCGAATAGAGGGACTCGTATTATTACTTACTATCCGCGAAAACATAATACTGTCTTCAATAGATAGATTAGCAAAACCACTTGGACTACGTAATATTGATAAAGAAAAACAAATAGCTATCCAGTGGATCAAGAAACTCAATATTGTTGCTCCTAGCACAGAGACCCGCGTAATGAATCTTAGTGGTGGAAACCAGCAAAAAGTAGTTATAGCTAAGGCGCTTGAGTCTAAGCCGAAAATACTTATTTTTGACGAGCCAACAATGGGTATTGATATAGGCGCGAAAGTCGAGATCAGGAAAATTATCTCTGAATTAGCATCACAAGGTCTCTCTGTAGTCCTAATGTCATCGGATATTGACGAAATACTTGCATTATCTGACAGAGTACTTATACTATATAAGGGTAGACAAGTAGCGTTACTACCAAACAAGGATCTTACTCGTGATCAATTAATGAAACTCATAAGTGGTGAAACCCGGTTTTTTGAAACCCCTGTTCCCAAAGCCGCATAAAGGGAGGTGAATAACGTGTCCGGCTCCGAGAAATCAAGCTCCCTAATTAATTTATGGAGAAAAATTAGTGTATATGAAGAAATAAAGCCTTTAATAGCATTAATAGGCTTATTTATTGCATCCGCTATACTGTCGCCCCACTTCCTAACACCATATAACCAGAGAATCCTATTATTACAAACAGCTCCATTAGCAATGCTAGCATTAGGGGAGTCCATGATAATATTAATGGGAAGCATCGATTTATCGCCTGGTTCAGTAATGGCTTTATCGGGAACCGTTGCAGCAATAATATTTATCAATTACCAACAATCATTACCAATCGCTATTCTTGCCGGTTTAGCAACTGGTGCACTAGTGGGGTTCATTAACGGATTACTAGTTACTAAGGCCAAGATCCCCTCATTCGTAGCAACGTTAGCAGCACTAGTGGGTGGTAGAGGAATGGTCCTAATACTATCTGGCGGCCAACCAATAGTTGGACTAACAAGTTTCAGAATATTTACTAACGAAATAATTGGAGTACCCGCTATGGTCTGGATATTTATATTGTTTACAATTATAAACATAGTATTACTGAAAAGAACATCACTAGGACTCAAAGTCTACGCCATCGGTGGAAACGAAGAAGCAGCTAGGTACTCAGGCATAAACGCTGACACGATCAAGCTAGCTATATTCACATTAGCAGGAGTATATTATGCTATTGGCGGCTTAATGATGAACGCTAGACTAGAAGTAGCTTATCCATGGACAGGCTGGGGATACGAGCTCGACGCCATTGCTTCATCTGTATTAGGAGGAATACAGTTGACCGGCGGTGTTGGCTCACCACTTGGACCAACACTTGGAGCATACATATTAACATTAATAACAAATATATTGATCCTCCTGGGCGTTAATCCCTATGTACAATGGGTTGTCAAAGGAGCAGTATTAGCTATAGCAGCAACAGCTTTGACAAGAGGACTCAAATACGTTAAGTAAACAATACATTACATTACAGCACTTCTTTTTATTATCTCACTTAATTCCAACAACATTGTAATAATTTGAGCAAT
>JAGGVR010000030.1 GCA_021157925.1 Staphylothermus sp. | reverse complement strand
TACACTCGCCAAGAACCTCTACATATCCCTCCGGACACTTAACACTACTAACGCCTCTAGCTTGTCTCCTAAGAGCTTCTTCGACCCTCATAAGTCTAATAGGCCATTTATGAGGACCATAGTATTTCGCCCATGCATAAAAGATCGCTCTATTCAATCCAAAACTCTTAGCTTTATCAAGATCTTTGTGAAAAATATAATGCCTAGCTGCCTGTAGTAAAGCCATTACCTGAAACCTTCCAATACCAAGTGCTTTCAGCTTCTTCTCTATATGCTCCTCGCTACTCAAAACAATACACCTCGACAAAAATAATAATACATTAATTACTCTTATACATATCCCGACAAATTAATCCAGTACATACAATATCAGTTGATGATGTCTATATGTTCACAGCAATTATCCTTGCTGGAGGAGAATCTAAGAGAATTAAACAATACAAACCACTAGTGAATCTCTGTGGAAAACCATTGATAGAACATGTTTTAGAAAAAATAATTGGACATGTGGATAAAATCATTATTAGCATTAGGTACAGTAAAGATAGAGAGAAACTGTCAAGCTTCTTGAAAAATGATAGTATCATATATATGGTTGATCATTTACGAAAAGGCCCACTCACAGGAATATACACTAGTATAACTATGGTTGAAACAAACCAAGTATTAATACTACCATGTGATACTCCGTTTATCTCGTGGAAGACTATAAATTATCTATTAAGAGAATTAATACAACCTTATGAAGCAATTGTTTATAAATGGAAAAATAATCACTTAGAACCACTCATTAGTGCTCATAGTACCAGTTCCCTAAGAAAAGCACTAGAGTACATGATAAGTAATAACATTTTTTCAGCTCATAAAATCTATGATTATCTATCAACAAAGTATCTAGTCATCGAAGACATTGTAAAAGATCCATATAAGGAGTTCTTTAATATTAATACTGTTGAAGATCTTATTCAGGCCGAGAAACTATGTTCTACGTAATTTTGTTACTATTTTATGAACAATAAGTATTTATATGGTGCACTTTTTATCATAAAAAGGGGCACCTCAATGCACATACCAGATGGTTTCCTTGATTCTACTTGGAGTATTGCAACATATATAGTGTCAGTAACATATATTGGTTATGCAATAAAGAAAGCAGAAATAACAAAGAATCTTGAGAGACTCTCTTTATTAACAGTATTGGCAGCAGGTATATTTGCTGCACAAATGCTTAATTGGCCACTCCCTGGTGGGACAAGCCTACACTTTGTTGGAGGAGCATTAGCAGGTATATTGCTCGGACCACTTCTTGGATCATTAACATTAGCACTAGTCGTAACTATACAATGCCTAGTATTCCATGATGGAGGCATAACAGCACTTGGAGCAAACATCTTGAATATGGCTATAATAGACGTCTTAGTAGGATACGCTATATATAAGATAGTATTGAAAGCCTTAGGTCCATCTACTAAGACTAGATTCATAGGAGGATTCCTAGGCGGATGGCTTGGAATAACATTAGCAGGAATAACGTGTGGAGTAGAGATAGGGCTATCGCCTAGCTTCCCATACGGAGTATATATCACAGTACCTGTTATGGGTTTATGGCATTTAGCACTAGGAGTAATAGAGGGAATAATCACTGGAATGGTAGTATCCTATCTCTCCACGAAGAACCCGAACGTAATATTTTCTGAGAGGTGATGCTTTTGAAGAAGAAACACTGGATATTGATAATTCTCCTCATACTAATAAGTCCATTGTTCGGAGTTGTGTTAGCAGATATGGTTGGATACCATGAACCCTTGGACGTAGCTGCCGAAAAATTGGGATTAAAAGACATTAGTGATGAAATAAACTGGTCACCATTCTATGATTATAGCGTTCCAGGACTAGACCCGATAACAGGTTATATAGTATCCGGGTTCATTGGTATAGGTATAATTTACCTAATAGGCTTACTAATACAACGAATAGCTGGTAAAAAACGATGAGATATACCGAGAAAATCCTTGAAGAAACATCAACGATTATAGAGGAAATAATTACAGAGAAGAATTTTTCCACAAAAGTAGACCCATTTATTGTAACAATTGTTTCTATCATAATGGCTTTCCTAGTTGCCTTTACAAGTAATTATATAATGATACTTTTCTCATTACCAATACTAATTACGATATTTTTATTGCTATCAATAAATAAGTCATATTTTGTAAAAATACTATTTATCCTCTTATTATTAGGCACTATACCGGGGATTCCCATTATCTTTACAAGCACGGGATACATTAACGACTTAAACGATCTAGTACTACAACCAACAAGTACTGGTTTAGAAAACTTTGTAGTTTTTGTATCGAGAGTAATCATATCATCACTATTCTTTATACTCCCAATTATCGGTCTTGGCTGGTATGGTTTTCTAAAAAGTCTTTCAATATTAAAGCCTTTAGGTGTCTTTCTATCAATATTATCACTTGTAATAGTCATACTCCCTAGGATTATAAGGAATATGTTATCAATTATGTTTGCTCGAGAAGCAAGAATCATAAGTAAGAACTATAGAGTACTATGGCGAACAATATCATCAGCTATTGGAGATACTATCATAGTATCCCACGAATATGCAGGAAAGTTAGCTAAGGCGATAGCTGCAAGAACAATAACAAATACGTATTTCTACGAAACTAATATGTGGAAACATAAATATAACTATATAGACTTAACGCTAATCCTGGTAACAATAACCTATATTACATTATACATACTGGTTGAGACATCATGGCTAAAACTCTACTAGAAGCAAAGAAGATTTGGTACAAGTATCCTAGAACCGATCGATGGGTATTAAAGGACCTCGACATAGCACTAGAAAAACACAAAATAATACTAGTTACCGGACCCAATGGAGCAGGTAAAACAACACTGATTCTAATCCTCGCAGGCCTTCTAGAGCCACAAAAGGGTAAAGTCTTGCTACACGGAGAACCTTTGAAGGAACAATTACCAGGAGCACGTAGATATATTGGAGTGCTCTTTCAAAATCCTGAAACCATGCTTTTTAACCCCATAGTTTATGATGAAATAGCTTTCGCTCCTAGACAATTGTTCGATGAAGAAGCTGTTAAGAAGAAGATTCACATTGTACTGGAGCAACTAGGGTTGAATAAGGAATATTTGAATAAGCACACGTTTAAGCTAAGCTATGGTGAGAAAAAACTCATAGCAATAGCATCGATCATATCATATGATCCTGAGATCCTATTATTGGATGAACCTCTAACGAATCTTTCTAGAAAGTACAAGGACAAAATACTAGAGCTAATTAGGAATTGGCGAGAGCAAGGAAAAGCCATCCTCATTGCTAGTCATGACGTCGAGGAATACACTAATATCTATGATAGCTGCTATATTCTCAAATACGGGAAACTTATCGAGAATCGTAGATCTTTACAAGAATAGTTAGAGGTATTACTTTTTAAATAGTCTATATAAAAATCTCTACAATTATGGGATCATTGTCTTAAACCCTGTTTAATCACACGTTAAAGAATTCTTTTTTATTATTAAAGCCCTAGAATATAATTATAGACAACAAGGCTATGTAATCCTATATACATGGGTGTAAAGTATGGATGTGAAAACCCTTACAGGAGTCTTCATAATATTATTAATAATAGTAGGAGTAGCAGCATTCTATGCAGGAATGATGTATGGTGGAGGACAAGCACAGACAGCACCTGGCGGTACAGTTACAACAACCGTCACGAGGACTGAGACTAAGACTGTAACAGCTGGTGGTGGCGGAGGACAAGTATGGACTCCTCCAGAGACAATTAAAGCAGCATTCGTCTATGTAGGACCAATCGGTGACTTCGGATGGTCATATATGCATGATGTTGGCAGAAGGGTTGCCGAGACTGTCTATAAGGACTGGTTAAAGACAACATATGTTGAGAGTGTTACAGAGGACAAACTAGGAGAGACGATTGATAACCTAGTATCACAAGGATATAGCGTAATATTCACAACAAGCTTCGAGTTCATGGACAAAACCATTGAGAAGGGTGAACAATATCCCAATGTATTGTTCTTCCACTGTTCAGGATACAAGAGGAGACAAAATGTTGGAACATACTTCGCAGACCTATACCAAGTCTACTACTTGAATGGACTAATAGCTGGTGCACTAACTAAGACTGAAAATATTGGGTATGTTGCAGGCTACACAACACCTGAAGTAATTAGACACATAAACGCATTCGCTATCGGTGCTAAAGAGGTAGGTGAACAGCTGGGCAAAGACATAAAAGTACACGTTATAGAGATTGGTGCATGGTTTGCACCAGACAAAGCAAGAAGCGCTGCTGAGACCCTGTGGAAACAATACAATGTAGACGTCCTAGCCTTTACTGAGGACTCAACAGCCATACTAGAGTATGCACAAGAAATAACCAAAGGATATGAAGAGGGTAAGTATGACCACCCATTATATGTATTCAGTCATTACAGCCCCGGATACATTTATGGACCAGACGCTGTAGTTAGTGGACAAATTGTTAGATGGGAGCTGATATATTTAGATATCCTGGCCAAGATCAAGGCAGGCATTTACACACCATACAATCTAGGAAACGTTGACTACTGGTACCTACTTAACTCTGGAGGCGTAGAGTTTGGAGCACACATATACAAGAATGGTACAGTGATGCATATCAACCCCAAGTTCATTCAGACACTTAAGAGCATCATGGTAACAGATAAGCTAACTGGTAAGAAGATAAGCGTATACGACCTAGTGATGAGCAGATATGAGATGTTCAAGAATGCTCCACTCCTAACACCACTGCAGCTAACAGCAGTAACCCACAAGTACGAGAACATCGGCAAGATCAACATCCCACCAGTCAACCCAAGCCAGCCAGACCCATACAGCAAGATCGACATCTACATAAGCACATATTGGGACCCATTCACCGGACCATTAAGCGGATATGTCAAGGACAATCCATCACAGAAAGTAACCATACCTGAGGGACAGAGACTAGGCCACGACGATCTATGGGAAATGAACTGGTTTGTTGATTGGGTAGTCTACCACGGAGCCGCTTAAATATCCTAATCCCAGAATAATTTTTATCAATACAGGAACAGGTGGAGTGATGGTGGCGACCCAAGCTGAAAGCTCAAAATCTTTTTTCTCCTCCCCTTCCACTGAGACTCCGATAATAAAGCTAGAGGGAATCACGAAGAGATTCCCAGGAGTCATAGCACTTGATAACATCAACTTAGAAATACATCGAGGAAAAGTACACGCTCTCCTAGGAGAAAACGGTGCAGGAAAATCAACACTAGTAAAGATCCTATACGGAATCTACACTCCTGACGGAGGAAGAATATACATAGATGGAAGACCAGTAAAAATAGCAGGTCCCATGGATGCTATTAGGCTAGGAATAGTAATGGTGTCGCAATCGCCAGTAATCATCGATAGACTAACAGTTGAAGAAAACATAGTGCTCGGCCTCGAAAAACTCAACATGTTCGCGCCAATAAGGAGGATAAGAGAAAAGATAAACGAGGTCTCAAAAACAGTTGGTGTAAAAATCGATCCAAGCACTGAGGTATGGAAACTAAGCTATACTCAAAAACAACTGGTAGAAATAGTGAGAGGACTCTTATTGGGAGCAAGAGTATTGCTCCTAGACGAGGCTATAACCTATCTGCCATTAGAGGAGAAGAAAAAATTCTACAAATTCATTAGACAATTCGCAGACGAAGGAGGAACAGTTATACTAATCACACACAAAATACCAGAAGCAATGGACGTAGCAGACCTAATTACAGTTCTGAGAAGAGGAAGAGTAGTAGGAACAGTACCAGTTAAGGGGACAAGCATTGAAGAAATAAGAAAAATGATGTTCGGCGAGAAGAGCAGTGAGATCACATATGAGAGACTACCGCTAGGCAGCCCAAGCGAAACAATACTAGAAATAAACGATTTGTGGGTAAGAGGAGACTTCGGAGACTATGCTGTTAAGGGTGCAAACCTAAAGGTTAGGAGAGGAGAAGTAGTAGGAATAGCTGGAGTAGCTGGTAATGGACAAAAAGAATTAATTCAGGCAGTCATGAGGCTAAGACCTGTTGAGAAAGGCAAGATAATATATGATAACATCGATATAACGAATAAGACAACACACTATCTAAGACTAAATGGTGTAGGATACATACCCGACTTACCAGCAAAATATGGTGTAAGCATAGAAAATAACATCTTAGAAAATATAGCAATAATCCCAACATTCAGCAAAGAAATAATTAACTGGAAACATATAAAGTCACTAGCCTACAAGCTGATCAGAGAATTCGAGATCAAGACCCCTAGCCCAGAAACACCAGTAAAGTTCCTCAGTGGTGGTAATATCATGAAAGTACTGGTATCAAGAGAACTAACAGCAGCTACAAAACTATTAGTAGCATATAACCCTACAAGAGCACTAGACGAAGCAACAGCCATCAGAGTCAGGAAGATAATTAAATCAAAGGTAATTAACGAGAACGTAGCTGCACTTATAGCTAGTGAAGACCTTGACGAGATATTTCAGATTAGCGACACAATCGTAGTTATGAATAGCGGTAAGATAGTTGGCGTATTCCCCGCTGATAAGGCTAAACGTGAAGAAGTAGAGCACCTTATGGTGATGTAAGCCATGGAGTTCCCCATAAGCATGGTTATAGTTAGACGCGTTAAACCTCTCCCATACTGGATAGTACCAGTATTAGCACTAGTAGTAGGACTGTTAATCTCAATGATAATCCTATATGTGATGAGTGGGGGAGTTATAACACCTTATGACATACTATTATCAATATACTATGGATTCACCAATGTAGGATTGTTAGCTAAAACTTTTGCACTACTAGTAATAGTTGGTATAGGACTGCTTGTAAGCTTCAAAGGTGCGATCTGGAATATTGGTGGTGAAGGGCAATTCTATATGGGAGTAATGTTAGCGGCATGGGTAGCATTATTCTCGGGATTCGCGTTCAATGGGTTCATAGCAAAAACAATGATGATACTCATGGCACTATTAGCGGGAGGATTCTGGGCACTATTAGCAGCATTGCCGAGAGCTTATCTGAATATTGATGAAGTACCAGTGACTCTGATGATGAATTATATAGCATACTATATAGTGAATTATATAACCATTGGTGAATGGAGAGAGAAACAATACGGATACTACAGAACAGTAACAATACCAGAATCAACGATGTTCCAAGTAATAGATGGAACAACAATAACATTAGAATTGCTGATCCTAATGATAACAATATTTATCCTAGTATGGTTAATGTTCAAATACACCAGCCTAGGGCTAAGAATTAAAGTACTCAGTAGCAACCCTAATCTATTGAGGAGTAGTGGTATAAGCGTACAGCTAACGATTCTAATGGCCTTACTCCTCAGCGGGATGATCATAGGAATGGCTGGAGCGGCGTATCTTGGGTCAGTATCGCATAACATAAGTTATCCAGTAGAGGAAAAAACACCAGGCTATGGTTATACAGGTATTCTGGTAGCATGGTTGTCAATGCTCGAATTAATAGCTGTCCCAATAGCAGCTTATATTATAGGAGCACTACATACGGCAGGTATTAACATACAGATAATGGGCGTTGGTGGAGCGGCAGTAGTAAACGTTTTCATCGGTAGCATCCTGTTGACATATGCAGTCCTCATAACGATCTCAGAGTATAAGATAAAGATAATCGTTAAAAAAAGGTGAGAGAAATGATCGAGGCTATAATAGCTTTACTCGCAGGTATGAGTTCAGTATTCTTAGCCTATTACTTAGCAGCACTCGGACATGCAATAGTTGAGAAGAGTGGAATATTAAACCTAGCAATAGATGGCATATTCGTACTATCAATAGCTGTTGCTTATGCTGAAGCAGTTTATACAAATAACAATATCCTTGCATCATTATTATTAACAGCAATAGTAGCTGCACTATTTGGAATACTATTAGCATTCCTGGTAACAAAGTTTCCAATAAGCCATGGAGCAGCAGGACTTTCAATGATGTTCTTGGGATATGGATTAGCGAGCCTAGTAGGATTACCAGCGAGGAACCTGCAAGGATCAATCAAGGGACTAGAAATAGGATACACTATAGACATCAATAATCCAGTATGGATAGCTGTATATATCATAATAATATTAATTGGTTTGGGAGCATTATTCTTCATAAACAAGACAAAGATCGGTGCAGCAATAAGAGCAGCAGGAGAAGACCCAGCAGCAGCAGAGGCACTTGGAGTAAACGTGTTGATGGTTAGGTTATTTGCTGGAGCGCTAGGATTTGCATTAATAGGATTAGGTGGAGCAGTATTCGAGCTAGCATATGTACAGGTGTGGAGTGAAGGCACGGGTATGGGTCATGGATGGCTAGCATTTGCTATATCACTAAGTGCTGGTAGACACCCACTATTACTGATACTCTCATCTAGTGTCTTTGCCGGATTAGTCAAGTACATGACAACAATCCAGGCAATGTACAATATACCAACAGACCTTGCAAAAATGCTACCATTCGTTGCAGCCATACTAGCAATGGTAATATTCATGGCAACACCCCTAAGAAGAAGACTAGCACCACCAAAGAGCTTAGGCAAGATCTACTTTAGAGAAGAAAGAACCGTTTAAACCCAAACACCTTTTTCTTCTTTTTCTCACTTCTCTCCTCTTATATCCTCCTATTTATCTAGGAGGAATACTAATTAATACCTTATAAGTAAGATGTAGACTAGATAGAATTCGGGGATCTGATAATACCATGGCAAAAACAATATTACTTAGAGTATACGCTGAATCAGCTAATGGAGGAGTATATAGTATCCTATGGGAAGACTGCTTAACGATTCTGCCAATCCCGGAGAGACAAATACTCAGAAATGATCCCAAACACCTAAGAATGGATAAGATCATTGATAAATGCACTAATAAACCAATCAAAGAATTCTACCCCAAAAGAATAAGAGAGAAATACTTATATGTTCACTACGATCCAAGACTAGACAAAGGTTTCTATACAGACTACTATATGCCTAGAGGCAGACTCCCAAAGAAGAAAAATAAGCGGTTGGACGAAAACGATTTATTATTATTTATGGCAGGCATAGTAGAGAGCAAAAAATCTAACATAACAAAAATACCTAGTATCAATAAGTCCGTCAGGAACGGCAAAGCTGGAATATTCATTATTGGAGGCATTATAGTCGAGGAAATAATAAACGTTTCAGAAATAGGATGGAAAAAAGCAATTAAGAAATACCCAGAACTAAAACTGAGTCCACATTATTATAGATACGGAGATAGCCCAGTAGCTGTGATTGGAAAATCATTTATTTTAGAAGAACCGTATCCCTTGATGATGTTTCCAAGAATAATAAATAAGAATGCATTCAAATTACTAGGAAAAGAAATACTCTATAACATGATTCGGAATAATTTCCGCAGATCAAGGGTTTTCGAGACAAACCCCGATAAAATACTGAAGATACTCAAATAAACTAGACTAAATGGTGATGGAATGAATAAGGAAAGGGTATATCAAGTAACAGCATTGATCGGACTAACACTAATACTTGTTTCTATATTCTTTCTTCAAACTAGAACAATAGTAGTAGTCAAGAAGTTTGATATAGTATACTTACCTAGTGAAACATATGTCTCTATACCAGTTTATCTTAAAACGAACGATAACATAACATTTACCACCAATACTAGTAACGAGCTATTTATCATACTCTCCTCATCAGAGATCTTGAGTAAGGAAAATAATTATGTAGAAAATATAACAAGATACACGAACATGAATTATACATTCAGAGGAAAACCAGGAAAATACTACCTATTAATTATTAATAACAATGACAAAGATATATGGTTCAAGTACAATCTCCTTATCTATAAGGAGAAGATAACTGAAAAATACAATGGCACAGTATCAATAACTGGCACAATAGTCTTATTCGCATCAATAATTCTCTTACTCAATCACAAAATGAGGGAATGGTCAAAGAAATATCCAGATAGATACATTGAGCCCAGTATAGAGTGTTGGTCACATAAAATAAACAAGCATAGATGCAAAATACTCTTACCAGAGATTAATTATGAACTACCCAAGCAATTATGGGTTATAATGAAAGAACTAGGATATACAAGGAGAAGAGAGTTATCAGAAGAACTTGTCTCCTATGAGAGAAAAATCGGCGTTCTAACAAAGGATAAGGGAAAACCATGCGAAGTTATCGTATCAGTTGAAGAACCATATTTAACACTCTACTACGAAGTATGGGCACCAATATCATCTGGAACAAGAGACCTTGCCTGGATCTTCCAGGAAGCCAAGAAGATCAGGGATTATATCTACAAAAAATATAATGTAGGAAATATATCCTAGGATAAGAATAACTAAGACCATTGACCTATTGAGTACTTAAAGTTTTCAGCAGCTTGGGAAACACTGTATTTATATCTTCCTTTTGCGATTTAAATGAATAAAGCTATGCACTAGAGATGTGGGGCCCCGTGGTTTTGTGGAAGCCCTGAAAGCCCCAGACCAGATGCAAACCCAAGAAGGGATGAAGGGGAAGCCCGTGCCTGAAATAATACTAGGTAACCCGAGTAATTGGAATACCTAAGCTAATAGGCACGGGCAACCACATAGAGATGACGAGGAATCCCGGGTTAGCTATGAGGAGCACAATATGTGCTCCAATGATAGGGGCCCCGCATAGCTGATCACAATATCCCTTAGAGGAAAACATTATTATCTAAACCAATATTATAGAATAAACGGGTGAACCATTATGGCAAAGTATAAGGTAACTATTGACCCTAGAGATAACTGTATATCAGATATGGTATGTGTATCAATATGTCCAGACGTCTTCGAGATGAACCCTGAGGACAACAAGAGCCAGATCGTTGAGAAGTACAGAGTAGATCCCAATAATCTAGCTGTCGGTATTGTGCCAGAGGACTTAAAGAGCTGTGTCGAAGACGCTGCTAATGCCTGTCCAGTACAGATAATTCATATTGAACCCGTTGAGGAGTAAAGTAAAAACTAGTCTTATAGTATTAACAACAACGTATTTTTTATTGCTCCTCATACAATCCATAAATCAAAAGCCTTCTAATCTTCTCTTTATCGATAACCCCCTTCTCCCACAAGTCTTTGATCATAAACATTATCTCCGCCAGTTCCTTATCTTTAACCCTAATAATGTATTCATCAATGGGTTCAGCATATTCTAAGACATGCTTAGATAAACCAGATAATTTATCATGATTGAAACCAACACCATCGAAAACAATTATACCGTGTCCTTCTAATTGCTCCTTAACATCATCGGGTACCTCGTACTTGGATACTAAGAACATTTTATCAGGACTATAAACGGATTTATAGAGTTGAATTACTTTAACCTCATTAAGCCTAACTCCTTTTCTACCACTTAGTTTTTCTGCTGCTTCCCTCCTAGTAACACCTAAGACATCAGCTAGTCCATCCCATAATCCCTCAATCCACCTAGTACGCCATTCTTCAGCACTTAGAGGCTTAGCTAACGGTCCCTTAACATCCCTTACTCTCTTATACCAATCAGGTAATTCCTTGTACTCAATTATTAGGTCCGGCCTCTTGATCGGAGGAGTGTTTCCTGGCTCAATTATATCGTATACTCTACCCCGATAAATCATCATGTCTGGTCTAAGTGCTGTATATAGATTCCAGATCTTTTGGAGATCACCAGTATCTCCCCATGAGAGAGGACGTGGAGCTTCTATGAAGAAACTTAGACTTCCATGTCCCGGAACATCGACAATGAGATTAGGAGGTATCCATCTGAGTTTTTGCTTCCCGCTTCTCTCTAGTGATAGTATTTTGTGCTCAGGATATATTACAAGTGTTCCTTCACGATACAAGTTCTTCAATAATGCTAAAAAGCCCCAATTCTGATAGAGCGTTCTCAAATTTGTTCTCAAACTAGTATTTATAGCCATCATTGCTTTCTCTGCATACTCCTCTTTAGTAATCCTTCCCCTTACCATGTCGTGAGTATAAATAAATAGCTTCTTCTCCAAATGTCTTAATGGATCTTGCAAGAAGCTTTTAAACTCTCTACTATACGTAACAGCATTAAAACCATATAATTTAATTACTTCTTCCGATATTTTCTTCAAATAATCAATCCATACATACGCTTCTAAAACAGCCGATTTCAGATAACACTTGATAAAACATCTCGGGATATTATCTGTTCCAATACATTCCTCTATACATTCCTTAGCTCTCGCTACGCCTCGATTCTTCCTCTTCAAGTACGTTTCACCACTTAGCCATTAATTATTATTACTTATACGAAGTATTATGAGACTCTATTTCAGAGAACCGCTTACAATCCCTTTGTAGAATTATTATTTGAGATGAGATAATGATATCGATCTTATTACGTCGCCTGTATCTTCACATTTATCGGCTGTATTCTCTATGTTGTCAACTATTTCTTTATATAGAACACATTTACTATCAAAGGTTTCACTACACGTTCGAAATATTAGTTTAAGAGCTTCTAGACGTACATCATCGACTTTCTCTTCAATATCCTCAATGGCGTGTGTCATTTCAAGACTTTTACGTGGATCCTTTGTTATTTGAAATACTGCTTGTTTCAGCATCTCAATCATTTTTACAATGTCTCTAACCATGTTGATTAATAAAGATAATAACTGATCAGGTATGTCGTATCCTAATTCGATAAGCAACTTTAATCTTCGTCCAGATGCTTTAGCATAAGCCGCTATATCATCTGCTTGGAAAATTAACCTCAATAAATCTTCTCTATCCATTGGATGAATATTCCCTTTGCTTAGCTCACCTATGATTTCGCGTTTTATTCTATCAGCTTCTTCTTCATATTTGTTTATTTCCTCGTATTCTAGTTGTGCATCTTCATATTCTAATTTCTGGATCTTATTCAGCATTATATTGAGGTGTATCACTGTCTTATATACGCATTCTAAGTGATCAGTACTTTTGAGAATGACTTCCTTTTCTCGTCTACCCGAAATCCATATCCATGTAGACATTACTACCTAGCACCTCACTCATTATAAGTCATATATGCAAAAAACCATTGATTAATATATAGTATATGAATCCTAGAGAAATCGTTATAGGTAATGTGAATAACCAGGATGCAAGTATAATTAACACTATTTTCCAATTTATACCACTTAGGTTTTTATTCTTGGCAATACCTACACCGATAATCGCTGATACACTAGCGTGGGTCGTTGATATAGGCATTCCATAGCCGAATAATTGATATGGAATAGTGGTGAATAACCAAACAGTTAGTGCATTTGCATACTCTGCCGCAGCTCCTGCAACAAGATCTAATCGTGTTATTCGGTAACCAACAGTAACGATAACTCTTTTACCAAGCGTGAAACCGCCTAAGGCTATTCCGATGCTTCCTAGTAGTGCTAGAAATATACGTGTACTAGTGTTAGGCAATCCCAAATACTTTGATGTAACTATATAATATACGCCTGTGGCATTACCCACATCGTTTGCCCCGAATGAATATGCAGAAAATATAAGTGATATAATGAGCAATACTTTTAGAAAACGACGAACATTGAAACCTTTCTTCTCTAGATTATAGGTCATCAACGCCAATACGTGGAATAAAATTATCGCAAACAATATACTAAGAATTGGGCTAATAACCCAGCTTAGCAAGATCTTATAAACTACGCTCCAATGTATATCATTCAAACCTATTTTCCCTAAGAACACATATGCTAATCCTATACCTAGTACTCCTCCCGCCACGCTCTGACTAGTTGATACTGGTATTCCTTTCCACGAAGCTATAATTACCCATGTACCTGCTGCTGCCACAGCCGATAAAGCGCCAATTAAATCTACATCTGAAACTACTCCTTTACCAAAAGTTTTCATAACCATCCAGCCCTGAAAGAGTGCACCAACACCTGCGAATATGCTGAAAAGTATTAGTGCTTGCTTAATTGTTAATGCTCCTGAACCAACAGCTGTATCCGTAGGGTTACTAGCATCATTTGCTCCTATGTTCCAGGCCATGAAAAACGATGCAGTATATCCAATTAATAGTAGCAACAGTGTTGTATCTATCACTTTTGCTCCCGTTATCATGTATATACGTATATATAATATAAAAGGTTTATCCATATATTTTGAATCATGTATAAAGATATTGCTTAATATATTTATATGCAAATACATTTATCTTGGATAAATTATTTTATAACTACATAAATAATCTATTTCTATATCACGAATATATAATGTATCTTAGTACGTGGTGAAAAATATGTCTAAGCTCCCACAGTGGGTATATGACCTCGCTGAAGAAATACTTATGGAAAGCATAAAGTTCCCTACAGTTCTCGGCGAAGCCTATAAGGATATTATAACTTACTATGCCGAGGTACTAAAAAAATACGGCATGCACGTAACTATTCATCGTGTACCAGATGAATATGTTAAAGAAAAATTACGCCCAGAAATGAATCCCGATAAACCAAGATATATTTTATTGGCTAGAATAGGTTCTGGGGACAAAGTTCTTCAATTCAATGGACACTACGACGTTGTCTTTCCTGGAGAAGGGTGGAGTATTACAGAGCCTTTTAAACCATTAAAGAAAGACGGCAAGATATATGGACGTGGTTCAACGGATATGAAGGGCGGAATCGCAGCGTTTCTAGCGTCTATGATATACTATGCGCAACAAGATAAAGAACCAGACATAATTGTTGAAGCCGCCATCGTTCCTGACGAAGAAATAGGTGGGGCGACAGGTACTGGTTACTTGATAAACGAACTCGGCAGCAGACCCGATTGGGTAATAATAGCTGAGCCAAGCGGTCTGGACAATATATGGCATGGACACAAAGGATCTGTATGGGCTATGGTAAAGGTTAAGGGTAAACAAGCACATGGATCAGTTCCAATGCTAGGAGTAAATGCATTTGAAAAAATGGTTTATGTAGCAAAGTATTTAATTGAGAACTATCTACCCTCTCTAGAAAAGAAGAAGAGTAAATACCTATACGACATAGAGATAGCAAACCATCCCACAGCGACCCTAGGAGGAAAACTGTTGTCTCCTGGAAGCATAAACATAGTACCAGGCCTCTCAGGATTCAGTATTGATAGGAGACTCATTGTTGAAGAAAACACTTCCGAAGTAATAAATGAGCTTGAACAAGTTATCAGAAAAGCATCTAGCACAGCTGGAGCAAAAATTGAATTAGAAATAGTTGAGAAAATGGAGCCAGCAATAACTGATCCGGACTCCGAAATAATTAGGGTACTAGTAGAAGCCGTGAAGAAGAACATAGGCAAAGAACCAAGGAAAACCATTTGTGTTGGTGGACTAGACCTTAGATACTATACAAATAAAGGCATACAAGCAGCATCATATGGCCCCGGAGAACCGAATATGGCTCATAAAGTAGATGAATACATACCAATAGAATCTCTACATAAAGCAATAGACATATACGTCGATGTAATAGACTTGTTAGCAAAACGAAGTAGATGATCTATAGTGAAACACAAATATCAAGCAATCATTAAGAACAACCATACTGAGAAAATCGCTTTTTTAGCTCGCACCATAAACTTCTTAGAAGACGTCCTAGAAGACGCTGAGTGCGAAGAAATCCTCATTGATTCACACGAACTCGAAAACTATACAGTAATAGTCGATGGAATTAAGTGTAGATATGATTTATTGGAAAGCATCAATGTTTTCTCAGAAAAACATAATGTCCCTGCAACTATTGGTAAAGGAGGTACAAGTCTAAGAACACTCTACGAGGAAATCATAGATTATTATCGTGAAACTCTACATTATAAAATGAAGGAATACGCTACTAAAACCATAGCAACTCGCCACGAATACTATTTAGGAATACTATTCAATGGAAAAGCATTTCTAATAGAGGGAGAAGAAGACAAAGTACTCCTCCCAAGGATACCACAGTGTTTATCAGCACATACTCATCCATCCAATATCCCAATACCTAGTAAGCAAGACCTCAAAACCGTTACACAATTATTCACTGATAGAGGCATAGGACACATCATAGAAACAATTGGTGCTAGCCTGGCTATATATAGAGTTGCTCCAATAACTATTGATGATCTAGAAATATTTAAACAACTCGAAAACACCAATGATATAATCAAGGCTCTCAATAATTTAACGAAGAAAACTCCTATTAGACTTAGATACATATAAGCTTATATCCTAGAACTTAAAATTATTAAACATTACTTACACATATATAAACGGACAGAAAGATAAACTGATCAATTAATGGTGAGAAAAGAGTAGATCGCTTTAACGAGTAGTGGGGTATTTTCATGACACTTAGGATAATGATAGCAAATAGAGGAGAAATAGCAATAAGAATAGCGAGGAGCATTCGAGAATTAGGATATGTTCCTCTCGGAATATACACTTCTATAGATAAGAATAGTCTACACAGGAAATTCATGAACGAAGACTACGAGGTATCAAACTATCTCGACATGGATGATGTAATTAATGCAGCCATAGAACTTGGCGCAGATGCCATACATCCGGGATACGGTTTCTTGAGTGAAAACCCTGTATTTGCGAAAAAGGTCGTAGAAAAGGGATTTATCTTTATAGGTCCCTCTCCCGAGGTCATGGAGTTAGCTGGAGATAAGGTACGTGCTAAGAAGAAAGCTGTTGAAGCAGGAGTTCCTACACTTCCATGGATGAATGTTAATGATCCTAAGGATATAGTGGAGTTTGCAAAAGATCATGGTTATCCAGTAATGCTTAAGGCTGTAGGTGGAGCCGGAGGAATGGGTATAAGAATTATTAGGAATAGTGAAGAGGCGGAGAAATACTATGAACAAGCAAGGAAGGAAGCTGAAAACGCTTTCAAAGATGCTAGACTCTATGTTGAACCATATGTTGAGAATCCTAAACACATAGAGGTACAAATACTAGGTGATGGAGACAACATTATACATCTCTATGAAAGAGACTGTAGTATTCAGAGGAGACATCAGAAAATAATAGAGGAAGCACCATCACCAGCACTAACACCTAAAATTAGAAAATCCCTTACAGAAGATGCTGTTAAGCTAATGAAATACATAGGTTATATTAATGCCGGAACAGTTGAGATGCTTTATGACCTCAAGCATAAAAAATATTATTTCATGGAGATAAATGCCAGGCTACAAGTAGAACACCCCGTCACAGAGTTCATTACAGGAGTAGATATTGTGAAACAACAAATAATCATAGCTACAGAAGGAGTATTAACTCTTAAACAGAGACAAATAAGTATACGTGGACACAGTATTGAGGCAAGAATAAATGCCGAGAACCCCTTAACTCTTATGCCGAGCCCAGGCACAATAACATATTATATTGAGCCCTCCGGCCCTGGAGTACGTGTTGACTCAGGTGTTGCTTCCAATAGTTTTGTACCAGGTGAATATAACCCCTTAATATCAAAACTCATTGTATGGGGTTCTAACAGGCTTGAGGCAATAAATAGAATGAAGAGAGCGCTGAATGAATATGTTATTTCTGGAATCCAGACAAATATACCTTTGCTGAAAGCAATTATCGAACACCCAGTGTTTATCAAAGGTAAACACACTACGAGATTCCTAGAAAAATACTGGAACGATATAGAAGAAACCATTAGGAAGAAGGAAATATTACACATGGCAATTCTCATAACTCTAGCATATAAAGGTAATGCAAAGATAAGGTCTAAACTCATATCTGGGAGTAGATATGCAGCATATCTTAACGGCATAGAGCATACAAGAATAGAATCTATTAAGAGGAGAGCATGGATATACTGGGCATTAATTAGAGGAAGAGTTAGTAGGAAACAACTAAGGAGGAGGAAGAGGTAAGGACTTCTTCTAGATCAGACTTGTTCATACATATTTTTAACCACACATAGAAGTGTATACATACTAATTATATCGAAATATATATAAAAATCATAAGTTATCACTACATTTAAAAAACCATGTACAAATATATACAAAAGAGAACCCCTCAGTTAAAGAGGGGGTTTGATTAAGAGGTGTAAATATAATGAGCCAAGTACCTAAAGAGAAGAGATTCGTTCTATGGTTAGACGAAGTAACAAAAGACGACGTAGCACTTGTTGGAGGTAAAAACGCTAATCTAGGAGAAATGTTACGAGCAGGAATTCCAGTACCTCCGGGTTTTGCTGTTACAGCATACGCCTACAAATACTTCATTGAAAAAACCGGGTTAAAAGACAAGATCTATCCAATGTTAAACCAGCTAGATGTTAACGACAAGAAAGCACTAGATGAGACAACAACTAAGATCAGAGAAATGATTATGAACACCCCAATGCCTCCTGAAGTAGAGAACGAGATCAGGAAATTCTATAGAGAATTAGCCCAGAAACTAAACATGGAGCCCGACAAGCTAAGAGTAGCTGTTAGAAGCAGTGCCACAGCAGAAGACATGCCTGAAGCAAGCTTTGCTGGGCAACAAGACACTTACTTAAACGTCTATGGAGAAGACAATGTAGTATACTATGTAAAGAGATGCTGGGCAAGCCTCTTCACATCAAGAGCAGTATTCTATCGTGTAGCACAAGATATTCCACATGAGAAATCCTTGATGAGCGTTACAGTACAGAAAATGGTTAACAGCAGATCAGCCGGTGTAATGTTCACACTTCACCCAGTGACAGGAGATGAGAAAGTAGTAGTAATTGAGGGTAGCTGGGGACTTGGAGAATCAGTTGTTGGAGGCAAGGTTACTCCTGATGAATGGATTGTTGACAAGCAGACGCTGGAGATTGTTGATAGGAAGATACACCATAAGACTTTCGCAATAACATTTGACCCGAGAAAAGGCAAGAACATTCACCTACACTGGGACGAAGAGAAGAAAGCATGGGTAACTGAGGAAGGAGAAGTAGTAACAGACCTAGACATAGTCAAGGAGTTTGACCCAGACAAACCAGCACTCAAGGATGAAGAGGTTAAGAGACTGGCAGAACTAGCACTCCTCATTGAGAAACACTATGGCAGACACATGGATATTGAATGGGCAGTAGACTACGACTTACCATTCCCAGACAATGTATTCATAGTACAGGCAAGACCAGAAACTGTATGGAGTGTAAAGAAGGAAAAGGCTAAGGCAGAAAAGAAAGCAGAGATCAAGGGCAAGAAGGTTGTCAAACTAG
>JAGGVR010000014.1 GCA_021157925.1 Staphylothermus sp. | reverse complement strand
GATCTTATCATAGCTGCTCAAGCACATAATAGAGGACTAGTACTAGTGACTCTTGACAAATACTTCGAAATACTAAAGAAAGAAGCTGTTCCTGAACTTAAACTCGTATTAGAAAAAACACAATAAAATGCAAATACAGAATTGAATCCTTAAGTAATTATTACTCTAATAAATAGTTACATCTTTTCCTATTTCCCATTTAAGATAAGTTTAACGTTAAACTTTAATAATTGTTTGTTCAACATATTTGGATAGGTGTATTATTGTGGAGAAGTTTAGGGTCAAGGTTCATAAAAAGGGCTTAATTGTTATTCCTGCTGATGTTAGGAGGAGATTTGGGATTTCTGAGGGTTCTTATATAGAGCTTATCGTGGATAATGATGGTATTCGTATTATTGTTCCAAAGAGTCTGAGAGAAGCTTTCGGTGTTGATGGTGAGAAAGCAATAGAGGTTGCCAGGATGATTAGTTCTTCGAGGAAATTTGAAGTTGAAAAAGAAATACGTTCTTGACGCAGGTATTCTCGCTCTCTACTTCGCTGGTAATAAGTCAGTTAAGAAGTATATAGACAATGTTTATGATGGACAAATAGACGTCTATATGTTAGAGATTAATTTGGCTGAGTTTCTCTATAATTATGCAAGAATATTTGGATGGAATGCAGCGTTAGTTAAGCACTCATTGGTACGTAATAGCCCAATTAAAATCATTGGATTAAACGAAGAACTAACAACAGAGGCAGCCAAACTTAAAATTAAATACTATAATACGTTATCCCTGGCTGACTGCTACTTAATAGCCTTTGCAAAGAAGTACAAGGCTAAAATAATTACAACAGATCATGTAGTAAAGAATGTAAACGAGGCTCCAACAATTTTAATTCCAATATGATCATTTAATACATGTTTTATTATTAGTGAATAGATTCATGTATTATCTTTATCAAATATAATATTCAAGTATTAGGTATTAATGGTGATTTAGTTGGGTAATGAGCTGAGATGCAATGTTTTCCTATAACCTCTAAGCCCCTCCTGGTGATCAAGTATTTATTGCAATACTTCAAACATTCGTGGCACAGGAATTGTTCCAATAGCTATGTATCCATATTCTTCTCGTCTAGGATGTTTTGCCAGCTCAAGGTTTAGGATTTTAGACACATTAATCTTTACGTGAACCTGGCTCTTACTCTATCGTATTTACTCCCACAAGTGTAGCGGTATATACAGTTAAAGCTACACCCGGCATATAGGTTATAGGAGTAATCGTCTAAGAACCACTCATCTCTAAATCTATGTTTATTCAAAACACTTCGTATAGTTATGATTCTGGTCTTCAACTCCTATCTAGCCATAGAGGCGGCTAGAATACGTTTTCCTTTCTTGGCCTATACTGAGTTACTAGCTGTATTATCTTTTCTCTATTACTCCTATGTATTAAATAATAGTGTTCAACACCAGCATCATCTATGACTACAAGAACTGGTTTCGGAGTATAAGCAGTTATAGCTGTGGCCATAATCACTATTACCATTACCACGAAGACTATCATAAACAGTGTGAATAATGATCCGAAATTCAGGCTGAAGGGTGAGGAGAACATGCCGAATCCCATGAACATCGTGAAAACCATGACTATAGCAACTAGTGCAAACACTACTAGCCTAGTGTTTGGAGAAGGTACTCTCATGTATTTTACACTCATACCCCTAATCCTATACCTTAGAGTACCATTACTGGTATTCAATAATACTTCGTCACCCATAACCTGTAGATTATATACAGTGCCCTCAATAGGGTAGTAATAGTAATAGGGATAACTCGCTCTGGGATAAGCTGGTGGTGGAGGTGTAGGGTTCGTCAATTGGTTCACCGAGTAGTTCAAACATTCTCTCCTAATATATGTATGTAGCAATAAAATATTCATTATTATACATTATAATGAGATTTTTATTAGAAAGTTATTGTTTATGAGTTCCTGTCCCTACTTTTTGTTTCTCCTCCCTCTTCTTGCCATAGAAGTAAAGGATTAATGCAATTAGCACCATAATTATAGCTAGAATTCCTGCAACTAGACATCTCTGTGTTAAACCCTGTTTCTCGGGAAGAGTTGTTATGTTTTCACTATTTTCTTCCCGTAGAGTACCAGGATGTGTTGAATATCGCGATATAGTTGTTATAGATGTAGGGGTCGTGGTTGTTGTCTGTTCTTTTATTAAAGGTTCTATCTTCACAGCTATTTTTAATGGGTTTTTCTTTATAGGCTCTAATAGTCCTGAGTGCGGATAACTATAGAATACTGTGAGGTTTTCTAGAAATAATGGCGACGATAAATTGTTTATGAGTTGGGCTACGTTTATCTCTATAAGTATATCGTTTGATAGTATTGGGTACCGAGTCACTCTATATATTTCTTTATCATAGGATCCTTGATCTAGTATGGTTGTATCAATGATTTGTTGTGATGGGTTCAAGACTATTAAGTATGCTTTCTTTACGTTACACACCTCTATTCCAGTAGTATTTATGAATGCTAATATACCGGGTTCAACTTCTTTTGTCCAACCGGTAGCTATCAGATATTTCATTATCCATATTTGTGCGGGTAATAGCTTTACTGATAAGTTTATAGTTATATAGGATCTATTCATGGATCTCTTTAGAGTTACTGGGTATGTAACAGCTTTACCGTTTAATGCTGGTGCATAAGCTATAATCTTCTTTATACCGTTTTTCTCGGATTCCCTTAGTATTTTTGTTTTTCTCCAATCCATTCTGAATAACCATGTTCCTTTCGCTGTATTTATTGCAGCATATATTGTTGGGTGATTACTTTTACCTTTTAATAGTACTTGGTTAGGTATACTTGGTAATGGTAATGGATATTCTCCTTTTAATACGAGTGTATTGTTTTTATTCAACATTAATACATTGATTACCGGCATGTATAGTTCTCTATCTGTAGGTTGTTTAGTAAATACATATATTCCACGCTTATTAGGCAGTAATATAGCGGTATAATATCTTTCGATCCCTATTGGGAATCCGCCTACATAATCTAGTGGGATTAAATCTATGCTTTTATAAATGCCATTACCTGTTATCGTGCCAAGTACAAGACCCTCTCCTATGGAATAAGTTATTATATCCAGTACTGTCATGGTAGTGGACATAAGGCCGTTAAAGACTAGGTGTGGTATAGTATATGTTTCTACAGTGTCGGGACTGGTACTTGTTGTTTCGAGGACAGATACTTTCCTTGAGTCTGGAGACCAGTATATAATCTTCTTAGCTGTTTTTATCGGTATTCCATGTTCTAGTACGCGTTTATTCGTGATAATTATTCCCTTACTCGTGATTTCTCCCAATAATAATTGATACGTATTATTAACCATGATTATGCTAGCAACGTATTTACCATTCGGGCTTATTCCTATTGGTCCTTTGGTTTCATTTAATATGGGAATTTTGCCGATCTCTTCAGTACCTTTAGGATTTATTTCTGTTATAAGAGAATATGTTTTATCATCGTTTTTCCACCCAGTGGCGAGTAGGAGTTCATTTCCTATATATCGTATATCTAATAGGTAACCTGTAGAGACCCATGTATAAACGATCTCTCCTCTCTGATTAATGAGTAATACCTTGACTTTAGGAGCAACATTAACGGTTCCCGTCAGAGTTATTGCTAAGTATTCCCCCATATAGCCGATCTCCATAATCCTATAGTTTTTACCACCCAAAACCTTATCCCATAACAAGACAAGTCCGGGAAGACTATACACTATAACCCTATAATCATTACTAAGTACTAAGTAGTCCTCATACCCGGTCCTCCAAACCAAGCTCTTAGAAACATTCATATCTACAGAAATCCTAGACAAAACAACACCGTCCCAATCAACAACCCTAACCATACAATCACTATCAACACCCCTAGTAACGAGAACAACTCCAAAAACACCATCCATTAAAGAAACAAACCTTTCCCCACCATAGAATAAATGCCAAACACTGACAGGAACAACACCTGGAACAACAGACTCAGAATCACCATAAACAATAGGAGAACAAAGCCCAAACAAAACCAACAAAACAAAAAACATACCAACCCAGCACCCCTTCATAACCAATATACCTCCAAATAAAACAAACACTTCAACAGATATATAAAACGAATAAACAAAAATCCAAACAAAAACCAAGAAAACTAATAAAAAACCAGTCAAAGATTCTGTCATTATATAAGCAATGAATAAGAAAACCATTTATTAAATAGAATCTGAGTCAAATGATCAAAATAAAAGAAACAAACCTAGAAACTCATAATTATAATACACAACTAGGTAGTAAGAAAATGGAATAATAATCTTCAACCTAAGTACTAATTTATAATTGAATTAAAATGTGCTTAAACCTCTTTTGTAGCATGATTATTAAAGATAATTTATGTATAATGAATTGTAGGGTGCACGGTATATTAAGTAGTCTCATTTGATCATACAGTTACTGATCCTTATTAGAGAAGAATTAGAGAAGATCTTTGTCAGATAACGTCTTGGTATTGTTTGTACATGGAGATGAAATAAACAAATAATTTTGTACTACTGATTTGATAATATATTATCATAGGGAACTTATTGGATAATTATACTAGTTATTAACTCGGTGGAGAAGAATTATGAATCCTGATGAGAGATTTTGGTTATTAAGAGATATTGTTAAACAAGCTAGAATTAAGAGTTTACACATAAAGAACTTTAAATCTCTTCACGACATAAAAATTGATTTTCCCACAAATTTAACACTAGCTATAGGTCCTAATGGTTCTGGTAAAACAGCTTTAGTAGAAGCAATCTACTTGTTAAAAGAAATACTGTATTATATTAGAGGAAGGAACCCTAATCCTTTTGGAAAATGGTGGGGATATAAAAACGTTGTATGGAGAGGAGACATAGAAAAACCCATAATTATATCGTTGACAATTGATCTTCGGAACCTATTCTCCAGAGTTAAAGCGTTAGAAGAATATGTAAGAAATCATGTTTATGAAATAAGTTCCTTCATGGTTGATATGCTTGATGAAATAGTATCAAAGTCTCCTATTATAGAGTATAAAGTAGAAGTATTTGATAAGGGAGGGTATATATTCATTAATGAGAAAATCTCACATATAGATACAGGTTTGGAAATAACTCTTACTCGCAATAATGTAGTAATTCGTTATAGCAATGGTTCGCAGATCGAATTAACGAACGTCTATACTCCATGCTTATTATTGGATAAATATGATGAAGCCACCCGTTTTCTCAATACAGGTATTAGTATAGATAATGTTTTTGAAAACATATATGATTTATTTGAAGATATTCTGGAGGAACGTGTTAAGGACTATTCTTTTATATCTTCTCTACTGGCATGGGCTACTTTGGTCTTTGGTACTTTGATTGATGGAATTGTAGGTATTAGGGAAATTGATTTAAGAAGTATTCGTAGTCCACAGACACTTATATGGTATGAGTATTTGGATCATAATGCAAGTAATTTGATTCCTATACTTTATCGTATAGGTAAGGGAAGGCTCCCGGATAATGTATTGCGTGCTCTTAAAGTACTGTTTGAGAATGAACATATAGGTGGTTTCTTCTCTTTGACTCCCGAAGGTACTGTGTTTTTTAAACTTGTTATAGACGATTTAGAGTTACCGCCCCCGTCTATTCCTAATGGTGTATGGAAAGTAATGGCTATAGAAACAGCTCTGGCTCTTAATCCTACTATTTTATTGATTGATGAGTTTGAGAATAGTCTTCATGCTAGAATACAGGAGTATCTTCTCGACGAAATTAGAGAAAATGGAGCTGTATCTATAATAACAACGCATTCACCAATACCAATTGATTATGCACACGATCTAAACGAGATCCTGATTCTGGAGAATACTGGTTATGGGACAAGAGCTTATCGATTAAAGAATATAGAGGAGTACAAGAAGAAGCTCGAAAAACTTGGATTAACACCAAGTGAAGCACTACTCTATGGGTTTATTAAGGATTAAGGGAGAAGAGCTTGAAGCGCATATTTATTGCAACTGAGGATACTTATGCAAAAAATGCGTTAAAAATTCTTATTAAAGAATTATTTGGAAAACACATTCTTCAAAGAACAGAGATTCATTCATTGTCTCCGTGTAGTAGTAAAATGACACGTATATTAAGAGCTGCATTACTAGACGATGACATTGGAATGGTCATTGTTCTCGTAGACGCAGAAACAAATAATCCTAAACAAGTAACGGAAAACATCTATCATAAACACCTAAGGACTGAACATGATAAAGCACATGTTATAGCATTAAATCCATGTATCGAAGAATGGCCTTGTACAATACTTGGTTTAAAAAACTGTAATACGGCACCATGCGTTATGGGTCCAGCTAGATCAATAGATGAATACTGGATGAAAAAACATGGGCAGAAATACAGGAAGAGTCTTCTTCCAGATATTTTCAAGGAGATGCTCCAATATGTAAAAGAGAGAACAATAAACAAACCAAATACACTTAAAAAATTCATCGAAATACTATATACAGTATTATAGGTAGAACCTTAGACAATTATGTTTATTTTTAATTCATTAAGGTGACGTGTTAATGGTGAAAATTAAAGCTGTTATTGTATCTGGTTCTCCGAGGCCTAGGAGTAATAGCTTGTTGCTTGCAGAAAAGGCTTCTTCGTTGCTAAGTGAGAGAGGTATAAATACACATATTATTGAGCTGAGGAAATATAGGTTCTATGAGTGTTTTAGTTGTAGGAAATGCATTGAGATCAAAAAGTGTTGTATTAAAGACGATATGAGTGAAAAAATAATCCCCCTACTCCTAAGAAGTCATATCATAATAGTGTCTAGCCCAGTATACTTCGATAACGTATCGGGTCTTGTGAAGAAATTCATTGATAGAACATGGTGTATTAGAGGATTCCTACGAAACAAGATCCTTGGAGCAATAGTCGTGGGCAGAGGCTATGGACTAGACACAACTATAATGGCGATATATAGTTGGGGATTAAAACACGAAATGATAATATGCCATAGAGGAGTAAGAGCACACGCATACAACTACGGAGAAGTACTCCAAGACAAAAGAGCACTAGAAGACCTAGAAAAAATGTGTACAAGACTCGTAGAAACAGCAAACCTAATATATCATAACAGAACATAAACCAAAGCACCAAACATAGATATTAACAAATACAAATTTTAGTCCTAGAAAAACCCATACCCAAGAAAACATTTCCACCCCCTAAATAAAAACGAACCCAATTGGCTAATAGCTCTCTTCTCTTTATATTGTTACATAGTGGATAAGTACAGAGAAAAACTAATAGAAGAATGCAGCTTTCAATTCTCTTTATATTGTTACGAGGGGACACCAATCAATATAAGGAGCCCCCTTGCGAAACTTTCAATTCTATTAATGTTATTACTCATCATCATGAACACAGGTAGCATGTAACAATATAAAAAGAATTGAAAGTTAAATTGAATATAGTATCCGTTCTGAAATTGTGATGTACGTAACAATATAAAAAGAATTGAAAAGGTATTCACCAGTATATGTGCGTGATATATTAGTGTCTCTTCCTTTTCACAGTAATAATTGTATAGAGTTGAAAACATGTTTCATTAAATGATTCTTGTGGATTTCAAGGTGGTAGGTGTATATGCGGTATGTAAGGGGTTAGTTTAAGACTTGTTCTCTCTTCTGTCTGTGATGGGGAATTGCTGTTTTTGTTTTGTTGTAGTAGGTTATGTGTGTTCCTATTACTAGTATTGTTGCTATGATCCATATTATTGGTCTTATTGCTATTATAGGGTTTGTTGTTAGTTCTTGTATGGAAAATATTAGTCTGGGGTCTAGGATTGGGTTTATCCATATTAGTGCTAGCCATATGGTTGGTATTATGATTATGTTTTTCCTGTTATGGGGTTGTGGGTTTTTGATTGCTTCTCGGTAATATATGTATGTTAGCAACGTAATGTCTATTGATAGAGTTGATCCCAGTACGCAGTATGTATAGAATAAGATTGCTTCAACGGGGTTTTCCATATAATGCGGCCCCATTAAAGCATTAAAGAACCCCAGTATAAGAATAGACACCATCAGCTTCGGCAGCTCGAACACAAATATCTTCTTACCTCTAGCAAATAAGAACAACAAGAACTTAAACAACCCAAGAGAAACAATGATCAAGCCAAAAGTAATTAAGCCATAGAGCTCACGAAGAATATCAAAGAGCAGGGAATTAAACCATGGGAAAAAGTAGAGCGGCAGCGTGCCGAGAGGAAGAGGACCAATAGGTAGGTATATAACCATAATGTAGTAATAGTAGCTAAAGAAGAGACCAACATAATAGAATGGACACATAGACAAAGATATAATAGCAATAAAACCAAGTACAAACAAGTATAGATCGAGGAAGAAATCAAGAATACCCCTTAGCTTCTTTATATCATAATCCTTGTATGGCAGGGGTCTGTCTTCAATTCGTCGAGAACTTCTAATACCCTTAACCTATATTCCTTAGGCAGGCGCTCTAATGTCCTAACGGCCTTACGTTTTATCCTCACTCTGAAGGGTTCCTCATTCAAAATATCTCCCTTCTACTTGCTTTTCAGCAACTTTTGCTTAACTTCATCAAGGTCTACTAACTCATCCTTAGATTCAATAGCCTCAATCTCGTCAGGAAGAGGCTCCGCCTCCTCAATATTCTTCTCAATAATAAATCGTAGCATAGACTCCACTCTAGCCAATCTCTCCTTTATCTCCCTAATCTCGGACAAAAGCTCAGAACCCGACATCCCTCTATCCCAAATATCTTTCAATTCTATGTATGTTGTTACACCAGCTAAGAAGCTAGTGAATATTGTGAAGAAGAGTCGTAGCTTTCAATTCTATGTATGTTGTTACACATTAGTCGAAGGCTTATTGTTGTTTTTATTTTTGTCTCGGATAATATTTATGTCTTCCGAGTTTATAGGAAAGTGTATAGTATTGCTTCGACTAGTTTTCTATTGAGTGAGTAGTTTTTCTTACCTATTGAGTTTTTGAATAATGATGAGATCTTCGACTGGGTTGTTATGGTTTTTGGATGGTTTTTATATTGTTGTTGGGAGGATTAGGTGGATTATGTTAGTTAGTTTTTGTTTTTGTATGGACAGATGTTTTTGTAGTCGCAGTTTGTGCATGTTTTTGATGGGGTTGGTTTTGGTTGTTTTGTTCCTTCTATTGTTTTCTTCATGTTTTCTAGGGTTTTCAATATGTGTTTTCTATCGCTGTCTGTTATGTTTATGGTGATTGTTTTTGGTCCTGGTATCACTAGTATGGCTGTTTTTACTGGTTTATCATAGTTTTCTTCTATGAGTAGTGCATAGGCTATTAGTGTGTATTTCCACCATGGCTTCATTCTCTTACTATACTTGATTTCTAGGGGTGTTGGTGTGCCTTGGTATTTTACTATGTAGTCTACTATTCCTGTTAAACGGTATCTTCTCGATTCTAGGTATGCTTGTTTAGCTATTACTTCGTAGTTCTCCTCTACGTAGTGGGATAGTTCTTCTTGCACCTTATTACCCACTATGCTCCAGAGGCTTGGCGGCTTCTGTATCCCTAGAACGTATTTGTAGTAGAACATCATTGGGCAGAAAATGTATTCTTCGAGCATTCTCACGTTGAAGAGATTGTTATGGTTCTCCATACTCGATACTTCCCTTCGTAATCCTAGTGTGTAGTTTGAGGTCTTTGATACATATTGGGAAAATATCTATTCTATCCCGTTCTGAGAGGGGCAATCTCTTCAAGTACTCCGCGAGATCCCTTCTCTCCTGTGGCGTTAATTCACCTATGAATGCGCTGAGCTGTATTCTTGTGAGTCCCCAGTCCTTAAGTATATCAGCTACCTTGTTCCGTAGCTTTGTACTAGATATATCGTATACTACTAGTGTTTTCATAGCATTTATTCACCCAGACATATCTTTCTAAATAAGCATTTACGTGGACACCTATCAGGTATTTTTGGCTCAGAGTCTCTTAGGAGAACCATTTGTATCTCGTCACGCTTCTCCAGAAACCTCGACCTAAGATCATCGCTTATAATGAATATTTCCCTACTAACACGTATCCCGTCTACTGTTCGATTAACATATACTATGACACCTATATCAGCTGGTCTCTCATATATGCTTTCAAGAGCCAATGCATAACCAGCTACTTGGAGCTTGTGCCAATACTCTCTATACCCTGTCTTTACCTCGAATAT
>JAGGVR010000131.1 GCA_021157925.1 Staphylothermus sp. | reverse complement strand
TGCTCTGTCAAAGCCTTCTTCATAGCCCATAAAAGGTCTTTCATAACCTTATACGTTAGATCCCATCTAGAAGGAACCCATACCCTTACAAGAATATTAACCCCACTATCACCTAGCTCATATACGAAAATATCAGGCTCGGGCTCAACAAGCACTAGTGGGTGTTTCTTCACGACATCGTATAAAACCTCATACGCTTTCTCAGCATCCTCCTTATAAGCAATGCCCACAACAAACTCTATTCTACGAACCCTAGTAGCATAATAATTACTGATCAATGATTCGAAAACAGTTCTATTAGGAATTCTTACTTTAACACCGTCAAAACCAACGATCTTCGTGGACATAACCGTTAGATCAGTAACCCATCCCTCAACATTACCTATCTTGACTAAATCACCTGGTTTGAATGGTTTCTCCCAGTAGATGAATAAGCCTGAAAAGAGATTAGCCGTAATGCTTTGAAGAGCAAAGCCGAGAATAATACCGATGATCCCGCCAGCAACCATAAAACCAGTTAAATCTATGCCTAGATATCCGAGAGCAGAGACACCGACAATAAATATTATTATATAGTATATGGCTCTAGAGACATTCCTACTAGTAGGTTCTGGGAAAAACCTAATAAACAACTTGTAAAGCAACATGCGCAGGAGAGATGCAACAAAAACACCAACAACAATCAAAATTATAGAGAACAATATACCCAGAACATTTATCTCCTTAACAAGCCCCGAGATGTTGGATAAGTTAAGACCATCCATAACTAATTAATCCCCCACAACATTTCGGTCTTAGCCATTATTCTTGGAGGCCTCAAATCAGGTGGGTCATGTATTCTCCTTGCCTTCGGTTCAATTCTTCTACCATAATAGATGGTGGCAGTAACTGGTGAATTAACAGCCATAGTAATAGCTTGTGTATAAGCATTCCAAGTACCAGGGACATAGAACAAGCGTAAAATTTGTGCATCAAGTAGAATCTTTCCAACCTCGATCCAATCATCATGCCTATTCCTAATATTAATGAGAACAGTGGCTTTTCCCAACTCAGGCTCTGGGATAAAGGTATATGGGTGGGACACAACATATCTTGCAATAATTCCACGATCAGGAACACCGTATAAAGCATACTTGACTTCATTTGTTGTGAAAACATCTACTATACTAAATTTCCTATAAGGACCATATACATAAACGGCTATATCGATAGGCATCTCAACATATATTAAGGCCTCGCCCTTAGTGGGAACATGTACTTTCTCATCAAACTTGACCAATATATAATTAGTAAAGCGCTCAGGTAGAAAAACAGGATAGAACGGTATGAGTTCAAACCTAGTAGGCTTAAACAATGTCTTAGAAACAACTAGTTCGTCGCCACAATAACGCTTATACTTAACAACACCTTCTTCTATCTTCTCTAATACAATCCTATAATTACCTACAACAACACTATCCTCAAACACACCATAACCAGTTAACACTTACACAGACCCCTTTAGGAAACTACCAAGAGTTAGCATTATAAAACAGTCTCTAATAATAATTATGACAAATCAAAGGAATATATACTGATCGTTGCTGATAACATGATCACAGTAAAACTCCTCCCCGATAGGAAGGAAATAAAAATAAACAAAAATGAGCTAAGAGTAAAAGAACTCATTAGAACACTAGAAGTAGATGATATGGATTCTCTCGCAGTGATCGTAAACGGAAAACTCATAGATGATGAGGAATACATAATAAAGCCAAATAACAAAGTTATAGTGATTAGGCAGGGTATAGGAGGATAAAATGATACGTGTAAAAACAGTTTTCCTAGCACGAGCAGGAGATATAGTAGGCAAACACTTCCATGAATTCACATTACCAGAAGGATCAACACTCAAAGATCTTATTAGAGAAATTGGTGAAAAACTAAGTAAGAGACTCCATGAAGGAGTAATTAATGGAAGACTCATATTCTCAATATTTGTGAACGGGAAACCATTAGATGAGTTCAATTACAAGCTTAAAGACGGCGACAGAGTAGTTTTTACAACACCAGAAATGGGTGGCTAGTATAATAAGTTTATTCGTAACAAATCCTACAATTGTTTGCTTTAATCTCTATTACTTCGAACGTATTGTATAATCCATTATAAACCAATAAGTTATTTGACAGTACCTCTCCGACTCCAACAACGTATTTTATAACCTCATTAGCTTCTAACACACCCAGTATGCCTGGAGTAGTTGAAGCCACTGGAATAACTTTCTTTTCTCCCGGTTTCTTCATTGGGAAAATACATCTCAAACAAGGTGTTTTACCGGGGATTATAAAGGTTATTTGACCATAGAAGCCTTCAACGCCTGCATGGACATATGGTATATTATTCTTATAACAAACACTGTCAAGAACCGCCCTTGCTTCCCAGTTATCTAAAGCATCAACAGCAACATCTACATCTTTGATGTATTCTTCTAATAATTCTTTAGTAATCCGCTTGTTTACGGGTATTATTTCCACATGAGGATTTAGTTTTCTTAATTTCTCGGCTGCAACAAATACTTTTGGCTTACCAATATCATTTACTGTATAGAGAATTTGTCTTTGTAAATTGCTTAGCTCAACTAATCCATCATCAATAACTATGAGTTTACCAATACCTGCTGCTACTAGGTAGTATAGAACAGCTGAGCCTAGACCACCAGCTCCAGCTACGAGTACAGTGGTTGACTTAAGCTTCTCCTGACCCTCTTCCCCGAACAGGATTATTTGTCTACTATATCTTTCGATCTCTTCTTTCGTGAGCTTCTTAGACATAGTTATGCACCACTGGTCTCACATAGAAAGGTATTTTTCCACGATGATAATCCCTAATAATAGTTCTTGCTGCTTCTTCTATTAAAGGCTCCTTGGTTTTCTTGTAGAACCATCCCCTCTTCTTAGCGAGCGTTTCCAAGATCATGTACGGGTCCTTCTCGGTAATACCATATGCTCTAATAAAAGCGTTTGGAACATGATATAGGATTCTCTTTATAAGCTCTACAGCTGGAGGGACGGGATCATCCAGTTGTTCTGGGCTTAGACCCCTGATAATTCTTTCAAGACCAGATCCTTCTATAGGTATTATTCCGGGAGTGTCAAGCATTAATATGTTTTTCTCGACGCGATAGAGCTGGACATGATGAGTATAACCGGGGCTACCTGGTATGGGACTCGTTGATGCTGAGTGTCTACCTTTTAATGCATTTATTATTGATGACTTACCTGTTTTAGGATACCCAGCAACAGCCACTATTACTGGCAAAGCAGGAGCTACTTCTTTGATTTTTCTCCTCAGGATCTTTGTCCCCATATGCTTCGTTGCAGCAATATATACGGCATTATAGCCTCTGTCTCTGAATAATCTAACCCATTCCTCTACAATACTTCTTGGAACAAGATCACTCTTGTTGAGAACAAGTATTAATTCTCTTCCAAGTTCATTAACTATTCTTTCTAATTTCTTACTCATAGTGTTCAAGGGGTCTCTAGCATCTAGTACTTCAAGTACAACATCAGCTCTCATAACAACTCTCCTAAGATCACTCCAACCAGCTAGTATGAATCCCCTATTCATTACTCACACTTTCCCCATAGTTCTCATAGTAGGCTATTTCTTCTTGTGGGAGCACAGATAACCAATCTATCCGTACCCTTGAACTAGGTTTCTTAACCCCCTTTATAATTCCTAGTATTTCCTCCGCAACCTCCACAGGATCTCTGTTTGTTGTGTCTATTTCATATATTCTAACGTTACTACATGTGTTCATAATGTTAGATAATACGACAGACAAGATCTCGGCCATTACGTTTTCTTTAACTTTTCTATCCGGCCAGCCTTTTCTCCTTAACCTCTCCTCTAGTACTCGTGGATGTGTTCTCAAAACGAACACGTATTCAATAAGTTCACAAGGTATAATTTCTGGATAATGAGTGTCTATTATTATGTAGCCAGGCGTGTTCTTGATTATCTTTACAATTTTCTTTACGAGTCTCTCCTCATCAATAACATATGTGTGTCTCTCAGCATCATATTCTATAATAAATCCCTTCTCAATGGCATAACTGCTCAGATCAATGTGCTTAACCCCAAGGAGTTTAGCTAAAACACTAGCAACACTTGTTTTACCAGTTCCAGGAGTCCCTGTGATAATAATTGCTTTGCCCAATCCTTATACACCATATAACTAATAAATTATCTCAATAATCATTATTGTTTTCATGGGTGTAATTAATTGATAAACATCTTCGATAAGAAAGACAAGATCTTAGTAGTTGGTATCGGTGGTGGAGGAGACGCAGTATCTGCAGCAATGATCGCATATGCTCTGAGAAGAGCAGGTTTTAAGACAGGGATAGCGGCAGTTGCTTGGGAGAGATTCGTATATGACCCGATCCCAGGACCTATTAAGTTAGAAGAACTAGTTAAACCCGTGGAGAAACACAATTACTATGCAATAATTAATAGCGAAACAAGAGCAAGGAGAGGTGGTAAATATATAGAGTTCCAAGCAGTAAACGTGTCGAAAGCACTCAAAGAAAACATCGTGATCCTAGACTTATGGAGAGGTGTCAGGGGCCTTGTTAGGGGATTAAAAGAGGTTATACAGAACGAGGGATATACTAGGGTAGTAGGAGTTGATGTTGGAGGAGACGTTTTAGCTGAGGGAAATGAGGAGAATCTTTGGAGCCCATTAGCTGATTCCATATGCTTAGCAGCTCTAAAGCACTTACCCAATTCATTATTAATAGTACATTCGCCTGGAAGCGATGGCGAGCTTGAACAAGAATATGTTCTGAAAAGAATAAGCATGGTAGCAGCTAGAAAAGGTTATTTGGGAGCGTATGGTATGACCCGAGAAGACGCTAAGATATTAGAGAGAATACTCGAATACGCGAAGAGCGAGGCAAGCATGATAGGACTATTAGCATTTAAGGGTTTCTATGGCTATAAGCCGATAAGGCTTGGAACACGAAAAGTACTTGTAAACCCCATACATACAATTTCCTTCATAATGAAAGCAGATATAGTGTACTATTTCTCAAGACCAGCACAACTAGTAGATAATACCCAGTCACTGGAGAAGGCAAACAGAGAACTTAACAGACACTGTATTTACACAGAGTATAATCTCGAAAAAGACCTTATTAAGCATGGGTTGGTGGATAGGAACAATTATAATTATAACGACATATTGGAGATAAGAAAACGTGGTAAGGAAAATCTGTATAAGATGATGAGCGACCAATCATCGGATATCTAAATAATTATTTAATGAAGAGAAGCGCCCTTGCTGAAACAATCGTTCTCAGAGCTTTCGCGAGTATTTAATATATTCTTTAAACCACTTCAATCCCTTTAATTCATCATATAGTTTCTCTATCATAATTATTCTCTCTAGAGATGTTAATGATGGACAAATATAGCACCCTAATCTATAGAATCCTAGATCGTATAATGGATTATTTGGTAGACCGTGTTTGTGAATATATAATTGGACAAGAGCAGTACTCCATTGCTTAATAGGAGCTACCTCGAGGTACTTATCACGTTTTCTTACAGGCGGCTTCCTAGCTCTTGCTTCTGATTCAGCATCTCTATCACCAACTATCACTAGGATTTTATCATATTTTCTCTTATACTCCTCTAGCTTCTTCTTGAACGCCTTGGTTTTACGTAATGTACACCACCTATTCTTCTTAGTCGGTAAGCCCCGGTGATTGATCAATATATCAACATCTGCTCTAACAATATCAATACCTACCCTCAGGCGATCAGTTATTTCTTCAACATATTTTCTCGTAGCTGGGAAATCCACGCCTGTATCAACGTATATTCCTCGAACAACTTGTGAACCGTAATAGTCAATGGCCATATGGAGTACTACTAAACTGTCTTTCCCACCACTAAAACTAACGAGTACTATATCTGGTTTGCCTAGGCTTTTCAAGAAATTTTTCGAAACCATGACATTGCTCAATAAATACTCTTTGTTCGCTGAAAGAATTTTATCCATGTCTAAATCAATGCATTGGGTTAGAGGATAATACCTCTCTATAAATAGCTTGGTACCCTCATCTGGTATGTTAATAATTGCTCTAAGTTTATCTCCTGAATAAAAATAGTATTTTCCACCAAATCTCTTACTAACTAACGCGTTTCTCGGCAAATTTATCCCGAGTTTTTCTCGTAAAAGATCTATTAATCCGGGAGAGGCAAAATAAATATCATATGCTGGGTGAATACTGTATTCTTCAAGTTCAGATCCTTTCACTGAGCCAAAAAGATATGTATCCTTGCTCCAAACTACACGATTTCTAAGCACAGCTCTAGCATGTTCTATTAATCTAGCTATCTTGAATAAACTATCATACTCCTTACTGGAAACACATAGCTCTACATTAATACTACTAAGAAGAGATACACGTGTAGTACTGCATTTTCTAACATGTATATTATATGAATAAGGACTGGGCTTACTCGATAAGTGTAGCCATTTACCATAATACTTAGTAATAGTTTTTTCAACAACATCCCTTACATTATCATCGGGTATTACTCTATACATCCAGTACATTTTGAACACATCACTGAAACAGTATTTGGAAAAACCAACATGGATTAGGGGATATTTTCTCCTTAAATACTTATTATTAATGGTGGATTATTAGATACATGAACCCATAACTCGGGGGGAACCGCTATGAGTGAAGAACTTATTGCAAAGCTTGAATCTTATTTTCAAGAAATGAAGGACTGGGAAAGAAAACCTGTATTGAAATCTGGAAAAATAGTCGTTGAGTTAGTCAAATTGCCTGAGAAGAAAAGTAAATCTACTTATAAACCTCCTAGACTAGCGATCATGATTCGTAAAGAAGATGCTTTTAGAGGAATGTTGATCGAGTCTCCTGACGAGATCGAGGACTTGATTACAGCTCTATCACTTGATAAAGTGAAAGAGCTAGCAAATGCTGTTAAACAAGTAAATAAGAAGAGATCTATTGCCGAGTTCGAGATATGATAAAAATTTTGAAATAAAATAGTGGGATAGGAAAAGCATATTAGCTTTGAGAACAATCTATGCATTGAAACAAGTTATTTCATCATTATTATATGGTGGTTGTGTTGAGTACACAAATAACCAAGCATATTGGTGAGATCTCATACACTCTCCCCAAGGTCCGGGAAGGTGAAGAACTCTTATCAATTACTCAAAGTGTTTGTCCCTATTGTTACCGTATACTTCCATCCATAGTTATTGAGAGAAACGGGAAAGTCTATATTAGGAGAATTTGTCCCGAGCACGGTGAGATAGAAGAACTATATTATGGAGATGTAGAGCTCTACAAGAAAATGATAAAATGGGATCTAGAAGGAAGAGGAGCGAGACACGTATACACATCTGTTACGAAACCATGCCCATTTAACTGTGGTTTATGTCCAATGCATAAACAGCATAGTGCACTAGTGAATATTGTATTGACTAATAGGTGTAACCTTAGCTGTTGGTACTGCTTCTTCTACGCAGAAGCTGCTGGTTATGTTTATGAACCAACTATCGAGCAGATTCTAGAAATAGTTAGATTGGTTAAGAAGCAAGGAGTAGCTGTAAATGTCCAGTTAACTGGCGGTGAACCGACTCTTAGAGACGACCTAGTAGATATAGTAAAAGCACTGAAAGCAGAGGGTGTCAGGCATCTTCAGTTAAACACTAATGGTATCAAGTTCTCAGAACTCTACTGGGAAGATCCAGTTAAAGCAGTAGAATACACTAGAGCCCTTAGAACAGGCGGTGTTAATACAGTATATCTAAGCTTTGACGGAGTAACCCCAGTAACTAATTGGAAAAACCACTGGGAAATACCATATATTTTCGAAGTATTTAGAAAAGCCAGAATGACAAGCGTAGTACTAGTGCCAACAGTGATAAATGGTGTCAATACTCACGAAATGGGCGCAATAGTGAAGTTTGCAGCAAAACACGTAGATATAGTTAGAGCAGTTAACTTCCAACCAGTAAGCCTTACGGGAATGATGAAGAAACATGAGAGAATGAAGTATAGAATAACAATACCTGACGTCATAAAGTTGATTGAGGAGCAAACAGATGGTGAAGTCCCAAGAGAAGCGTGGTTCCCAATACCTGTTAGTGGTATATTCTCAAGATTCATAGAAGCCTTTGCCAAAGAATTCAAGTTCGAAATGGTTAACCACCCAATATGTGGTGCTGCAACCTATGTTTATGTAGATAGAAAGAGTGATGGCAGAATAAATTTGATCCCCATCACAAGGTTTGTAGACGTTGAGGGATTACTAGAATATTTAAGGGAGAAATGGGAGGAACTACTTTCAGGTTCAACAAGGCTTATGGTTGGAATGAAACTATTATATAATATAAGGAAATACATAGATCAAAAGAAAGCTCCCGAAGGATTCGATCTCTACAAATTATTATTGAATGTTATCATCAAGAGGAACTATGAAGCACTAGGAGAAATACATTATAAGATGGTCTTCCTAGGAATGATGCACTTCATGGACCTCTATAACTACGATATACAAAGAGTTCAAAGATGTAACATACATTATGGAACACCTGATGGAAGACTAATACCGTTCTGTGCATTTAACATATTTGAAGACATATACAGGGACAAGATACAGAGAGAATACGGTATTCCACTCGAAGAGTATAGTAAGAAATACAACCTACCGCCAAAAGTGGTTACAAAGAAATACATCAGAGATAGAAAGAAATTAGAATCGACAGAAATATATAGACAAACATATGAAGGCATATTAGATCTAGTAAGAAAGTAGGCAAATATTTTTAATCAAATTACTAAATTCCTCCAAACACAATTCAGAAGGAAATAATATGGTATACGATGCATAGATTAGATCTGATCGAAGTTATTATATGGAATCAGAATGGTAGCCGGGCGGGGATTCGAACCCCGGTCACGGGGGTTCTCCCCACTAGAGGTGGGCCAGAGCCCCGCATCCTTGGCCGCTAGACGACCCGGCTACTTCTATGTTATTTGTTGATTCTTAGTTCCTTTTAATATTTAACCTCGGCTTAGTTGATTTATTGTTGTTTCTCGGAGAGTGGAGTTTATTAATCACTATTTTACTTCTAATTACATAGACGCGGTTATGGGCCCGTAGCTCAGCCTGGTAGAGCGGCGGGCTTTTAACCCGTAGGTCCCGGGTTCAAATCCCGGCGGGCCCGCTTCCCGCCATTCTACCACTATAATAGTTTATTAATACGCTATAGTAATTTGTTATTTATTATACATAAGCGAGAAATAGTAGATGCTATCTGGTCTGCTAATCTTAATGGTTCGGGGACTGGGCTATAGATCATTGTTTTTTCTAAGTAGTATATCGCGTCTTCTCTACTTATCCCTATGTTGTAGAAGAGTATTGGTCTCCAACTGGTTGGATAGTAGTTCATTTTTCTATAAATTTTCTCTATTATATTATACCTTTGTTTCCAGTCTGGGAAATGTTTTTGTAATGCTTTTCTTACCCTGTCTAGGTCTAGTGGATATTGTTGATAAACTATTACGGGAATACCTGTTTCTAAATATACTTGGTCTGCATCTACTACGTCAAAGCCTGCATATGTTATTCCGTCGAGGAAAACTATGTTTGCTTCTCCAAGTAGTTTGATTAATCTACAAGTCTTATTCGTGGTCTCGAGTCCGTCTACGAGTATGTTTGTATATGCCAAGCCTACTATATGGTAAATGTTTATGGTTTTTATTCCTAGGAGGAGTGTCTTACCTTTTCTACTCTTATATTGTGTGGGGAAAAACCCATCGTCTACTGCTATTATTTTCATATTTTGATTGCTCCTTCAAGCAAGTCTATGAGCTCTTTTCTTATTTTTATTAGCTTAGTCTTACCGTATCTCCCTCTACTAACTACTACTGCATTAATTAAACCCATCATGTCGAGTTGAGTAATAATTTCACTAATTCTTCTCTGTGTAAGAGGCTCATAGCCATATTCTAGAGATAATTTAAAATATCTATTATATACTTCGCCTGTTGTTCCAGTACCTTTCTCTTTGACAAGTTCTATTATTGCTTTTAGAACTAATTTTGGATGTAAAGGAAGAGTGCTTGCTGCTCTATAAATCCTTCCTTCTTCTAGCTCTATTGATGCTCGTTTGACATGTTCAATTGTTACTTCCTCAGCCCCTTCTCTTTCAGCTATTTCACCGGCTACTCTTAGCAGATCTAGAGCTCTCCTAGCATCTCCATGCTCTCTTGCAGCCAGCCCCGCGCAATAAGATATTACTTTAGAAGAAACAGCTCCTGGCTGGAATGCTTTTTCTGCTCTTTGCATCAATATATCAAATAATTGCTCGGCATCGTATGGCGGGAATACTATTTCTTCTTCTCCCAAACTACTACGTACTCTTGGGTCAAGGTTTTCTACGAAGTTTATATCATTTGTTATACCTATGATCGCTACCCTTGCCTTAGTTAGCTCCTCGTTTATACGGACTAGTTTGTATAATAGATCATCTCCTTCTCTTCTAACATAATAGTCTATCTCGTCAAGAATAACTATGTGTAGCCCGCCCCAGTTATCTAGGGCTTTAATGTATCTCCTATATACTTCACTAATAGCTATGCCTGTTGATGGGATTCTGAGCCCTAGGCTCGAGGCTATAGATGCTATAACTCTATATGTCGTATCTACTTTCCTAGTATTAACATATGCGTAGAGTAAGCGAGCGTTTAAACTAGGTGCTTTTTCAGCTAGTTTCTTGGCAACATACTTGGCAACAGCTGTTTTACCCGTTCCTGTTAATCCATAGATCAATACATTGCTTGGCCTCTCACCTTTTAAAGCAACTACGAGGATTTCAGCTAATCTCCTTATCTCGTTTTCTCTATGAGGCAATGTTTCTGGGACATAGTCTGGATGTAGTATTTCCTTATTCTTGAATATTCTGCTTTTCTTCCTGAGCCTCGAGGAAATTATTTCCTCGATAATATCGCTATTCATATAGTATACCCCTCAGCATCTCCAATGAAACGACCACGGCTTCTACTCGAGCCTCAAACTATAGATACCGTGTTCAAACTATATAAACTATAAACATTATCATACTTGATAATTGAATATTAACCAGCTCATATGGAGCAGTGATGCAACAATATGAAGGAATCAATGTTTAAGAATGTTAAGGCAGTACTTCTAGACCTAGATGGCACTGTCATTGAAAGCATAGACTTAATAGTAGAGTGCTGGGCCACAGCATTCAAGAATCAAGGAATCAATGTATCCACCGAAGAAATTTATGGCGACGTAGGACTTCCCGCAAGAACAATATTTGAAAAACATGTCAGAACGTTTAATGAAAAACTCTATAATATCGTTAGAGGAGAAGCCACTACGTGTTTCGAAAACAAGAAAGATAAATATAAACTATTACATGAATCAACCGTTAAAGTACTCAAAAAACTTAGAGAAAAGAATATACTTCTAGGATTAGTCACGTCTTCATCATGTAAAAGAACATATAAGATACTAAGAGAACTAGGCCTCGATAACCTATTTGACACAATAAAATGTCTAGAAGGCGATCTAAGAGGAAAACCCTATCCTGACCTAATACTTCATGCTCTCAAAGACTTACAGTGTCAACCTAGCGACGCTATATATGTGGGAGATACCATCTATGATTGTCTAGCCGCTAAGAATGCTGGTGTAAAATTTGTGTTATTAAAAAAGAAATGGAGCAATCAAGCACAAATGAACGATGAATGCATACCTGTCAAAATAATAAAAGATCTCAGCGAATTACTCAATTGAAAAATTAATAAACCTAACAATATAATAGAGAAGGACTTGGGAATTGGGCCGGTAGCTCAGCCTGGAAGAGCGCTCGGTTGGCATCCG
>JAGGVR010000058.1 GCA_021157925.1 Staphylothermus sp. | reverse complement strand
AGCTCCTCAGATCGACTTTGATCGAAGCAGTTATTCATGGAAAATCATCAAGACTCAGGATCGAATATTTGAAGGGAGAGGGATCTAAGAAGAAGAAGGCATATAAGATACTTATTTATACAAAAGAACCCGTCACAAATGATGATCTGAGAAGACTTGAGGAATTCTTTAAGAACCGAGTAGTTCATCAAAGAACACCTCTTAGAATTCTGAGGAGGAAAAAAGATACTTTACGTGTTAGAAGAGTATACTTAGTCAAAACCATGAAGATAACGAATCATTTATTTGAAGCACTTGTTTATTGTGACGGCGGACTCTATGTTAAAGAACTTGTTCATGGCGACAATGAACGAACCATGCCTAACTTTTCAGAAGTTTTGAATACTAAGGCTACCCCGCTAGAGTTGGACGTGATAAGTGTTGAGACATTATAATATATTTATTAATAGTAAAGCAAAGTTTTATTTATGGTTTAAATTATTAAAGACATAAAGTATCTCAGCCCCTATATGTTTAAAATTAGTAGACAAGCAATATGAAGAGGTATAAGCAATGGTAAAGGCCCCTAAAGGCTTCAGACATAGAACTAGGAAGGTTTTAAGGAAGCATATTAGGGAGAAAGGAGCTGTACCACCACTTAGTTTGTTAATGATAGAATATAAGCCCGGTGATAAAATCCATATCAAGATAAACCCAGCTATTCACAAGGGTATGCCTCATCGGAGATACCATGGTAAGACAGGCGTTGTCATCGGAAAACGTGGAAAAGCATATATAGTAAGCGTAAATCTCGGAGATAAAGAGAAAATATTGTTTATAAGACCAGAACACCTCAGACCTGCAAAAGCATGAAGTCATACAAAATACATAACATTATATATAATGTTTTACAGAACAACACATGTCAGGAGGAGTGACTTATTATGGCAGAAGAACTAGATATTGAGATTTTAGAAGAAAAACACCTATCTAATCCCGAAGCCTACAAGTTACTAAAGAAAGCAGTAGATCAGATCAGAGAAAAAGAGGGATCAATATCTATACTGCTCTCTAAAACACTTCATTATTTATCGGAATTCTCAAAAATGGATCCAGAATCTGCTGAAGCTCTTAGGAAAGTTCTCGAAAAATATGATTTAAAAGAAGAAACTATCATCATGATCATAAATATTTGCCCCACAACACTTGATGAACTACGAACATTGTTTGAATTGGAAGAAAAAATCATAGAAACAGATACAGCAAATGAGATCTTGGAAACCCTGAAATCTTATTGTAAAAACAAATAAGAAAGAAAAGAAGATCAGTTAAGAAAATCGTCTTCTCTAATCGATTTATTCAACATGAATTATAGTAATTAAAATATTTTTGACTATACACAAAATTATACTAGGAAAAGTTAAGAGATGATCTAAGTTGTATGGGTATAGGAGGAGAGAAAGAACATTTAGGGGTAGAGGGGATAGATTCTTCCCCCATGAGCCAGCTATAATTGTACTTGATTTTCTAGAATTTGGAAATCCAGCTGATAGACATTTTGAGCATAGGAACAGACCCGTTGTACAAGGTATTGGAACGAAATATTTTACATTAATGGAGGCTATTCCGCTTCCAGCTATAAGGCTTGAAATACTTGAAAAAGTTGATCTAGGACCTCATTCCAAAGTAAGGAAACCCATTAGGATTACATATGATGATTTAACAAGCTTAGCTAGGAGTAATTTAGAAGAAGCAGTTAGGAAGATAATATTAGAGAACGAGAAAGTATTCGTTGAGTTCTTCAACATAGCTGAACCTGTTAATATCAGATTACATGCCATCGAGCTGTTACCAAGCGTTGGGAAAAAGACTATGAGGCATATTCTCGAGGAAAGGGAAAAGAAGCCTTTCGAAAGCTTTAAGGAAATAAAGGAGAGAACAAAAATTGATCCTGTAAAAATACTGGTTGAGAGAATACTTGATGAGCTAAGAGGCAGTGAGAAATATTATTTGTTCGTAAGACCAGTTGATAAACAGGGGATCTATCTAGGATACTTAGAGAGAATATATGGAGAATTGTTTTAGCCAGCATTTCTCTTGGTTAATCAAATGTATCCTCCACTAAAATATCCTGATCTTCTCTACTGGACCCTTAATACTATCAAGAAACATGGTATTAAAATTAAGAAGAAGCTCAGCCAAAACTTCGTGGTTAACCCAAAGATTATAGAAGACATAATTAAAAGGATCGAACCTCGTTACCACTGTATTGAGATAGGGGCAGGGATTGGCACATTATCGTACTATTTAGGGATCGCTAAGAAGAAGTATTGTATACACTACGAGATCGATGAAGAATTATGCAGAGTAGCTGTAGAGTTACTAAATCCTAATAGTGTTCTTATTAGAGGGGATGCTTTACTATACGATTGGGTTGTTGAGGAGATTGTTTCTAATGCTCCATACCATATCACATCAGATATTATCGTTAAGACTGCGAGGACTAACACTATTAAGAAAGCTGTTTTTGTTTTTCAAAAAGATGTTGTTGAGAGACTGAATGCGGGGCCTGGGACAAGGGAGTATGGTAGGATAACAGTACTTGTTCAACTATTATTTAACATTGAGCCTGGACCAGTTTATCCTCCGTCTTATTTTTATCCGCGTCCAGAGGTTTCTTCCCAACTAGTTGTTTTTACTAGGAAGAGATTATATGATGATCTAATTTCTAAATTAGAGGAAGTTACTAGGAGATTATTTAGTAAGAGGAGGAAGAAGGCCTTGAAGGTTATTAGAAGGGATCTTGGGCTTAGCGTTGAAGAATTGAGAAAACTGGGAATAAGTGATGAGAAGCGAGTTTATGAGCTATCGCCGGGTGAACTACTACGTATCGCAGAGATTATATAAAGTATAGCTTTGATTCTGGTTTCGCACGGATATATGTGTTTGTAAATGTGTATGAGCCAGGTGACGATACTTGGTTATTAATAAGT
>JAGGVR010000092.1 GCA_021157925.1 Staphylothermus sp. | reverse complement strand
TATTTTCTTAGATCGAGATACCATGTATAATTGGATGGATCGTATCCTTGTTCTATAATCCTCTGGTATAGTTTTTCATAATTATCTTCACGTTCGCTTCCACCGATTATTTCTCCGTATCCTTCGGGTGCAAGTAGATCGAATCCAAGAACTACTCTTGGATCGTTAGCGTCTATTTTCATGTAGAAGCTTTTGATGTCTTTGGGAAAATGTGTTATGAAGAATGGTGTTTCAAATTCTTGTGTCAATATCCTTTCCTCATCGGCGCCGAGGTCTTCTCCCCATTCTATATTAGCTCCTTTCTTTTGAAGAATAGTTATTGCTTCATCATACTTTATTACAGGGTAGTCCGGTTCTCTGGATCTCTTTAGTACTTCTAGTTTTCTCCCGAGAAATTCTAATTGTTTCCTATTTGTTTCCAAAACCTTGTCAACTATGTATGCTACGAGTTCTGCTGCAACCTTCATCATATTCTCCATATTATACCATGCTGCTTCAGCTTCTAAGTGCCAATACTCTGCCAAATGTCTTCTTGTCCTTGATTTTTCCGCTCTAAAACTAGTTGTTAAACTCCATACTTTCTCTAAGCTATATATAAGTACTTCAAGATAGAGTTGTGCACTTTGACTCAGATAAGCTGTCTTATCAAAATATTTTACTGGGAAAAGGGTTGCTCCTCCTTCTACAGCTGAAGCTGTCAGTATTGGTGGTGTTACTTCCCACCACCCGTTCTCGATAAAGTAGTCTCTTCCTGCTTTGAGAACAGTGTGTTTGATCTTCATAATTTCTGTTAATCTCCTACTCCTAAGCCATAAATGCCTATTGTCTAACAAGTATTCTATTCCTTCATTACCTTTTATCGGGAAATCTCTGCTATAGCCAACTATTTCAAAATAATCAGCTAAAATTTCGTATCCGCCTGGTGCTTTAGGTTGTTTTACTAGTTCTCCACAAGCTTTAACGCTTGCCTCTAAACCTATGTCTTTCAAAGTTTTAACTAATTCATTGCCGAGAATTTCTCGATCAACAACTACTTGAATGACGCCGGTTGAGTCTCTTATTCTTACAAATGCTTTTCCTCCAACAACACTTCTCCTATAAATCCATCCGCGAATACATACTCTTTTCCCGACATATTCTTCGCACATAATATCTTCTACGTGTTTCCATTCTGCAGTCAATAGTGTCCCCTCTAATAACTAACCTGTTGAAAAATTATCAATATATTGAGAATAGATAGAATTGCCAATAAATATTGTTCTTCCTGACATTAAAAACGTTCTCAGGGAAGGAGTCTAGCCATTAAGTAGGCATCTTCTCCATCAAGATAGTATTGGTGAAGGACTTTTATGATTTTATATCCTAGCTTTTCATAGAGTGTTATAGCTGGTTTATTAGTAACTCTCACTTCTAAATATGTTTCTTTACAATCATAGTTCTCGTACAAACTCTTCATAGCATAAGCCATTAAGGCATATCCTAAACCTTTCCTCCTATGTTCTTTCAATACGGCTATACTGACAACATGTCCGCTTTTTACCAAGAAGTGTTTAAAGAACCCTGGCTTATACTCTACTCTACACATAATATATCCAACTATTTTTTCATCAGGAGAAACAGCAACGTAGAATGCCTTATTGTACTTAACCCATAGATCCCTAAAAAAGTACGGTGGGTAATTCTCTGGAAGTGTTTTTAAATTAATTTCTCTAACTACTTCGAGATCTTTTTCTGTAGCATTCCTTATAGTGTAACCATTTGCTTTTTCCTCAAGTTTCTTAACTGCTTCTTCAAATATTTCATAGATACTGGGATATTTTTCTTCTTTCTTATGCCAAAGTATCATTTATGTTCACCGTGTACACTTCTCCGATTTTTTATCAGTCTGCATATATTTAATCCACTACTAACAAATATATAGTCATAGTTTTGTGTTCTAGAGGTACTAGTTATGTCCGAACTACCTCGCCGCAGGGAATATGCTCCATTAATTGGAAAAAAGATATTAGTTGGGCTAACAGCTAGTTCAGCAATATATAAAAGCATAGACCTTATCCGCGAACTAATAAGAATGGGAGCTAAAGTCAAAGCAGTTATGACCGATGAAGCTCTTGAATACATATCACCAAAACTTATAGAATGGGCTACTGGTAATGAACCATTAATAGAATTATCCGGTAAAGCAGAGCATGTCGCGTTAAGTAATGAGTATGACGCACTCATCATAGCACCAGCAACATTGAATACTATTTCAAGAATAGCTTATGGAATAGTTGATCAAGCACTCCACTTATTAGCTGTCGCTGTCATGGGTAAGAAGAAAAAATTAATAATAGTTCCCTCTATGCACATGAATTTGTTTAAATCACCTCAATACGGAAAAGCAATTAAAATACTAGAAGATCTGGGAGCATATATAATACCACCATTTATAGAAGAAAATAAGGCAAAGTATCCGCCATTAAATGATCTAGTGTATTGTATAGAAACACTCATTAATAGAGGAAGGGATTTAACTGGTAAAAAACTACTAGTAACAGCTGGACCTACAAGAGAATATATAGATCCAGTACGTGTAATAACCAATCCAAGCTCTGGCTATATGGGCGTATTGATAGCGAGAGAAGCAGTATGTAGAGGTGCAAAAGTAGATCTCGTACATGGACCTATATATATAGATCCACCTTATACGGTTAATACTTACAATGTTACAACTACATCAGAATTAGCAAAGAAAATATCAGACCTTACCTCGGTAAAGAAATATGATGCAGCGATCTTCGCCGCTGCGCCAGCAGATTATACTGTCACAGAGAAAAGCCCAAAGAAGATCTCAACACGTGAAGTCAAACATTTGATTCTAAGATTACGGCCAACACCTAAGACTATAAAATATATCTCTAAAAGTAATAGGCCAGAAAAAATCATAATATTTGTTGCTGAGACAACGAATGATCACGAAGAATTAGTTAAGAAAGCTAGGCAGAAATTAATAGAATACGGAGCAGATATAGCAATATCAAATAATGTGAAAGAACCAGGAATAGGCTTTAGTTCCAACTACCTAGATGCATGTATTGTTATGAGAAACAAATATGAGTGCTTAGGGTTGGTAAGGAAAGAAATAATTGCACGAAAAATCATAGACTTAGTTATTTAAACTCAAGTACTAGCTTTGATTTTGATAAATCTGCGAGTCTTGTCATAATAGTTTTTAATGCCTCTTGAAGAACTCTATTGTTATCATATCTTCTGATTATTCCTAATAATTCCTCCCGAGGCTTGTTCTTCAAGAATTTTATTTTCTCAATTAATAACGGCATAGCACGAACAACATTATCAACAATGGTTATAGTTGCTGCTCTAGCAGTTCTAGATAATGGGTTTAAATCAATTGCTATGACAGTCTTTCCCATTTTTCTCAAAGCTTCAGTACGATCACCGTCTTCCAGAGGTACAAGCACAACATCTGCTATAAGGATCCCTCTTGGACTAACTCTTCTCCTCTCACTAAATAATTCTGGTATAGTCGCCGAAGCATCGTCCCCCACTCCTAAGATTTCTTCTGCTCCGTGTTGCTTAAGCCAATTAGCAATAGCTTCTTCCCGTTCTCTCGTTCTATAGAACAAGTTAACCTCGATCTTAGCTCCAGAAACCTCGGCTAATTCGACTATTTCTCTTGGAACAAGAGCAGCAGTGTTGCCATTGACTGATATTACCGGGTGCTTAGCAGTAATAATTGAAGCTGCTGCAGCCTCTATTGCTTTAATTGCGAAATCATGTGTCTTTTCTCCAAGTAGATAATCAAAACATTCTCCTCTACCATGAGCAATTAATCCTTCAAGAGCCACGATACCTTTCTTGTAGCCTTGAACAATTCTTTCTCTCAATAATAGGCTTTCTCTACGAGGATGATTAGGGGGAATATACAATTTCAACACCTACATGACTTACTTTTGTCTTAAATACTCTTAATCCTAGTGATTCAAAGTTTTCAATAATATCATGTACCCACTCAGGTTCGGGAAGAATTAATAAGGCTTGTTTCTTCCTATAATACGAAATTGTTTTATTCTTGATCCCATTTAATAATTGAGTTACTTCATCATAACTAAATAATCCTCTAGTAAACTCATGTGCTAGTTCAAAAAATTTTTCGAGTGAGGGGCTGTTAAGTAATTTTTCTAATAATTTCTTGTTTTTCTCATAATATTCAGGCTTTATTCTTGAAAGCATAATAGGAGTAGGTTCTTTACCTTCTAAAACAATTGCTATAATTTCATAGTTTTTCTTTAATAAAATATGTTCTATCGAACCTATGCCTGGGGGGCCTGGCTTTGTCCTAATTTCTGCACCGCCATAGAATTCTGATATAACATCTCCCAGCCCTGTTTTATAATATACTTCAGCGACATGAGCTGGCCACGTAGCTTTCTCAAGTGTTATGTTCTTGTTTTGTGCAATACTTGACATTATAGAATAAGCTATAAGACAAGCAGCTGAAACACCAAAACCCGTACCAAGACCTATTGGTGAATATGCTCTTATCGAACTACATAGCCTATATTCTCTGCAGAGAAATTCTACATGGTTTCTAAGTACATCTCTATTATTTAGAAGTATTCTCGGCTTAGAGTTTTCTTTTTCAAGCCATGCCTCCAAATATATGGATAAATTAATCCCTGCTCCTAAACTCCCAGTATAAAGAGGATCTTTATTTATATATGGAAACCATAAACCTGATACGTGTAGAGGAACACGAACTATTATTTCACTATGTTTATTATTACTGGCAGATTTCATAGTACACCACTTTAAGTAGACTCCATGATCTTTTTTCTTATACCAATTATTTTATCTGGATAATCGGTCGCTATTCCATCAATATTTAATTTGTAGAGTTTGAACACAGTGTTTATTTCATTAACAGTCCATGCAACTACTTTTAATCCTAATCTATGAGCAAAACCTATGGCTTTAGCTGTAGCTAAGCGGTAATGTGGAAGAACTATTTCGCACTTCATCTTTTTAGCATCTATGATTCTTCCAGGAGGCTTGTAGTATATGAGACCAGTAGTTATTCTAGGATATAGTTTCTTGGCATGAATCAATGCATCGTCATGAAAACTTATTAATGCAGTATCTCTGATGAATTCATGATATGTGTCCTTAAGGATCTCAATTATCTTTTTCGTAGTCTCTGGTTCTTTTATTTCAATAAATAAGCCAGTCCTACCATTAATGGTTTCTAGAACATCTACTAATTTAGGAATAATTTCACCATCTAATCTTATATTCTCAATTATCCAGTCATAGGTCAAATCCCTTATTTTCTTATTTATACCAGTTAGTCTAGTAAGGTCTTCGTTATGGAAAACAACTAACTCCTCATCTCTGGTTTGTCTAACATCAATTTCGACTATGTCAACTCCTATTGTGATAGCATAATTAATCGATTTCAAGGTATTCTCTATATATACTCCAGCGGCTCCTCTATGTCCTATTACAGCAAAGGGTTTTGTATTCAGTCTTTGCATGATCATTTTTCTTCACTGAGGAAGTAATGGTTTCTTGACGGAAACCTTCCCTCTCTAACATCCTTTGCATATTCTTTTACAGCATTGATAACTATGTTTCTTAGATCAGCGTATTTTTTAGCAAATGGTGGTGTTCGCTCAAATAATCCTAAGAGATCGTGGAGTACGAGTACTTGTCCATCACAGTATGGGCCGCTTCCGATACAAATAGTTGGTATAGAGAGTTCTTCAGTAATGGTTTTTGCTACATCTGCTGCTGTAAACTCTATAACGATAGCAAATACTCCAGCTTTTTCAAGTTCTTTTGCATCATTGATTATTTTTTCTATTTCATTTCTCTTCCTTCCTCTCTTCCTATAACCTCCTATTACAAGGTATCTCTGAGGAGTTAAGCCTATGTGTCCCATTACAGGTATACCTGCTCTCACAAGCGCTTTAACTACATCAACTACTTCTTCTCCCCCCTCTATCTTAACTGCTTCAGCCCCGTTCTTAACAAGTAGTCCTGCATTTCGTACAGCGTCCTCGATACTAGTCTCGTAGCTGAGAAAAGGCATGTCGCCTACAATGAGTGCTCTTGGGTTTGCCCTAGCGACACTTGATACGTGGAGAAGCATCATATCCATACTTACTGGTAGGGTGGAACTGTATCCATGTACAACCATGCCAACACTGTCTCCAACAAGAATGATGTCAACACCAGCTTGATCAACTAGTTTTGCGAAAGTATAATCATATGCTGTTATCATAACTATTTTCTTCTTACCCTTATACTTCAATATATCTCGAACCGTTATTTTATTCATGGACATCATCTCTAGCAAATGTGTCATTAATTATGAATTGTCAATCTTGACTAATTAATTATAATTTAATCTAAATATGTTGATTCAATAAGATGTATTAATTGTGTGAGAACCCAGTTTATGCCTTTTTGATTAAGGGTCTTTGCTATAAAGCCGTTAATGAAATCAATCTCTGTTTTCCTCTTATTTA
>JAGGVR010000056.1 GCA_021157925.1 Staphylothermus sp. | reverse complement strand
TCTGGCTCCTTACTAGGCTGTGGGAACATTGATATGAATCTCGCAATGTTCCATAGCTTCGTTGCAAACAGATATCCTGTTCTTATAACCTGTTCTGAGAACCTATAATCATAGCCGAGCTTGGCCGCTGCTGCCGCCCAATATCTGAAAGCATCTGCTCCATACTTATCAATATATGGCTCGGGATCTATTACGTTGCCCTTAGACTTATGCATAGCTTCTCCTTTCTCATCCAAACCCATTCCAGTTATTCTTACCCATTTAAACGCTGGTTTTCCAGTTAACTGATAAACTCTTAAGAGGCTATAGTATAGCCAAGTTCTTATAATGTCTTGGCCCTGAGGCCTGAGAGTATATTTGAAAGCCTTCTTGAATAGTTCAGGGTTTCTCATATATCCAGTTACATATAGTACTGATATGCTACTGTCAAACCATGTGTCGAATACTTTCTTTTCTCCTATAAGCTCGTCTTTGGGTGCACCACATTTAGGACACTTATCCCACGGGGGCTCGTCTTTCCACGGCCTATAGTATTTTCCTGGCTCAGGAACTAGTACGGCTCCACATCTCTTACATCTCCAAATAGGGACTTCTGTAGCATAATACCTGTCTCTGCTAATAGGCCAATCTGTTGAAACACTATCGATCCAGTCTAGTAGTTTTTTCCTATGCATTTCTGGTTTGAACTCAATATTCATAGCAATCTTTCGTATGTCTTCTTTATAGTCTAGTTGTTTTAGGAACCATTCACGTGTATGGATTATTTGTATTGGTGTTTTACATCTCCAACAAGTAGGGACACTGTGTTTTATGGGTTCTTTCTTAACGAGTAAGCCTTTTTCTTCCAATAGCTCTGCTGCTTTAATACGTGCTTCTTCTACTGATAAGCCTGCAAGAGGCCCAGTATTATCCAGTAATTTACCATCCTTTCCTATGATAATAAGAGGCTCAAGACCAAGATCTCTAAACATCTTAACATCTGTTTGGTCTCCATAACTACAAACCATTACCAGTCCCGTTCCAAACTCTGGATCTACTTCGGGATAACTTGTAATAATCATTTCATGACCATATAATGGATTGATCGCGTGAAGACCTTCTAGCCTCTTATATCTGTCATCATTGGGATTAAATACTAGTGCTTTACAAGCTCTCAACATTTCTGGTCTAGTTGTGGCTACTGTAACGTATTCACCAGTCTCTTTTACCAAGAACTTAATGTAGTAAAGGTACCCCTGTACCTCTTTATGCTCTAGCTCAGCATCTGCTAGTGTTGTTCTACACCTAGGACACCAGTTAACCGGTCTCTCAGCCTCATATATGAGGCCTTTCTTAAACAAGTAGATGAAAGTGGCTTGTGTTATTTTACGATACTCTTCACTATCAGTACCGTTTTTCCAATAATCAAAACTGCATCCAAGCTTTCTCCAAACTTTTACTATTTCAGCCTCCGCCTTGTCAAGGAATTTCTTACAGAGGCCAAGGAATTTTTCCCGACCCTCCGGAGTACTAGCTATTTCATGTGGGTTAATACCATAGGCTTTCTCAACTTGAACCTCTACTGGTAAACCATTACGATCAGCGTAGAACGGAACTAATACATTATAACCCTTCATCCTAAAATAACGTGCAATCATATCTATCTGGGCATAATGAGCAGCTCCACCTACATGCCACTTACCACTAGCATATGGAGGTGGTGTATCAATAGCGATTATTTCCCTAGGATCATCTCTTTTAAACTCGAACTTAAATAAACCATTCTTTTCCCATTCTTCATAAAGCTGTTTTTCCCATTCAATATTCCATCTCTTCTCTTGAATAACGGGTTTAAACGCATTACTCAATCTAATCAACCCTAACCTAAATCATCATGTATAAATACATTTTCCACGTTAATGAATAGTAATATGTCAAGGAGAAATAATATTTTCGGATAAAACTGCTTCAACGAAGCTACTCATTCATACTTGTTTTTCTTCAGGACAATTAGTTATCCAGGGATCATCTACGGGGCCGCTGCAGCCTATTATTCTCCAAGATTCATAGAATATTTTCTCAATATCGCTAAACTTGATCTTTCCGCGAATGATCCATCTAACATTAATTGTTTCATATATATCTCCTGCCTTAATACCTGTAACAACTATTTTATCAACTTCGATTCCGTTAAGATTTCCTGATTGTTTAGTGTCTAGAAACTTGTAGAGAAGACAATAGTTATCATCAACACATTTAGATTCATCCACTTTTTCGAATGGCCACTTCCTCCTATATACATCAACGGATAAAATGGTCTTATCATCCTCTTCGATCTTGATAACTCTGTAGTGTTCTAGGAACCAATACTCACTAATATTCTCCGGGATCTCCAATTTATTCACCACTTTTTAGCTTAGAAACATCAACTTTTAAACTACTATGACACGGGTTTATATACTAGCCCCAGTTCTTCGGCAATACTGTATGCTTTCTCTATTTCCTCTCTCTTGAGCCTTCTTGCTATCTCAGGGTATTTCTCTGGATGCGATGCTACTATGTGTTCAGGCCTGTACTGATCCATTATATTTACTAATGCTCTAGGAGTATTCTCAGCGATCCATTCAAGGATCTTCCTTGTACAACACTCTATGTGATTAGGCAATACTAGGTGTCTTATGATCATATCTCCATTCTCATAAGCTATCTTCAAGTTCCTTGTAACAACTTCCCAGTACCTCCTAATCTTAGAGTATCTAAATGCACACTCATTATTACCATATTTAAAGTCGGGTAACCATATATCGATCAAGTCCTTGATCAGTTTCATTGATTCAAGTGATAAGTACATGTTACTATTCCATAGTTGTGGCACATTTACATCTAAGTACTTTAAGCTTTCAATTATGAATGGAATATGAGGAGTAGGTTCTCCACCAACATGGTTAATGTTGCGAGCACCTGTCAACCTTAGTTTCTTCTGGATCTCTGCCAATTCCTTAGGGGTTACTTTTATCCCATCACGCGGGTATAATTGACTAATATCATAATTTTGACAATATGCACACTTGAGGTTACATCCTCCATAGAATATTGTACCACTAGGAACAAGAGGTGCTTCTTCGCCCATATGGTGAAAATACGTATGCACAATGCAGTCTTTATCCATCATACAAACACCGGGAACACCCTTGATCCTTTCTGCACCGCATCTCCACTCACATAATCTGCATTTCTCCAAATTCTTCTTAGCTAAAACGATCTTGATATCTAGAAAACTATACTTAGGCACAGGGATTTCCTCAAGCGATAATTCCCCTTCCTTGATCTTTTCCCATATAGTTTTGAACTCTCCGGATAATTTATCATGTATTTTCCACAAGTAATCATAATTATTTACTTCATATGGATTAATTGGTGACTCGATACGTTTAGCTATGAGGAATTTTGCTGGTTTCTCATTAGTCATAACGCTTTTATACCAAGATAGTCTCTCAGAAACATCTGGGTCGTTCCATACACTAAACGCGTCAGGCCTCAGCAGGAAGACCTCGTATAAGTCTATTTTTTCCAAGCGCATATCTATGTGCACCTTCTTCCAACAAGTCTATTCCAAAATATTTTTTCAGCACTAGATAGAGCTTGGTAAGCGGAAGTCCCACGACATTATAGTAGTCGCCAACAATGGTCTCAATCAATAAGGCTCCTAAGCCTTGTATAGCGTAAGCACCTGCTTTACCTAGTGGCTCTAAGCTCATTACATAATTATCAAGTTCATCATCACTATAATTCCTCATCTTAACCCTAGTTTCTTCAACAAAACTATGGTATCTCAATGATTCTTTATCGATAATGAATACTCCAGAATAGACTGAATGCCACTTACCCCGGAGAAGAACAAGTATTTCTCTAGCCTGGAGTACACTATATGGTTTACCAACGACACCTATATCTGGACTATATATAATAGTATCTATTCCTACAACAACGCTATCTCTTGGAACAATACCTAGAGCATGCTCTGCTTTTCTACGAGCATTTTCAACAACAGTTTTCACCGGATCATCATATATTCTTTCATTAACAATAGGTTCTACAACATCAAATTCTATGCCGAGTCTCTTCAACAACTCTATTCTTCTAGCACTTGTAGTCGATAGTATAAGCTTCTTCCTCAACATAGCCACCAATAATAATTCAGAAAATACCCCTCTAATAACTTGTTAAAAACACATAAGTATTTTACAAAACTTATTTTGCGATCGTGGCTGTTCCGTAGCCTATGTATATTATCTTGTCAGGATTGAGTGTTTCTATGATCTCGCTCCTATTGGTAGCAACAATAAGTGTTATACCAGCTTTCCTCGCCAAACTACCTATTTTCCTAGCAACTCTTTGAGCAGTTAATGAGTCGAGATGGGCCGTGAACTCATCAATGACTAGGAGATTGGGTTTATCTGCTAATAAGCTAGCTAGTTTAGCTCTCTCTTTCTGACCCGTAGATAACTCGTTGAACCTCGCCCTATAGAATACTGCGTCACTAAGCCCAACCATATTAAGGATCTCTACTGCCGTCACTGGATCATTGACCTTCATATTGATATGCTCTAATAGTGTCTCAGAACCAAATACTGGTTCAAGTTCTCCAGGCAGAAGGGCTTTTAGCTTCACATTTGGAGGAACAATCACTTCTCCCTCGTTAGGTCTATAGTGAGGAAGTTTCCCAAGCTCTGGATCAGCTGCTCCAATAATCATTCTCAGAAAGGTTGTTTTACCAGCACCACTAGCACCTACAACAACCACTACTTCGCCAGGCTCAATGGTTATATTTACATTTCTCAACACATATTTCTCAACAACCCTTCTCTCAACACCAAATGCGAGTAAGACCTCTCTTAGTTTTGGCGGCATTCTCTTAACATCAAGCATACTAGTATAGATCTTTGTCAAGTTCTTGATAATTATCGGTGCTGAGAGTTTTTCTACTTGTCCATATCTTGATCTATATAGTTTACCCTTATGCATCCTTGCATACGGGTCTCTTTCTAAGAATTCCTTGATCCTTTCCTCCGCTTCCTTCGTTAACGGATACATTAGTACTGGTCTACCGCTACCAGTGTCCCACATGTAATAGAAACCTGCTTTCTCAAAGAATGGGTTATACTTAGCCATCATAGCAATTGTTTCAACTATGTGTTTCTTCCTTTTCATTTCAGGTATTCTTCTCTCCCGTATCCATTCTATAGTAGCTTTAACAGATAACACACCTAAACCATCACCTCTGTAGTCAGGATGAACAACTACTCTAGCGATTCTCGCTGCAGCAGAGTTCGCTATTTTTAATGCACGGTCACTTACTTCTTCTCCAACAATTGCTCTTGCAATTCTCCTACCATAAACGCTCTTTAGATCCTTATACCTTGATATAATACTTCTTCTCTCAGCTATAGCTGTTGGCCAGAAAGTTGGGTGGAACCAGTCTTTGGGAAATACTTTCTCTCTAATCATTTTCTCTACTTTACCATTAGGTAGTCTTCTATTCATTAATGGTATTGGTGTATCTATTCTAACATAAGCCACTACCCGTGGCTCGAATTCTTTCCTACTTATCAGTTCTAATACCAAGAACCTACTACTAGGGATACTGCCACGTATTTCTTGAAGCTTCATGGGGATACCGTGTTTTGGGCACTTAGGCTGAATATTTGACTCCATATAATATCCACAGATAGGACATCTCCAAATAGCTACAATTTCTTCCTTACTAGCATAATGGTGTTGTTCTAGATTAACAATTTCCATATAGTCGTCTTCACTAACAGCTTCACGAGCTCTAACACGGTACTCGTAAACTTTCTTCGTGTTTAAAGGATCTTTTCTCTCCAAAGTATATTCCTTCATCCACACAGGCCAAACAGGGATCTCTTCACCATTATAGATACGGTATAACTCATAATCATTTGGCCCAAGAATCCAAGCACCACCTATATCTTTGGGCTCATCCTTTAAGATGACCCTAACTCTCTCTCCTGCATCAAACCATTGAGCAATAACACCCGTAGTCCATAAGAAGACTTCTTCACCCTTTATCTCTATGGGGATAACGCCAAACCACTTGTATCCGCGTCTACTCATCAATTTGAAGGGATCACTAGTGACTTTGGTAACTATATTATATCCCTTTACACCTAGTTGTTGTTTCAAAAATCCATGCACCTCCCTACAATAGTTTAGCCTTGATCAATAATATGTTTTATCGCAGAATCGATTATTTCGCAAACTTTACATACATATTCTTCTATACTAATGCTAAGAGATCCTCTGCCTCCTACATCTATGTCTTTATAGTAGCCCCTTAGATAATCATTCTCCGAGCCACTATTCATAATAATATCATTACTTGCTTCGTCAGTCTTTTTCTCAATAAGATAATTATAGAGCATAATTTCTTCTCTACAAGCGTGGCAGTAACGAAGACCATAATGGCTAGCTATTCTCCACAAATCAATTATTAAGACCGGCTTCTTCGAGGAAAAGTAGTACTTCCTAGCAAATATTTCGAGCAGGGAATAGTTCCCTCCGTGTCCATTAACAAGTAAGTATCCATGAGGATCTATGTTCTTCTCAATACTCTTCACCACGGACTCGATCATTCTCAAATAAGTATGTGGGTCTAAACTAATGGTTCCAGCATATCTTAACCATTCATGCGAGAAACCCAAATATATACTAGGATATAAGTATATCGAGACACTAGTTATTTCAGCATATTTAGCAAGGCATTTCCTAGATATGTTTTCGGCAATTAATGTATCAGTTAATAACGGGAGAGCCTCGCCATGATACTCCATACTACCCAGAGGGATCACAGCAATTCTCTTATTATCTTCCTTATCAATAACTCGTGCACGACTAAGATCATAGAACATTTGACAACCCTATGTATCATTATCTTGACCATGTAAAAATAATCGCTTCGCCAAGTAATAGAAAATCTCTCAATTCCTATCTTCAGCACAGCTTGTAAGAGCAAAGAGTAGACTTTTTAATTTCTCCTTACAATATCCGATCTCCCTACATATGTATTCGTATGATTGTATAGGGTCATAGTTATTGGTTTTAAGTATACCAGTAATAAGCCATGTAAGAGAATCAAGTCTATAAATGGGAATACCCGATGTTTTAGAAATCCTTTTCCATACATTAATAACTATGCTTCTACAACTAGGCTTCATTAAGTCTTCAACACATTTCTTGATATCTTTAGCACAAGTCTTAATAATGCAACTAGTTATGGTGAGTAAAGAATTCCTTCTATCAACAGGGAGATCAATATCTCCTCCCACAGTTTTTTCTTTCAATCTACAAGTGTAGTAGTACATTTTACCAGCAAATACCATTGTCTTAGAACTAGTATCTGCTTGGAAAAGCCTAGACAATTTATATACAAGTAGATTAATATCAGGACAATACTTGAAAGGATCTATGACGAGCTCTTTTGCCAGAGTGCTTCCATAGAACTTCTCTAGTCTCCTAAGCTTGTATTTAAGCGAGTAAACATTATACCTAGTCTTTAACAAGAACTCTTTATGAACCTCCTCAAGCTCCTCAATACTTTTAGGTAATTTCTCCACAATCCATTCACTGAACATACTCCAATATATTTCTCCTCTACTAGTTAACTGATAACTAATAATAGCGTTACCAATTACAGCTACGACTCCTAATCCTGTACAGATATTCTGGAGAATAGTTCTCACGGCACGATATTGAGGATCATTTTCTTCTAAGAGATCTATTAGGTCAACGACCTCTTTCAATAATTTGCTCAAATATATTGTTCTTTCTATGTCGATCTCATATTCGTTACAATTCAACACGGCAGACCCTGGGATAATACATATAATAACCTCGATTAAATTAACTATGTGCAGGTGTATATGGTTTGACAAATAATATAGTATTCATAACAGTTAATGAAAAGAGAATAGTGAAGCCGATAAATGAATCAGCAAAAATAGTCGTAT
>JAGGVR010000074.1 GCA_021157925.1 Staphylothermus sp. | reverse complement strand
TTCTGTGGTAATTGTTTTGGTAACTGTCCAAGTATAGAAGCCCTTATTTCTCCTTTTATTGGAGTGGTTGTGTTAGGGAATACTATTTCGATCTTAGCGTGTTTACCAAAAGTTGATTCTATTATTTTACCATTTAAAGCAGTGTTTCTTGTTTCTACAACGACTCTTTTTGTGTGTTGTGCTTCTATCACTAGTCTTTCAGTTTTCTCGCTCATGAAATATGCTTTGATTTCTTCTGTTTTCTCGACGGCTCTATAAGTTATTATCTTGTCTTCAATACTGTTTGCTTCAAGCACTGTTCCATTAACGACTATATAGAGATTTTCAGCTAATGAAGCGTTTTCAGGTGTGAATATTAGCTTATTATATGTCTTGTTGTTAAGTAGTAGTTTTATTCCATCGCTTCCCTCTATTATTGCTTTGCTTCCCTCTACTGACTGATTTAGAACTTGGGGAACTATTCTTCTGTATGTAAATTGTACAGCGTATAGGTTTATTGAATAATATTCTCCGTATCCATTGATTTTTATAATGATCTTGTTCTTATCGAGAATTATTTCTCCATCTACATGTAGCTTTTTTATCTTGGTAATTCCTTTATCGTCCATAGAGAATCCTTTTCTATAATCTCCCTTTGCATTTAGGTATCCATTGATCTTGAAGTTTACTATTAATAAGTGTCCTTGGCCTTCTCCCCTAATATCTATTTTTATAACGGCATCTACTTTTGTTGCATTAATCATGTATTCGTTTGTCTGGTAAATTGTTTCTATTTTGTCTATTCTAGTACTTGAGTAAGTTATCACGTATTTACCTGTGGAAGGATCATATATGGGTGGTTGTATTTGCACTCTGAATATAGATGATAGTATTTGTGCGAACATGAAGAGTGTTAATTGGTCCTTTGAGTATGCTTTGAAATCTGTTGTTGTAGTTATTATTTGTTTGTTGAGATCTGTTACTTGTTTCATTGAGTACTCGATATCTATTCTTTGCCCATAGAGTACTATGTATGCATTCTTAGTAGTTATAGTTGTAGTGCTTGTATTAGTATCTTCATCATAGCTTCCTTGTACAGTGAATGGAAGATTGAAACTTATATTTATTCCCTGTGTCTCGAGGACTAGGTTTATAGAACCATTGATCTTTATTTGTCCCTGGAATTCTTTGTTTTCTCCGCGTATTTTTGCATCAATTGTTATTGAGAATTCTGTGTCTGTCATGTTTAGTGTTTCATTATAATATCTTATTTCTCCACTGAGCATTCCTTTAAGGAATAGTTTTTCTTCACTAAGGTCTAGTGTGAAGTTACCGTATGCTGTATTGTTATATTCTTGTGATAGCACGTGTTCCAGTGTGTCTGAGAATAATATTGTACTATTCTTTGGGCTAAGTTTTGTATCTAGATATGGTTTGTGTTTGAACGGTATATTCGGTATACTTGGCTGATCATTTCCTCCTATTGAGTAAGCAATGCTTATGGTAGAGTTTATGGTAGGTGCTGTGATTGATGTACTCATCAATACGAGGAGTAATAAACTATATATTTGCTTATACAATTCAAACATTCTCCATACGTTAGCCTGTGAATATATGGGTTATAGCTCTACATAAATATTTTTATTAAAACTGTTCCTGTTTGGCTGTTTAACTATTCGAATAATAGAATGAGCTTTTATGGTTAATGATTGAATCATTGGATTAATTATGAAATAATTCTTTGTCTCGAGGATATATATGTATTTATGGCTTTGTGTTTAGTTTCTCTTGCTTCTCTTATGGTTTTTAGTTCTAGATAATATGGTGTGGCTTTCCTAATGTATGCTCTACACTTTAAGATATGTATCTTTATCTTATCATAGACTTTTGATACGTTTCCATAAACTAGTCTTCCAGTTGGGGACTTGTAGAAAAGATAGGCTTTTCGTAGTGGTGGATATTGTTCGTGGATTGATGAGGATATTATTATTGATAAGGAGGAGTCAAGTGCTCTAGCAACTATTCCTAATTTATTATAGACTTGTGGTTTGTGTGCATAATCGGTTATTAGTATGATGTCTCTTAAGTTCTTGAAATTCGGGAGTAGTTTGATCAAGGTCTCTATGCTTTCTCCAATACTGCCCCATGATTCTCCACATATGGTTTTCGTTAAGAATCTAAGATTATCGCTTGGCTTAGGGTATGGTGATAATATATAGTTTTTCCCGTTGAGGATTACTAGGTAGGTTGTGTCTTCGAGTTTCCTAGATACTGATAATAGTACTGAAGCAATATATATTGCTATAAATGGTTTTTCCCAATACATCATTGTTTTAGACAGGTCTAGTGCAATTAATACTTCTACTCTCCTCTCACTCATGAATTCTTTAACAATGAGTTGTTGTTCTTCTCCTTTTATCATGCGTGCTGAAAGCCTCCAATCAACGTATCTTATATCATCTCCATAGTTATATGGTTTGAAATCAATGTATTCGAAACCAGCTCCCTTGATCACTGATCTACCGGCTCCATATAGAAGAGATTCTGTATCAACAATTCCTGTCTTAACTGCTTCCATAGATATTCTGCATATGTCTTTATCATGCATCATTCTTAACCACTTAGCTATCTTTACTTTTATATCATACTATGTGTTTTTAATTGGTTTTGTCTAGAAGGAATCATAATGTTATCTAAATTTTTGAACACATGTGTCTACGCGATATATTTATCAATACGCCCACATATATAAATATGTAAATTATCTATGGAGAACTAGTAATTTATGGTGTCTTTATTTTGAAATTTTATGACTATGAAGAACTGCGTGGATTCAATGTATATGACTCAATAGGATTATATTACGGGTTTGTATGTGGTGTCGTGTATAGAGAGGACAATGTATATGTTAAGGCTTGTATACGAGTTGTTGCAGAAGATAGTGTACCTGACGTGGATTTATTGAAGAAAATGCTCAGCTCCAAGAATATATCCGTAGAAGATGAGAGCTTAGATATTCTTGTTAGTCTAGCTAGAGAACACGGACTCGATATTCCATACAAGGTTGTTGATCAAAACATAGATCTTGTAAAGGGAATATTCCCTGTCTCAGAGATCGAGTTAATAGATGAGTACTATGAAGGAGCAATGAGGAAAGGAGTAGTATTATTGAATACTCCGAGAGAAGCACTTTATAGGGGTAGGAAAGTAGAAGCATCATCCCCCATTCCTTTACCCGAGAAGATTGTTGGAAAACTCGTTATAAGCAAGAAGAATGGAGTATTAGGTAGAGCATATAGTATTGTTATTGGTCCTGGACACCCGGGTCTTAGAGTCAAGAGGCTTAAAGAACTTAAAGGATACATTTCTTGGCTTAAATTCTTGAGTGATATTAAGAAAAGGGATCCCATATTATATGAAAAACTAGCAGCTATAAAGGATCCCCTCATGCATAGAAGGATTGCATTAGAAGAATACGAATTATTAGTGAGCGAAATAAGGAAAAGAAATATTCCCGAAAAGATCATTAAGGAGATTGACAAATATATTGTTTCCAGCGAAGAGGGCTTTTCCTTATTTGTAGATATTCCTTGGCCTAAGATCTTTGTTGTTAATGAAATTATTATTGTTGAGTAATGGTGGAGTCAATGGTTCTCGGTATTGATGAGATAAAGGAGAAAACCGAGGAGATATTAAAAGAACTAAGCAGGATTATAATAGGTTATGATCAAGAGATTAGATACGTTCTTGTATCGTTGCTTGGTAATGGGCATGTATTACTTGAAGGTGTTCCAGGTATTGCTAAGACCACTTTGGCTAGAGCACTTACTCGACTAGTTGGTTTATCTGAAAAAGAATTAAGAGTTATTAATGGTATACCCTATAAGGGGTTTTCACGAATCCAGTTCACACCTGATCTTATGCCGGGAGATATAGTTGGTAGCCTTATATATAATCCTAAAAAACTCGATTTTGAGCCAAGACTAGGCCCTGTTTTTGCATACATTGTGTTAGCGGATGAAATAAACCGAGCAACTCCTCGAACACAGAGCGCTCTGCTTCAAGCAATGCAGGAAAGAGAAGTAACTATCGGTGATAGAACTTATCCTCTCGAGAATAGGCGTTTTGGAAAATTCTTCTTCGTAATAGCGACTCAAAACCCTGTTGAGCAAGAGGGTACTTATCCATTACCAGAGGCTCAGCTGGATAGATTTATGATGAGGATAATAATGGGTTATCCAGCTAGTCTTGAGGAAGAAAAGAATATTCTCAGACTCCACTCTATGAAGCTACGTGAACCTTTAGAAGAACTTGAGTCAGTAATTAATCCAGAATGGATTATTGAGGCGCAGAACACTATTGCTGAAAAAGCTGTTGTTCCAGAAGAAACAATTGAGTATATTTCACGAATTGTGAGGGCTTCTAGACCCGAAGTAGTCGAGCCTATGGCTAAGTATTTTGAGTTGGGCGTTAGTCCCCGTGGTGGAATATTATTGATGAAAGCAGCAAAAGCATATGCAGCAATGAGGGGCTCCGAAGTAGTTGAACCTAGGGACGTCGATGCTGTTTTATTCCCAGTCTTGAATCATAGAGTTATACCAAGCGTTGATAAGATAATAGAATACGGTGGAGGCTTTAAAGCTAGACTAAGAGTTATCCGTGAAGGCCTTGAATACCTGAAGAAATTTATTTGACAACAAATAGGTGGTTCTAAATGGATATCGTTGTCTTCGACAATGTAACCAAAATATTTGGAAAGTCAAAAGTAATCAAAGCACTCGATAACGCAAGTTTTAGGATCCCCTCAAAAGTTGTTGCTGGATTATTAGGCCCAAATGGTTCTGGTAAAACTACAAGCTTTAAACTAATAATGGGTTTTCTCAAACCAAATAGTGGAAAAATATCAGTTTTTGGCAAGGACCCATGGATCGATGAATATAGTGTTAGAAGAAGGATTGGTTATCTTCCTGAAAAACCTGTTTATCCATACGTAAGCGTCTATAAATTTTTGAAACATATTGGGAAAATGCAAGGAGTAGATATTAGAGAAGTAGAAAGAATAATTCGACTAGTAGGATTAGAAGAATACAAGTTCTTCAATATACGTGGTCTAAGCAGAGGCTATCTTCAGAGACTTGGCTTGGCACAAGCCCTTATTGGCGATCCAGAACTACTCCTACTAGACGAACCTACAGCCAATCTAGACCCACTTTCACGTAAACAAATACTTGACTTAATAAAGGATTTAAAGAAAGAACTCGGAATAACGATAATCATTGCTACCCATATATTGCCAGAGCTACAGGAGGTCGCCGACTATGTTGTATACATTAATAAAGGTAGAATCATAGAAGCTGGGAAATTAGAAGATCTTACTCATAAGTATTTTGTTCATACATATTATTATGTGGAAACTAGTGATCCTAGGAAATTAGCCTCGAGAATAATCATGGAAGAATATGTTAGAGGAATAGAGGTTAGAGACAATGGATTACTCATTAAAATAAACTCAGCTTATAAGGAGGATCTTCTAAACATACTTACTTCTTCCGAATTATCTGTTTATGTAAAGAATATAAAGCACGTAACTACAGAATTAGGTGAATTGTATGAAAAATTATCGAGAGCGAGTTAAGAAGATAATGCTTCAATCCGAGTACTTATTGTCTTTAAAGGCTACAGCTATATATATTATTGCTATTATTATTGGTATAATGTTTTCGTTAGCATCAATATACAGGGCCATTTCGTTTTTAGCTCCTATAGGATTCATTTTTGGTTCGTTCTTAGTATTATTGCTTATCATTATAGCTGGGCCGATGATTGATGAAATTAATGAAGGCCATATACAGCTTTATCTAGCTACGGGTTTATCAAGATTAGAATATGTTGCATCATGGTATATAGTAGCAGTCGTATATCCTGTGCTCGCTATTTTCCTGGCAATTGTTCTTCCTGTTCTAATAATTGATCCTTCTTCTCTTTTCACTAGAATATCTCCATATTCGCAAAGGCTTGTTCCAACTATGCTTACATTCGCATTTGCGATATCCCTACAGCTTCTCAACAATGTTTCACTGGGATTTTTGTTCGGCTTGGTCAGGAAGAGTAAGGGAGCAGCGTACCTAGTAGCAACGTTCCTAGCATTTTTGCTACCATTTATTCTCTCTGTGGTTATAAGCATACTTGGAATATTGACTGGATATTACGAGGGATACCACGCTATTTATTTGTTAATGTTACCTTTTGATCCGCTGTGGTCATATAATGTTTTCTCGTATGGACCAATATATCTATCTGAGACAACTATTTTGATACCGCCTATTGTTACAACAATTTTCTCATTAATATTAATATTAAACCACGCTAAGCATCGATTAGAGGTGTAGGGATATGTTGAAGTATTTTATACTATTATTCTTTATACCCGTAGTAGTAGTTGGTTTATCGATGACTGTAATATTTTATTATAACCCAGCTATAACGCAATCAACGATGTATGGAACATCTGGGCCAATTATTTATTCGGCATCCACTATAGCTCCCAATGGTAGACCTGTATTTATTTACGTTGTTGATAATGTGAATAATCTAATTAACAACTATAAGGGCTTAGGTAGCGAAACGTACAGCTATTATCTCCGCGTCGAGAACCGTGTTCCTATATCATTATTTACTCAATTCGATAAGATCGAGTTACTTGTTATCGGCAGTAATACACCGATACCATCATATCATGGCTCTATTGATTGGAATGTTGCATCAAAGGTTATATCATTCATAAAGAACAATAAATATGCAGAAATTCCGCCCGGCTCCAGTGTAGAGATAAACTTGAAAAATATACATACAGCATACACGTATACTGCTGTTATAGTGTATGTTAAGAAAAACACTGTCTTAAGCGATCTAAGCCTCAGATATAGAGTATCAAGCTATGCATATATGCCTGTAACGGACGCTATAAGGGAAGAAATGAAAGGTAACTATTCGGTGGCAACTGTTTTGAGTGGTTATAGGCGAAGCGTTTTATATGATATCTTTGAGATAAATAGTGGCGTAGTTATCAGTATTGTCTCACGAATATCATTATCCGAAATAATGATCCTCAGATGGATTATTGCTTTCACAATCCTACTCGTACTACTAATATATGATTACAAGAGAAACCCAGAGAACTATGAGCTTATAAATAAGATCCTAAGAAAGATAAAAAGGTCTAAAAGGTAATATTGTACTCTGAAAACCTCGATAGAACACATGCGATCAAAAGACATACTGATGCTAAGCCAAAATACATTGATAGATTCTCCCTAACCGTTCTTGTTATGTTATATGTTAGCTTAACACTTACATTCGTTTCTACCTTGCTAAGGATTTTCTCAGCCACTAAGTTGAATTTATCAACAAGTTTATTTATTTGATCAGCTAAGAAAGCCTCTCCCTCAGTCTTCTCAGACATTTGTTTCAAGAAATCATATCCTCCTTGTTCTTTACCTATGAATATGCTGTAAATAGGGATTTTCTTAGCAGAGTATTTTTGTAGTATGAATGGTACCTGGTTACCGTCTGCTGGTAATCCGTCTGAAGCAAATACTACGAATACCGGTACGTTGAAGTCTCTATAGGGTTTTAGCCATTGATAGACAATGTTTAATGGATAAGTATACATTGTACCATCCGTTGCATTGATTGTTGGTATGATTTTCCTTATCTTCGTAATATTGGGTGTAGGCGGTACAGCAATGTCTACGACACCATTAAAAACTACAAGACCTATATCGAGTTTATTATCGATCTTATCAATGAATGACAATAGTGCCTTCTTGGCGGTCTCTATTTTCTCGCCAGACATACTCCCAGAATTGTCTAGTACTAGAACGACCGGAGGCTTTACCTTGATTTCTAGCGTACCTATTCTTTTTGTCTCAATATGCTGTACGATAGTGTATTGATTTATTGGAGATGCTAGTGCGAATACTATCGATATAATGGATAATAGGGAGAGAGTGTCAAATAGTATTCTTCTTAGTTTTCCGCTCCTCGGTTCGGTCGTGGCTGGTTCTATGTAGTCCACTAATGGATGTTCTACGACATGGATTTTTCCACATAGTCTTTTACCAATAACGCTCTTGAACACGATATAGATAGCAATAATGAGAGGAATAGTTAATAGTGCTTCTGGGTGCTCGAAAACTATCATGTCTATACCCCTTCAATCCTCGTGAATAATAATAGTGCAATAGCTAATGAGTAAAGCATAATTGTTAATGTATAATCCTTTCTATAGAGATTGATCTTGTTCTTTCCATGACTCACTAGTGTATCAAGTTTTGTATCTATGACTGTTTTCTCAGCAATCATTTCAAGGTTTTCTTTATCCAAATTATTAGTATCAAGAACTAGTATTCCCTTACTCGATAATTTATGGAAGAGAGGTGTACCACGCGGATCATTTCCTACCTTAATAAATACAACTGGTGTTCCAGAAGCGTTGATTATCCATGCTGCTTGTACTGGGTCACCACCATAGTTGTTTGCTCCATCAGTCAACACAATTACTACTCCAGGTATTCCAGATGCCTTGATTAATCCCTGAGCCCATCCAAGTGCCGAGGATATAGATGTATATTTTATTTCATACTTCTTAATTGTTCCAATAATCTTTAATGCGCCATTAGGGTCTCCCATGTATATTTCTCTTACTTCTCCTCCAAAGACAGCAATCACTACCTGGTCTGAAACATTCAGTTTTTCTAGAAAGGCTTTACATGCACTAATTGCTTGATCTATTCTATTTTCTCTATACATACTTGGTGAAACATCTATCAAGAAGATGAATCTTGCAGGTAATTCTCCAGAATACTTTACTAATTTCTCCGGTGTATCTATGATCACTTGGTATTCATACATTAACACTGGTGTTGTTAACGCTAATACGAGTAGTATTGGTGCTATTATTTTTGATGCATCAATCACTGTTCTTAATACTGTTTTGAATGGATAATTAAGTGTATTTGCTAGGATCCTTCTATTTTTAATGGTCTTATTTAGAATATAACCATATAACAGAAAAATGGGTGCTAATAAAATTAGTAGAAATGGGTGCTCAAAAACGATCATCAATTTTAATCTGTCTCCGTCAAGTTATGATATCCCGCACCACTTCCTCCACTAGGACTCGTGTTTTGGTTTGGTTGATTAGAACCTTGTCCTTGCTGATTACTTCCCTGATTACCTTGATTGTTAAGAATTGTTGTTTCCTTATATAAGGCATTATTAATGGTATCTATGAAAGCATTTAGATCATTTGTTGCTGATCCTAAGTTGGATAAGTTTTGAAGCATATTTGCTAGCTTCCAAAGCAGTTGTTGTGCATCCTGTGTAATATTGTCTAGTTGGTCATGTGCATATAGACATATTTGCTTGTATTTTTCAGGGTTATTCTTGATAAGTGTCATTATTTGTTTATACTTAGTTAGAGATGTGAGTATTTTTGATGTTGTATTGATTGCTTCTTGAATAGTTTTCCTATGTTCTTCTGATAAAAGTGTTTCCTCATTTATGCTTGAAAGATCATAGTATATTTTGTTCAAATTATCGATTATTTTTGTTAATTTTGGCTCTATCTTTAAGTATTCGTTTATTCCGTTTTCGACATCACATTTAGCTAGATATGATAGAGACTTGGCTATTACTGGCATGATTTCTTCGAGTTCTCTACTCGTATTATATGCTATTAGTGTATCATTAGCTATGGTGTAATATGATCTAAATGCTCTCCACAGTATCTGTTGAAGCTTTGGTGTTTGACTAGCATTTGTGAAGGGAAAGTTTTCTGGAATAAAGAGAGTTATCTCTAAATTAGAATACTGGGTAAGGAGTTCTAGTATTTCTTTTCTAGTAAGGGGGATTATATGTGGAATTCTGTAATAGGATTTTAACATGTCTTCTTTGGTCTTGTTACAGTATATTATGGTTTTGACAAATAATTCTGCGAGTTTTTTCTCTAGACTCTCATCTATTTCTTGATTGCTTTGTGTTTGTACCAGGTTTTGATAAAGAAGAATAGTAGCTATTACGATGAGAATAGCTGTTATTATGGCAAGAGCTTTTCTTGTTACGTGTTTCTTTATAATGCTAAACATAGTTGATCATCCTGTAATTGTCTGGCTTGATAAATATTATTCCTCTAATAATATGTATTCCTATATCATACTCTATAATTGTAGTTTTCGAACACCATTATACGTTTTGTTGCACAAATTGTGCTCTAATATATCTATATAATGGTTTGAATCCCCGCTTATAGTAATATGTTGCTACATCATATACTGCGTCGAGATATATTTTCTCTATTCCTTTCTCTAATAATTCCCTAACTGCTTGATAAAGGAGAGCAGTACCATATCCTTTTCTCTGATACTCTTTTTTCACAGCTAGTGTTTCTATATAGCCTATGGTTTCTCCATAATAGTTTTTCCTTATACTTATATCAGAATATCCTATTGGTTCTCCTTTTTCATTGTACGCTATGAATACTGTAAGTTTCTGCTGTTCATACTATCTTCGAGTGTCTTCTGGATTCCACTCTATGAACCAATCATAGATTGAGAAAGCATTGTTAAATATCTCTGTAATAATGTCTGCATGCTCTACACCATTAGATTCTACCAATTTTATGCTTGGGGGCTTTTTCTTCTCAACGTATCTTTCTAGCTCGTCAATGCATAGCTTCATGAGTTGTGAAGTAATTGTTTCCCTTATGGGACTTACTATTTTCCTTATCAATTGGTGTAATTCACTAAATTCTCTGCCAGCATGTATCGTTATAATCGAGTGTTTGTACTCATCTAGTTTCTTCTTCATTGATTCTCTAATTACTGTTCTAAAAAGATCTTCTTTTAGAGTGTCTGGTAGAGTTGGATCAATACAAGCATTTATTCTTAGAGCATTATCTACTACCCATGCATAACTATATCCAACTAGTTTGTCTTGTAGGAATAATAAGAAGTGTTCGTCTGGCTTGAACCAAGTTGCTTCATACCATATTCTCCTTATATATTCAGAGTTAACTAATCTACATGCGTCGGGGGAGTAATAGATACAGTTGCATAAACTATATATTTCCGCTATTCTTTCATCATATTCTCCGCCTTTATAGCCCCATATTGCTCTGATCGTCATTTCTATGACCCTTTACTTAGTATGTGTATTCATATGATATATTGTTTAATCCAAACGATCTTCTACCGTATTTGGACATATTATCATATTATATTATTATTGATAAATACTTGATCAGATATATCATGTCTTAATCAATTGTTCTAACAAACTAGTATCAGAGCAAAACATTTAATTTTGTCTTGTTATATAATACAATAAATGGGTTATATCTCCTCTAATTAGAGGATATACCCCTACCCTACCTCTTAGTTTTACCTCTAACACGTGTCTTTTAGCCTTAGGAGGTGGGTGTGTGTGGTAGAAACAAAACAGATTGTATTAGTTATAGCCGTGATTGTAGCATTAATCCTAGGCATAGGTATAGGTTACTTCGTAGCACCTACTGGTGGTGGACAACCACAGACAATTACAACAACAGTAACTAGAACCGAGACAACAACAGTAACAGCCGGTGGAGGTGCTGGTCAAGAAATAGCATATTTAGGAATCAATGCTTTAGAACCAATACCTACTAGTGGCGTCATAACAGTTACTGTTGATGGGATAACTTATAAGATCCCTAAGTTCGTAGCTGACAGGATAGTAGAGGGTATTAAGGGCGAAGCTGAAGCAAACGGTGTTAAGGAGATAAAGATTGTTGTATGGGCTTTTGGTAGTCCAGTAGATACTACTCGTGTAATAAATGTTGAGAGAGCAGCAAAGATTGTAACAGCACTACTGGAGAAATACGGTATAGATGTCAAGGTAACAGTAGATACTGAGAAAAGCCAATTCTTCAGAAGTGGTTACTGGACACAGTTAGAGCAAGCATTTGTAGCTAATCAAGCACCAGACATATTTGCTATGAAAGACCTTGGCAGAGTAGTAGAGGCAGGATATGCTGTACAGTTAGACAAATACGTGGAGAAATATTGGCCACTAGTAGCCGACACTTATAAGAACCTATGGCACGCAGTCACTTATAAGGGATATATATGGGCAATACCACAAGACACAGAGGCAAGACCACTATACTTTAGAAAGGATGTATTAAAAAAGCTTGGATGGAGTGAGGATGAAATAAATGCTTTACCAGAGAAGATCAGATCTGGCGAAATTACCATAGAAGACCTCATCAAGGTTGCAAAAGAAGCTATGGAGAAAGGACTAGTAGAGTGGGGCTTCTACCACAGACCAAACTTTGGCGGAACACCATTCATAATATTCTACTACCAATATGGCGGAGTACTACAGGACCCTGTGACAGGTAAGCTAGTTCTAGATAAACAAGCAATGCTGAAGACATTACAGCTACTCTACAGAATGGCTCAAGAGGATAAAGTCCTACCACCAACAATGATCGGTACAGAATGGAGAAAGATCCACACCGACTTCGTTAATGGAAGAGTATTATTCTGGTTCGGCGGAACATGGCATTGGGCTGAATGGCAAAAAGTACCATATCACAAGGAGCTAGGAAACCTTACAGAGGAATACGAGTGGAAGAACATAGGCTTTGCACTAGTCCCAGCACCCGAGAAAGGCCTTAAGCCAATGACTCTGTCAAGCCCAGTACTATACTATGTATCAAGCCAAACCAAGTTCCCGGAAACAAGCTTCATACTAGTAGCACTAGCAACATCCGCACCACTAGACGCTAGACACGCCGTAGACAGTGGACACCTACCAGTAAGAATAACCACTCAGTTCGACCAGTACTACCAGAAGTCGAAGTTCCACAAAGAAGTAGTATACATGCTAGAATACACATCATTCGAACCAATCCACGAAAAATGGACAGCATACAAAGAAGCATGGATAGATGCAATAGCCAAGGTTGAGAGAGGAGAAGCGACACCAGAACAAGCACTCAATGAAATGATCTCAGCGTTGCAATCCGAAATAGGTGGCCAGATAATCATTAAGTAAAATCCAAACTATTTTTTCCCAATTCCAATATATATGTATTCCATAAACAATCACTACTTATTCCCTATGTAGGAGGTGCTTAGCTGATTTGCCTAGTTTGAAAAATTTGCCCAGAAAAATACTGCCTTGGATATTCTTAGCCCCATTATTATTTATGATTATACTCTTTTGGCTGGTCCCTGTGGGTTTAACTGTTTTCCTCTCATTTACGAATGTTACGTATAAGAACTTCGTAAAGTTTGTACATGGTGTGGAAGGAGCTTTCAACTTTACTCTTGAGAATTTCCATAAGCTTTTAGGCGGAGACCCATATATTGGTGAAATAGCTAAGATAACTCTCATATATGTTGGTAGTGTGCTCGCAATAAATGCTTTCTACTCATTAATATTATCAATATCTATTGTCTATCTCGTCAAGAACGAGTACTTATCAACATTTATGAGAGTAGTCTGGCTGCTTCCAAGAATAACACCTGCTGTAGTATATGGTTTCTTATGGATATGGCTAATATCACCAGATACAGGGCCTTTTTATCAGTTCTTTGCTTCACTAGGAGTAGCTCCTGGAAGCTGGCTATTGGAGAAACCATACTCGCAGATCTTGATGATTGTTGTTAATGGATATGTTGGTGCAAGTTTTGGAATGATCATATATACGTCAGCTATAAAATCGATCCCAGAGGATCTTATTAGAGCTGCCAAGGTTGACGGAGCATCCGACCTCCAGATCATAAGGTCTATTATACTACCACTCCTCAAGTGGCCAATGCTCTTCGTTATCTCGTGGCAAACACTTAGTCTGATAGCATCTTATGAACAAATACTTATCCTTTGGGGAAGCTATGGAGCAACAAAAGCTGCTGGTACAACTGTTTTCGCAATATATGCTTGGTTCAAGGCTTTCGAGATGGGCGAATATGCTTATGGAGCAACAGTATCCCTCGTACTAGTAGCTATTGGTATAGTATTAATTCTTTTATACTTCAAGATCTTTGGATTCCACAAGCTGATGCAGCCAAGCAAGATAGAGGTGTAAAGCATGAGTAAGAAATACATTGACATAAAGAAGATAAAGAAGAGGATCTTATTGGAAAAAATCGCGAAGGCACTCATAGTATTATTCGTAGCCGTCATCCCTTCAATACCAATTTGGTTAATGTATCTAGGATTAATAGCTCAGGCTTTCAGCTCAAAAGTGACTCTCGGCATAATACCTAATGGTTTCACTTTGAAGAACTGGAGATTCTTATGGTCAACTATACAGATGGGGCTTAAGAAGTATCCAAACATTTGGCCTATAACAATTAACTCGCTCTACCTTGCCTTGGGAACTGCATTATTAGTAACTTTTGTGGCCGGGCTTGCGGGATACGCTTTATCGCGTATGGAGTTTCGTGGTAGGACAAAAATGATGGAATTCATACTAGCATTGCATGCTTTTCCAAGCATAGTCCTACTAATAGCATTATTTGTCTTATTGAATAAACTTGGTTTATATGGAAGAGGATTCATAACTTTAACAGGCGTTATGATTACCAAGGCTGCTCTTGAAGCCCCTATGGGAGCATGGATTATGAAAGGGTTCTTTGACAACGTACCATGGGATATTGAATGGGCAGCACTAGTTGACGGTTGCAACAGGCTTACTGCTTGGAGGAAAGTAATTCTACCCTTAGTCCTGCCTGGTTTTGCTGCTGTAGCTGTTTTCGCTTTCTTAGCTGGATGGGCAGAATTCATAATGGCATTCACATTTATTAGAGAGGATAGATGGTGGCCATTGTCAGTTATGATATACCATGTCATAGGAGAATACAAGTTCGTCGATTGGGGGTTCTTGGCAGCACTCAGTTTATTCTATGCTCTTCCAACCATTATCTTCTTCGTATTCTCACAAAAACTCTTACTCAGAATATATGTGGGTGGAGTGAAAGGGTGAAGAGAGAATGGTTAGTGTAAAACTTGATAAGGTAAGCAAGTATTTTGGGAAAGTAAAAGCAGTAGATGACGTAACACTCTATATAAGAGATGGTGAATTCGTAACATTACTTGGCCCATCTGGATGTGGTAAAACAACAACACTCCTAATGATCGCTGGAATCTACAAACCCACGAAGGGCAGGATCTACTTCGATGACATAGACGTAACAGACATACCTCCCAAAGATAGGAATGTGGGCATGGTTTTCCAAAGCTATGCTCTTTACCCGCACATGACTGTATACAATAATATTGCCTTCCCACTCAAACTCAAAAAACTACCCAAGAACGAGATAGATAAAAAAGTTAGAGAAGTAGCTAAACTACTTAAAATAGATCACTTATTAGACAGAAAACCCTCACAGCTAAGCGGTGGGCAACAACAAAGAGTAGCACTAGCAAGAGCGCTTGTCAAAGAACCAGACGTGTTGTTGCTTGATGAGCCTCTTAGTAATTTGGATGCACTGCTTCGTGTGTACATGAGGGCAGAGCTTAAGAGATTACAGAAGACACTCGGGATAACAGCTATTTATGTAACACATGATCAGATTGAAGCATTATCAATGTCTGATAGGATAGTGGTCATGAATAATGGGAGAATACAACAAACAGGAACACCCGATGAAATATACTCTAAGCCCTCCAATACTTTCGTAGCAAGCTTTATAGGAACACCACCTATGAACCTCATACCCTGTAGAGTAATTGATGGTAAAACATTGGAGTGTCTCGGATTTAAATATGTGTTCAAAGACGAGATCGCTGAAAAAATACTTAATGAACACAAGGAGGTTTATTTTGGTATACGTCCTGAAGACATAGTAATAACAAACAAGGATAATGGTGATGCGGAGGCAACAATACTTGTAGTTGAACCAATAGGTAAAGACTTAGTGATAACAATCCAGCTTGAAGAAGAACATACGATCAAAATTCTTGCACCACCTTCAATAAATCTGAAACCAGGAGATAAGATATACCTGAAGTTCAAGAAGGAGAAAATACACTTGTTCGATAAAAAGACTGGTCAAAGAATAGAATATATAATAAAGAAAGGAGAAGAGTAGAGAAAAAGACTTTACACTAAGAATTTCTCGAACGGGAATTTTGTATCGAATTTTTCTCTTGCCCTATCCAGTATTCTTTCAGCGGCTTTGTATGCTTCTTCTTTGACTTTTTCCTCATCGAATATCTTTACTACCCTGTTCTCCATAAGGATCCTTCCATCAACAATAACTGTATCTACATCTTGTGCATTTGCACAGTATACAATAGCTCCTAAGGGGTCATGAACGGGAGCTGTGTGTGGAGCATCTAGCTTTATAATAGTTATATCAGCTTTCTTACCCGGTTCAAGACTACCTATCTCGTTTTCAAGGCCAAGTGCTTTTGCTCCATTAATAGTAGCCATTTCAAGTGCATCCCAAGCAGTTATTATTGATGGATGACTCTTAGCTGCTCTATGCAAGAATACTGCGAACCTCATAGCCTCGATCATGTCATTGTTATTATTGCTTCCAGCACCATCTGTTGCTAATGCTACATTTACTCCTGCCTCCATATATTCTGGTATCGGAGCTATCCCTGATCCAAGATACATATTGCTTTCCGGATTATGTATAACATGTGCACCAGTCTCAGCAATGTATTTGATCTCTTCAGGACTAACATTTACAGCATGGACAGCATGATATCTAGGACTAAGTATAC
>JAGGVR010000054.1 GCA_021157925.1 Staphylothermus sp. | reverse complement strand
TTAAGGCTGATACAAAGGGGGAGGGGGGGAAACTTTAAATTTCCCCCGGGGGTAAGTATCAATTGGGGTGATGAAGATGTTCACAGCATACAATGTAGTAGAGAATAAGAAGTTAGTGGAGAAGCCAGTGATAGGTAGACATATATACGGTGAGCTATATGGATGCGATCCGGAGATCTTGTCTGATGAGAAAAAATTAGTCGAGATAATACGTGAAGCGTCAAGAATTGGTGGGTTTACATTGCTAGATGTGAAAGCATGGAAAATACATCCCGGTGTCAGTGCTGTTGGTATTGTTTTAGAGAGCCATATATCTATCCATACATGGCCTGAACACCGCTTTGCTACAGTAGATGTTTATACATGCGGCTCAACCGGCGACCCCGAAGCTGCTTATCTCTACATAGTGAAGAGCCTAAAAGCCAAGAGATTCACTATGAAGACAAGTGATAGGAGCTATGAATGGGAATAGTGAATGGATACATGTGGAAAGATAGCTGTTATTGGTGCTGGACCAGCTGGATTACTTACTAGTTTTTTCATTAGAAGACATGATGTAATTATCTTCGAGGAACATACTTTTCTCGGAAGACCCGAACACTGTACAGGAATAGTCGGTTCTTATACAGCTTCTTTTCTAACAAGGATCCTTGGAAACAAAATAATAGAAAATGAATACTATGGAATAGTTTTCCATACACCTCATAGGAAGATCGAATTATTGCTAGATAAGCCAATTGCATATCATGTCAAGAGACCCTTTTTGGAAAAAAAGCTAGCTGAAAAAGTACAGAGACTTGGGCATGAATTAATTCTTGGAACTAGGGTTAAGCCAGGTCAGAAACTGGGGAGTTTACGGGTAGGACGACGATCCTTTCAATTCCAGAAAATAATAGCCTCAGATGGAGCCTATTCTTTTCTAAGAAGATTATGTTTTGGACCAATAAGGAATAAAATCTATGGAGTACAAGCTGTTATTAAAACAAATATAAATGATCCCAAGATCTTCCATATCTTATACACTAATACTATGCCAGATTTTTTTGGATGGCTTGTTCCACTAAATGAGGAAAAAGCACTTATCGGGTATGGAGTTAAGAAACACGTTTATCATCCATGGAGAGTAATTAGGTACTTGGCAAAGAAAATTAGAATCAATAAATATAGGGTAAAGAGGTTTTTTGGAGGAACAATACCACTAGATCCCCCGTTAAAGAAACCAGTTTGTAAGAGGAAAATATTCTTTATAGGTGACTCTATTCCATTAACAAAACCATATACTGGTGGAGGACTTTATGGTATAACCCTATTAGCTAGACCCTTGGCAAAGCTATTGGAAGGAGAAATTACTATAAATAATTATCTTGACATATATAGCGGATATTATAAGAAGTTTGTTATACAACATAGGCTTGTTAGAGTTGTTAAGAAACTAGGTTATTGGATGCCAGTACTATTTCTTGAAGACTTATACAAGTTAAAAATGTTTGAAGAATACCAGTTTGACGAACACGAAAGAATAGCTTATAAATCAATGATTGTACTTCCATATACTTTGCCTAAGCTAATATTTTCCACTCTTCGCACCCGGTAATTACTTTGAAGAATAAGTCAACTATCTTCTTGCGTCCCTTGTTTACTGACTCGCTAATATCCATGCCAATTTCAATATTTTCGACTCTTATTCCTAACAAAAATATTTCTTGGAGATCAACTTGTTTTTTCAACAGACTTAATGTTATATATACTGGTATATTATGTGTTGTAGCTAATCCGATTTTTTCTTTTACATGTTCCCATGATACTAGTACTATTTCTCCAGGTCTGAGCTCTTGAGATAATATAGCATCCACTATAATAAGTACTTCTGGTTTTTTCTTAATTATTTCATGTAGACAATTTTCTAAACCATATTCGCATTCAATAAACCATACATTGTCTGGATTATTTTTTAATTTATTCAAAAGGTCGTGGTAGATAAGTAATGCTATTCTATCATCTTTTCTCAAAGGACTACCTACAAAAGCTATTGCAGTTTTCCGAGAACAAATAATGTTTAATAAAAATTCTTTTATATCATTAGTATCTAGGATTACAACCAATATATCTCGTTCTCCAATACTTTGTTGTGTAAAGAATTTTTGAGGAAAAAAGATTTTATTTAGGTGCATTAGTAGCTCTTCTTAGTAAGTCTTCCCAAACAGTGTCTACCCATTCTTGTAGTTCTTTGAGTAAGTGTCTGTTCTCTGGTTTTAGTAGGTGTTTAAATCTACCTTGTACTTCTACGAATTTCTCTATTGGTTGCTTTAACTTCGGGTTTCTTGCAATTGCTAGGCTACGATCTGTTAGCATGTATCCTTTCTCTGGTGTCCACTCCCATAGTGGGAAGTAGCATGTATCTACGGCTCTCCTCGCTATTTCTATAGTGATTGCTGTGTCGTGTCTCCATCCACGATCACATGGGCTTAGTGCATGTATGAATGCTGGACCATCTACTTCAATTCCTTTTCTCACTTTCTTTATGAAGTCTAACCAATGTGCTGGTGTTCCTGTTGCAACGTATGGTATGCGGTGTGCAACCATTATATCAGCAATTGGTTTCTTGTGCTGCATCTTGCCTGGCAGGACTTTTCCTACGGGGCTTGTTGTTGTCCATGCGAACTTTGGTGTACCACCGCTTCTCTGTATACCTGTGTTCATATAGGCTTCGTTATCGTATAGAATGTATAGGAAGTCATGTCCTCTCTCAGCCGCGCCGCTGAGTGCTTGGAATCCTATATCGAAGGTTCCACCATCGCCACCAAATATGACGACGTCGACGTGTTCGTATGGTAGTCTTCCTGTCTTCTTCATTGCCTTAATAGCTGATTCTACACCACTACCAGTTGAAGCAGCGTTTTCGAATGCGTTGTGGATCCATGGTACTGCCCAGCTTGTGTATGGGAATATGGTTGTTGCTACTTCTAGACAACCAGTTGCATTAACAACTATGGTTGGTCCTCTAAAGGCAAAGCTTGCAAGCTTAACAATTATCGGTGCAGCACATCCTGCACAGAGTCTATGTCCAGGTAGTATTGCCGGTCTCTTCTGTTCGGCTAGTTGTCTTGGATTAAGTATTAATGGGAGTTCTCCTTTCCATCCCGGCTCAAATATCCAGAGCTTATATGCTGGTTCTCCTTTCTTGATTGGGACTTGGGGTAGGGTTTGAGCGGGCATATTTTATCCACCTCCACCTTATTCTCTAACACCTAGGAATCTGAGTTTATTCTCAACAACTCCTTTTTCAGCATCCTTGAATAGCTCCTCGAACATTTTCTCGACAAGACTTGGCTCTGCATCTCTGCCACCTAGTCCGTAGATATAGTTTACTAGTAGTGGTTTCTCCTTGTAGTCATATAGTGCTGTGTTTACCTCTAAGAAGCTTGGACCATAGCTTCCGAAGCTTATGCCTCTATCCATGACTCCTACTACCTTGGCGTTCTTTAAGATCTCTGCTAGTTCTTTGTGGGGGAATGGTCTGAACATCCTTATCCTTACCATTCCGACTTTCTTGCCTTCTCTCCTAAGCTTTTTGACGACATGTCTTACTGTTCCAGCGGTGCTTCCGAGAACAGTTACTATTATGTCAGCGTCTTCGACTTCGTATGGTACTAACATGCCATCACCATATTTCCTACCCGTTAGTTCATACCATTTTTCATTAACTTCTCTAACTACCTCTGGTACTCTTTTCATTGCTTCTACTTGGTGCATCTTGTGTTCGAAGTAGTAGTCATATAGGTCTAGTGGTCCGAAGCTTAGTGGGCGTGCTGGGTTTAAAGCTAGTGGTACTTCTTCGTCAAAGTAATCTACTTTTACTTTTGGTATCTTTCTGTATCCTCCTAGGAACTCATGTACTGCTTCATCTGGTAGCATGTGGATGTTTTCTAGTGTGTGGCTTAAGAAGAATCCATCCAGGTTAACAGCTACTGGTAATAATACTCTCTCATCTTCTGCTATTTTGAATGCCTGTATGGTTGTATCATATGCTTCTTGGACATTCTCTACGAATAACTGTATCCATCCAGAGTCTCTCATTCCATATGCGTCGCTGTGGTCACAGTGTATGTTTATAGGTGCTGATAATGCTCTATTTGCAACAGCTAGTACTATTGGCAGTCTTAGGCTTGCTGCGATGTATAGTATTTCCCACATGAGAGCTAATCCATTAGCTGC
>JAGGVR010000049.1 GCA_021157925.1 Staphylothermus sp. | reverse complement strand
TCGGCGAAAACGCTTTAAGAATTGCGCATGACGCTAAGAAAGTATGGGAGGAAACAGGCGTAGAGATCATATTAATACCACCATATACAGAGATTAAACCAGTTCTTGAAGTAGTAAAGGGTACTGAAATAAAAGTTTATGCACAACACGCTGATCCGGTTGAACCAGGTGCTAGAACAGGTTTCATACCGTTAGAGGGATTGAAAGAAGCTGGTGTTCATGGTGTATTATTGAATCATAGTGAACATAGGTTAAAACTAGCTGATATAAATTGGTTAATTAAGAAAGCAAATGAACTAGGATTGCGAACCCTTGTATGTGCAGATGTACCGGAGACGGGTGCTGCTGTTGCTGTTTTAAAACCAGATATGGTAGCTGTTGAACCACCAGAGCTTATTGGTACAGGTATACCAGTGAGCAAGGCGAAACCCGAGGTTATTACCAGAAGTGTTGAGCTGATACGCAAAGTAAATAGCGAAGTAATTATCTTAACGGGTGCTGGTATTAGTAAGGGAGAAGATGTTTATGCAGCTATAAAGCTTGGAACAAGTGGAGTATTAGTAGCTTCAGCAATTGTTAAAGCAAAGAATCCTTACGAAGTAATAAAAGATATGGCTCTTAACGGCATCAAGGCTTTTAAAGAATAAATTGTTTAAAGGCCTAAAATTAATTTTTTATCCCCTATGTTCTCTAGAAGAATTATGGATAAGCCGCCGTAGCTCAGCTCGGTAGAGCGCCGGCCTCGTAACGGATTATTCGAATAACCGAAGTCGTGAGATAGCCGGTGGTCGCGGGTTCAAATCCCGCCGGCGGCTTTTATATGCTCTTATACATTGATCTTTTTCTCAAATAACCTGCCTGATCTTTATCTCATGTATCTCGGTTTCTCTCCTACCATAGGCTTCGGCTATTATTTCTCCATATGTGATTTCTTCTCTGTTCTTTAAGTAATTGTATAGTAGCCTTACTCCTTGGTCATAATCTATTGTTTTATCTGGAGGTACTTGTGATAGGGTATATGGTTTTATACCATAGTATATTGCTAGTTTTTCGGCTATTTTCTTGTTAATAGTCCCAACATAGACAGGTACTTGGGGCCTGAACCTAGATATTAGTGGTGGGATCGTTGATGTTTTTGTAAATATGAGTACTTTACAGTTTATTTTCTCGGCGAGAAGTATTAAGCCAATAGCGTATTTTTCCCTTAATGTCTCGAGTCTCGTCCTCTCTCTGATTTTCATTACTTGATCCATTATAATTGTTGATTCTGCTGAAGCGATTATTCTTTTTAACCACTTGACAGCTTCAACAGGGTATTTCCCAATAGCGGTTTCATCTGTTAATAGTAGTGCATCCACAAGATCATATACTGCGTTAACTACATCTACTACTTCGCTCCTACTAGGTCTTGGATAATTGACCATTGATTCAAGAAGCTGTGTTGCTACAATACTTGGTTTTCCGAGCATAATTGATTCCCTAGCTATTCTACGTTGTATTCTAGGTATTTCTTCTAAGCTGAAATGCATGCCTAGGTCTCCACGTGCTATAATAATTGCGTCTGATACTTCTATGATCTCTTTTAGGTTACGTACAGCTGATCTAGTCTCTACTTTTGATATAATATTGATCCTACCACCTAATCTATTCAATAGATCCTTCACTATTAAGACATCATTTTGTCTCCTGACGAAACTTATAGCTATAAACGTTAAGTCTCTAGAGACCGAGTATTTCAGTAACTCTATGTCTTTAGCAGTGATCACTGGTAAGTCTACTTCTTTCCCAAATACTACTAATGTTTTCCTAGGGTAAAGAGTTGCATCATTTAATACAATGGCTTCAGCTTCTTTCTCGCCTACATCAATTATTCTCAATATAACTCTTCCATCATCAATTAGTAGGGTATCACCGAGCTCTAGTATTTCGAAAACTTTCTTTATCGGAATAGGTATGGTTTTCATCTCATTTGTTTCTTCGCCAAAAACCAGTTTGACGGTCTCCTTGGTCCTTATTTCTTGTATTGGTAAGTTACCAATACGTATCTGTGGTCCCGGAATATCACCTATTAATGCTACTTCCTTCTCTAACTTAGTAGATGCTTCTCTAACCATCTTGATCCATTCATCCCATTGTTTGGGTTCTCCATGGCTAAAGTTTATCCTAAACCCATCTACTCCTTCTTGGATCAGTTTATATATTGTATCATAATTCCCGCTTGAAGGACCAATAGTTGTTATTATTTTTACTTTCCTATACACTTGATTTCACCTCCTTCAGAGAACTTATTTCTTAACATATTCTTTGTACTCCTTAACAACTTCGTCTATATCAGGTGGTGTTGTTTTTAGATATGTGTATCCAATGTATCCGATAATGCAGGCAAATACAAGTATTATTACATAGATAGTTCCTTTTATGAGAAGTTCTGATAACTTTATGTCATGTATTTTGAGATCGGGATAAATGATTAGCCCAAACGTATATGTAAACAATAAGATGAATGAGAGGAGGATCAGGGAAATACCCGTGATCTTCTTATTTGCCAAAAGATTTCACCAGGCCCTGTTTATAGAATTTTGAGTATATCTCTAACTTTCATTCCAGGTTTTATCTCTTGCTCCATTGCTTTACTTGTAGCCTCACTAATTGTTTTGTCAAGTGCTTCTTCAACGTTTTTCACACCGGTTATTCTAGCAGCTACTAGGTTAAGTTTTTCGGCTACTTTTATATCCATGTACCCACACATTACGAATCCCTTGTCTCCTCTAAGAACTATTAAGGGTGGAGCATTTGGAAGGTCTATTTCGAACCCAACTATCTTTTTCCCATTAATCTCAATGATCTTAGTCCTTAGAACTGTGTAGGGGAGCATAGTGTTCACCTTCTGCAAGAAATAATATAGTTTGATCCACGTAAATAGTTATAGGTGAGGATACTTGGTAAATCAAACTGGTATTCTCTGGGCCGATCATTTATTTTATGGCATAATTATTGGTATAGCATTAATATTTATCGGTTTCTTGATTATATTTATTGGGATGTTTTCAAGTACTAGAAAAGAAGGACATGTTGAAACTGGTGGAGTTATAATAATAGGCCCGATTCCCATAGTCTTTGGTTCTTCTAAAAACATTTCCTTATTAATGCTCATACTAGCTATTATTCTCACGATCTTGGTGTTTATAACGTATTTAGTAGGATTAAAGGGGTGGATGTAAATATGAAACGTGAGTTCTCATGGTTTGTTCTCGGTTACATGCTTATATTCATAGGCATTCTCATGATATTCTCAACAATAGTATTCGGTTTATTAAGTGGTTTAAATGAAACAAGCACGCACGGCGGAGCAGTTGGTTGCATAGTAATATTTTTTATACCCATATGCTTTGGTGCAGGAACAGATGCTAATATACTATCTATGCTCCTTATCCTTAGTTTTGTCATCGTGATCATATTATTAGTGATTACGATGCTCTTTATTAGAAAAGCTGTAAAAATGGAAGCTTATTAACAATCATTTGAACTAATTACCATGGGATAATCACTATAAATCGCGAGAACAACAATACTTGTTGTCTCGGTGTTCATGTCGCCAGTAATAACTATCTCTCCATTAATTACCTCATAGTCTGTATGAATTCCACCCTTTTCCTTATCTTGGGCCATTGATATTATTTCTAAACACTTCTCATAGATATGTTCATAGTCGTAAATAATATCTGAGCCAGTATACTCTAATGCTCTATAGAGGTAAACGAATAATGCCAGTTTATAGACATCATAGATTATTTTACCAGTTTCATTTTCACGTCCTTTGACCGCGTTATCATAGAATCCATAACCATCCCATAACTTGGTTAAGTTAATGAATAGCTTTTCAGCATAGGGTCTAGAACCCCATAATAGTCTGTCTAGTGCTCGATATACTACTAGATCAGCGTAGTTATACCAGTCGTTAATAGGAGTAGAGAGATCGGGTATTTCATATATTATTCTGTAACCGTTTATTTCCGCTATAAACTTATGACGCATGTTATAAAACATATCTGGTATATCCTTACCAAGTAGAATATCTATTTTACCGTTCCAGCCCCCACTAAAATTATTGTTCAATACAGTTAAGACTTTTGAAGCCAGTGGAGAGCCTAAGACCTCTAGTGCTCTGGCTGCTAGAACATTATCATTGGCTACATAAATAGTTATATTCTCGGAATAAACAGATACACCTGCTCTTAATAATCCTACTTCGGGCACATATTGGTTCTCTAAGAAGGTTCTTAAGAGACTCTTATCGGGTAATAGGGTAATATGATTATTGTTATTGTCTGCTATAATACTACCTAGCAAAGATGTGAATAAAACAATAGATAGTAGAATAAAGAGTCCTTTGTGCAACATATAAGCACCTATAATAAATTACTTATTTGTGGGGAAGATATTAACTTATACTAACTCTTGACATTAATAGTCTAAATATCCTGCTTGTAACATTGTATATGATTAAACCTGTGATAACACCGATAATAACGTATGTTAATAATGTGTAATTCGACGTTTTATCATCGATTTGTGTACAGTAGTTATTGGCTTGGTAATTATTTTTCAACACTTTAATATACATGACAGTGAGATCGTATATGTAGAAAGGATCTACGTTAGCTGTAGCGTCGTAGTGTGGTTCTATCATTGTTCTCTCATGGTATTCATTCCAAGAGGTTATCATGATAATTTTTATGTTATCTCTATGTTTAAGTATCCATTCCCATTCTTTCTGATATAGTAGTTGTGTATAATTCTGGTCAATGCATATTTTTGTTTCTTTCTCCGTGAGATGCGTGTTGTCGAAACGGGGCATAATAGAAACGTAGCCATCTTTTCTTATTCTGAGATTCACATTATTCGGGTCTATGTAGTCAGGCCAATAATCCCAGTCTTGATAGTGGGCATTATCTATGTCATTGCCGGTGATTCTTATAGTGTATTCTGGGAAGTCATTGCTAGGATTATACTTCATGCCAATAGGGTTAAATGCTAATACTAGTGGTTTACCGTATAGGTGTAAATAGTTGTCTTTATAAGGCAGTATATAGTTTTCACTGAGATAACTAAGTACGTTTTTCCAAAATGTTTTGTTATATGGATTATTTGGTTCGTCTGGTTTTATTTTACTGCCTAGGTAAGGTTCTATCATAACAGCAAATTTCAGACCATATTCTGCCAGATGTCTAACAATAGCCTTTATACTCATGTCTTCGAATGAATTTGGGCCCCACCATGAGAACACTATGAAGTCGATGCCTGCATGTTTAATTAAGACCAATTGCATCTTAATGATTGATTCATTATAGCTATCATAGAATCCCCAAAAAGGCTTATCAATTACAGCATCTACGCCACGCCAATGTTTTCCCTGAGTAATGGAATACCACGGATAAAAGTAGACTCCTATAAGTACATCATTATTGTCACTACCATCAGCGGTAAGAAACGGATTAGTTGAAGCTATAACCATTAGAGTCAATAATAATAATACTATATTCTTCATAATCAGCACCAACTAACTGCTACAAACGGAAGACTTTTATTAATAATTGTATTAAGCACTACTTTAAAACTATAAGAAGTTTCTGAATAAAGATTTAATTAAATAAGGAATAGCGGCCCGATCCCAGCTTGGGGCGGCTGCGAGGCCTCTCGGACCTCACGGCCAGCCCCAACGTGGCCGGCTTAACTTCCGGGTTCGATATGAGACCGGGTGTTGCCCGGCCACTATGGCCGGGTCGGGCCGCTGTTGTTTTATAGTATTTTTAGGTGTTTTTAAGTTTTTCTGGGTTTTGGCGTTTTTCTACTACGTATATGGCTATGATTTTCATTGGTGTGTTGCATTTGGAACATTTTCCTTTTACCATACCTATGAATTCTCCTAGTTCGTAGTTTTTCTCTATTTGGTATCCGCATTTTGGGCATTTTAGGAGGGTTTTTGTATCATATTCTGGTTTTTGTAGTTTTTTGCGTAGTTCCATGTAAAGGTATATTACCATCACTATTGTTGTTATGATCAGGGTATATATTATTGTGTCTATGTTGAAGCTCATCCGGGGACACCTATAGTGTTTCCTATGCCTGCTACAATTATTGTTGAGTTGGGGGGTGTTAGTTCTCTTATTAACCTACGTGTGTAGTCATAGGCTCTCTCACATGCTTCGAAGATTTCTTTTTTCATAGTATATATTGCGTCTTTGAAATCCATCTTGATAATAAGTGCTCTTAACGGGATATTGTACTTTGTGGCTGCTCTTTCAATAGCTATTTTCTCTGGGCCAGGGTCTCCTATAGCTGCGCCAACTCCTTCTGCTATTTCGCCTAATTCTTCTCCCTCAAGTTTTAGAGCTGCATCAATAGTTATTATTAAGTCTACGTTTCCATTAAGCTTCTCAACAAGGTCCGCAAGCACGTGTCCTGGTCTTCCTACATTGCTTCCTGGTCCTTCTGCTTTAATAACATAGATTCTCCTATTATCCATCCATAGCTCTGTGATGCTTGTTTCTTCAACAACGGTCTTAGAGACGATCTTCCCGTTCTCAATGAGCCTATATACAACGAGTGGGCCAGCACTATCCCCTATAGGTTTACCCTTTGTAAATGGGTCTAGTGCTTCGTGATATGTTTCAACTATTTTAAGGATCTGTGGCATTTGTAGCTCTAGCTGCATCAATAGTATCCAGTTATTTTCTTTCTCAGCCAATAATAAGTAGTGCCTTATGATCTTGTATACTTGGTTTATAGCTGCATAGATAGACAAGCTTGTTTCTACAAGGCTTTTTTCGTATTTGTCAATGTTTTTAACATAGAGTGATACAAGGTTGCGGAAGCTTTTATCACTAATTCTTATTAAGTGATCCATCCTCTTAATGATATCAGTGGGTTCTATTGATACAGGGTCTATTGTGAAGAAATTAGTTGCTCTACGTATGAGTACTGAAGGCGTTTCTACTCCCAAATTCCTTAATATATTCTCGATCTTGTTCCTGTCTTCTAATAAGTATTTGTTTATGAGTGAGAGTTTATTCCTTATATCAATACCCCAGAGTTTCATTTGTATTTTCTGGTTAGCTCCAGTAAATATCATTATGAAGAATATTATCCATATCAGTTGTGTTATCAACGTTGTCCAATCAGTTTCCAATTCTCTAACACCTAAACGTTTTCCATGTTATCCATGAATAATATCCCGTAATATTTTATTATGATACTACCTGGTAGTTATTATAATATCAGACCCATTTATAATGAATGTGTGCTCAAATTGTGCAACTATTCCGTTGCTACGCTCGATCAAGACAGGGTATCCATAAATTATTTTCTTCCTCAACATGGATGCAAGAGTGTTCCTAAGTCCCTCCTTGGACTTGAATAATCCCGCATACCATCTCTCAGTGAAAGGCAGTGTTCTTCTCTCGTTCCAGATCTTATCAAATAATCTCTTCTCTTGTAGGGTCATTCTTGTTTTTTTATGCTTAATCAAGGAATAAATTGTTATTATACTTCCTTCACGTACTAGGCCTATTCCTGTTGTTGCGAATGGTTCTATGGCATAAACACCGTCCCCTAGTTTCCACCTGGTGAGTATATCATAGTAGTTAGGAATACTTTTCCCTCCATGGATCATGTAGTGATCTATATTGTGGCCAGAAAGATTCCTAATAGGCTTATATCCCATGGACTCTATTGTCTCACATATTATTTTCCCAATTCGATTAACAGGGATACCAGGTTTTACGGCTTCAAGAGCTTTCTCTAACGCTACTTGTGTGGCTTCAAGTAATCCATCGTATGCTGGATTAAAAGATACTGTGGCAGCGGTATCAGCTATGTATCCGTCAATGTGTACACCAATATCTATTTTCACTACGGAGCCCTCAGGAATAATTAGTTCATCATCTATAACTGGAGTATAGTGTGCTGCTACTTCGTTTATACTAATATTTACTGGGAAAGCGGGTGCTCCACCGAGCTCTATGATTTTCTTCTCAACATATTCCGCTAGGTCCAAGAGCTTCATGCCTGGTTTAGCATACTTAATAGCTAGCTCTCTTACTTCTTTAGCAATTCTACCAGCTCTGATTAGTTTATCTATTGTTTGAGAATCAAGTATCATCAATCGATCATCTCATTTAGTGAATTATGTTTACTTATTCAAAATCATATACTTGTTAGGAGAAATATTCTTTTATCTTAAATAAAAATCGTAGTCTTCTAGGCACTAAATTATAATTCACTCATATATAATAATATAACTTATGGAATATCATTGGTGAATAGGAGGCGGAAGAAATGGCGATCATAAAATATCTTGGACATTCAGCTTTCGAAATAACCTTAACCGGATTAGACGGCTCTGAAAAAAACATACTTATAGATCCTTGGATAGAGAACCCCTTAAGCCCTGTAAAGGTTAGTGATTATAAGAACAGGAAAGTAGACTATATTTTCGTAACACACGACCATGGAGACCACCTGGGCAATGCTATCGAAATAGCTAAGTTAACTAGAGCAAAAATAGTTGGTATATTCGAGATAGCGCTATATGCTAAGGAACAGGGAGTAGAATCTATCGACGGGAACATAGGTGGTAGGCTTAAAATAGATGATCTTGAGGTTGTG
>JAGGVR010000111.1 GCA_021157925.1 Staphylothermus sp. | reverse complement strand
TACATATGCCCGCCAAAACAATACAAAGAAAAAATAGCCAAGCTACACGGGAAGAAAGTAAAAATACTACTACTCCACGAAGAAGACAACCCATGAAAACATATAAAAATATATACAATCATATAAAACCTACTACGGCTCTATACATAGTTTTTCTACAAGGTATGTGTAACGAGAATTTTTAACTAATGGTTTTGCCGAATCATTATTTAAGAGCCTCTAAGTATATAATTGGTATAGACAAATGATGCTGGAAGGAATATCTGAGCTACCATTACATGAAGGTCATGTTCCCCCTTGGCTAGCTAGAATTATGAAGAATTTAGCAAAAGCTATTCTTGAAATAACGGTAATGGAGTTTGGCCCAGATAAGGTTGTCGAGAGACTTTCTAATCCTTTATGGTTTCAAGCATTCAATAATATTATTGGAATGGATTGGGATAGTAGTGGATCAACAACTGTTACAATAGGTATATTGAAAGAGGTTACATGGAGTAATTCTGAACTGGGGATATTGGTTCTAGGAGGAAAAGGTAAGAATGCAAGGAAGGTGCCCGAAGAAATTCCCAGAGCCGTTGAAGTCTTAGATCTCGGGACACAATATGAGGAGTTATTAGAGAGAGCTTCTAGGCTTATCGCTAAGATTGATTCAGCAATGCTTCAAGATGGTTATAGTCTCTATCATCACTCACTCATCGTTTCCGAAAATGGGGTTTGGAGCATAATTCAGCAGGGAATGAATATTGATGCTAAAATGGCTAGAAGATATCACTGGTATATGCCGAAAAGACTCTTTGATAATCCTCATAGCGCTGTATCTGGTATAAAGCATGAATTAGTATTAAACCTTGTATCTGATAAGAGTAGGAAAACAAGAAGTACCATATTAGACTTAGCCCGAGAAACCCCTAACAAAATACATCGTTTGATCAATGAAGCACTAAGAAGAATAAGAGGAGATAAAACCATACTCGAATACATAACTCCTACTAAGACAGGAGTAATAAGACATATTGGAGAAGAAAACAAGATCATACTATATAAGCCATTGAAAATAACAAGGAGACTACTAGAAAATCTCAAGAAGATATATGAGATCCAACCAAATAATTACGAAGAATTCCTATTAATAAGAGGAATTGGGCCACGTACTATTAGAGCATTAACTCTAGTCAGCGACCTAATATATAACGAGCCTCCCGACACAAGAGATCCTGTAAACAGCCCATATGATCCATTCAAATACGCATACGCAATAGGAGGCAAGGATGGAGTACCATACCCTGTCAATAGGAAAGAAGCAGAAGAAGTCATAAGCATTCTTGAAAACATAGTATCAGAAGCAAAGATCGGGGAGAAGGAGAAATTATTTGTTCTTAGAAATCTTTCAAGAATAAGGATCAGATATAGAATAGCGTATTGAGAACAATAGGTTAGGAGATAATAATTATTAATCCTCGACTGTGCCAATTATTCATTAAAAGGTTTATCTTGTTAACCAGAAACGTTTTGATTGAATATATTAATATAGCTCTGTTATCCTATGATCAATAGTGTGTCTTTCAATACTTCTTGGCTGGTATGTGTTTGAATCAGTTTTTCGTATTTAGAAAACTCGGTATGCTTCCAAAGATTTTTAGTGATTTAAAGTTTGATTTTAAGAGTGTTGATAAAACGATTATTGAGTATGCTAATGAGAACTATGGTAAGAATGTTATATTTAATCTTCCATTCAATATGGTTGATTGTGGAGAGTTTATCCGAGAGGTTTATCCTCATAGTATTGTTATGGGGTTATTAGATGACATATCTAAGTTTAATGAAGATATTCTAAAGCATCTCGGATCATATGATTATATAATACTGTATAGTGAGAACCTTGTGGACGTTATATCTTTTCGAAGTTATCTAAAGAAATTCATGTATATACGTCCCGGTTTTAAGAGAATAGTCATACTAAAAGTGAGTGAAGAAACAAGTCGAGATGACCTAGAGTTATTCTTAGACATGTCTAGGATATACAATTATAGACCCGTCTTATTGATTGAGAATAATAAGATACTTGATCATATACAGTACCTCGTAGATCTTAGGAAGGCCAGTCACTGCACAACTAAATGGTTCAACTATAATGTACTAATTTATTTCCTCAGAAACCCTATAGGTCCCTTAACAATATTAATGCCTTATAAAAACCAGATGTTGAAATGATCATGTTTAGAGACTGTATAGCCTTCTTATGCCATGGTCATGGACAAGTCTCTGTATCTTCTCTTATAAGATCCATTTATGAGAACTCAAAAACCTCTCCTCAGGATAGGGGATGTAGTAATTGATGAGGAATTCTTATCAATAGCGGACCTACTCGATGAGTATAAGAGTATAAGGGCTACAAGCAAATCACTAGGAGCATCTTATACTAAGATAAGACGTACTATTAAGGAACTGGAAAAACTAGAGAGGATTCTAGGAGTACAACTAATAGAGACTAAGAGAGGGAGTAGTGAGCATGGTAAAACCACATATACTCATACTGGGAGAATTGTTCTTGATAATATAAAGGAACTATATAGTGATCTATTGAAGCTTACTCTAATATTATAACTAGTACTCTTGATGAATTGAGACAGCAAAAAGACAAACCAATATGTATATTCCCAGTATCGTTTTAAGAAGCAGCAACTGGTTCTAGAACTAATACATATTCATAGTCGTTCAATATGTTTTCTTCAAGCTTAATGTTTAACGACTTAAGCATTCTTAACAAATCTTCTCCACTAGCATAGACTCTAATGATTTTTCTCTTCTTAAAATCCTCTACTAATGTATTCAAGGAGTCTTTTGAGAGAATGCTTGAAAACATGTTTATCAAGAAGTCTTCGCTGAACTCACCTATGTATTCAACCACGCCGAATAGTGCTTCATAGTTTAGTCTCAGCTGATAATTTGTGACGCTTATTACGTATCTCAACGCTTAGTCTGTACAGTTTTAATCTCCTCTCTAATCTTTTCTAGTATAAATCCACCAGCTATGCTATAAACTTCTCGTAGCCTTGGATCCCTTATCTTAGAGGCTCTATCTATTATCTTTTCTCTATGCTCTGCAAGTGTTTTAGCAGAGTTTATTATTTTCAACATATCTTCGAGTATGTATTCTTTATCATAATAGCCAACATATCTTGTCAAATAATACCTCCCAATAACAACGTCTAGAATATAAGCCTACAAAGCCATCAAAATACCCGAACCAAGCAACAAGTAAGACTTGAAATAAACACTCAAAATAACCATAAAAGCAACAACATCATAACACAAAGCATCAATAGAAATAGTCGAATCAAAAACAGTAGCACCACGAACACCCCTAACAACGTAAAGTATGAACGCAACAATATACAAAGGCAGAGACAAAACAATTACCCAAACACTAAGATCAACCAATAACCAACACCGAGAAAAACAAAGGTAAGAAAATTCAAAAATCAATAACGAGATTCTAAGATAATCACTCCGAAAAATTGATCCAAAATCACGGGCTAACAATCTGGTATAAAGAGCCTAAGGTTATGTAGACCTTGTATTTTTACACATTCTTATTATAATACAAGATAATGAAGTTAAGGATATAAGGACGTAGTACGTAGTACTTTTAGGGATTAAAATGTCCGCTATAGTGAAAATCACAAGAAAATATCAGATAACAATTCCTAAAGAAATTCGAGAGAAGCTTAAATTACGTATTGGTGATAAATTAATTATTAAAATTGAAAATGACCATATAGTTTTAAAGCCGCTTATAGATAAGAAACACGATCCTATCGAAGAATTACTGAATCTCGTTAAGAAACCAACAAAAATAGATGCCGTAAAACTTGTTGAGGAATCATGGAATGAAGACTAAGGTCTATATCGACACAAATGTGTTTTTTATGCAATAATTCATCATCCAGAATATGGTGAAAAATGTTCAAAAATTCTTAGAGATATAAAGCAATATTACTATGAGCCACATGGATCCTTAATGGTTGCTATAGAGCTTCTCGGATCACTATCTAGAATAAGTCCATCCCTTGCCAGAAAGGCGGTAAACTTGTACTTATCTATTGAACAACTAGTTATGCACAGTATTTCAGAAGACGTAATTCAAGTAGCTTCAATGATAAATGATGTAGTAAATATAGGATATGATTCTATTCATGCAGCAATAATGATCCTTAACGATATACCTTTAATTATATCAAATGATGTAGATGACTGGTTGAAACTAATTAATAATTACAAGAAAGTAAGAAAATATATTGAAGAGAAAACATACATTAAAACGCCAAGAAGAATTGAATTAATCACACCTAATGATTACTCGCAATGGATAATGAGGCTTCAATAAACCATATAGGAACCTATAAACGAGACCTTTTCAACTATAAGTTCCTTAATGAAAAACAATTAATTTAAGATGCTAATGGTTTGATTGCTATAATGTATTTTTCTCCTTGTATTTCCCATTCTTTTGTGTATTCTTGCATCCTTTTTACTTCTTCTTCGTTTGTTGTTAGGACTAGTTTGGTTGTTCTTGTTTCGTTCTTGATGTATTCTGTGTGGTCTTTTAGTAGTTCTATGTGTTCTCTGGGTGCATAGATGTAGGTTTCTATTTTGGCGTCTAGTGGTAGGTTTAGTTCTTTTCTCATTACCTGTATTCTTCTCACAACATCTCTTGCTAGTCCTTCGGCTATTTCTTCTTTGGAGAGCTTGGTGTTTATTGCT
>JAGGVR010000070.1 GCA_021157925.1 Staphylothermus sp. | reverse complement strand
TTTTTCATATATTTTACGGGCTTTTTCAAGTATTTCTTCTATTTTTCTCCAATGACTTCCTATCCAATAGACTTTACCACATCTATCACATATCCAGAAATCATCATGTAACCTATACACTTTGGGCGGAACAAGAGGTTTTACTTCTTCTTTACTTTTTGCTTTCCTTAATTCACTATTGCATATTGGACACCTAGATTTATCTAGATCAACATATAGTTTAATCCCACTGATCAATGCAATATACGCTAGTCTTTCAGCCATATCATCCATATCTAGATAAATACTCTTAATCCCATTATTCAGTGCCCTATGGTGCAAACCTCTATCCCTCGTTATTATAATTCTTTGTTCTTTCTTCGCTATTCTAAGGATTTGCCAGTCCTCATACTTTCTATTATATAACGTATCGTATCCTAGGATCCTTAACCATCTAGCAACATTTCCCAACATTGTGTCTACAATAAACTTTATACGTTCCCTGCTCTCATCGCTAAAAGAATTCATTGAATTTCCCTAAAACAACTTCTTTGTTTAAACTTAATTAATAATTATGTGTAGAAAAGTGGTTATTATCCGGAAATTTTTCTTTCATATAAATACTTTAATATAATATGAGATGTTATAACTCCTGCTACTCTTCCAATTTCATCAACAACAACTGCTCCTCTACTATTCTTCTTAAGGATTTCTTTGACAGCAACTGATACTGTATCTACTATTCTCAAACGTGGTGGCCTAAATCTCATAACATCTTCTACTATTAAGTGCATGATTCTTTCCTTCCTATGCTTTGCAGGTACTATGTCTTGAAACTTTAGAAGAGCATATGCTACTTCATATATCGTAATATATCCGACTAGTTCATCTCTTTCGTCAAGGACTGGCATAAAGCTTATATCATTATTTAACATGTCTTGCCTAATCTTCAAGATTCTATCAGTAGTTCTTGCTATCAATGGATTAGTATCCATTATGACTCTAACTTCTGTATCATCTCCTTCAGCTAATTTTATCAATTCATCCCTAAGTATTCCACCTAATACCTCATTATCATTAGACACTACTGGAACAATTCCATATCCCTTTTCTACCATTACCTTGATAACATTCGTTAGGTCCTCATCAACTGAGACGAAATAGGGGTTTATACTCATAAAGCTTGATAAATGTACTTTGCTAGGCGTAGTTAATCTTAGTCTCTCAGTAGCTATCTTTAATACTATATCCCTACTAGTTACTATACCTGCAATACTCTTTACTTCCTTACCCGGCTCGATCACTCTGTTCTCGGTTGCTATAATTTTATCTATCCCGGTCTTTTCTACTAGTTTAAAAGCATGATATAATGTATCATTCTTATCGATCACAGGTACTTCTCTAAATACATAATCCCTTGCCTTCATTCTAAATCCACCTCAATGCAATCCTATTATCTCTTGGTCGCCAATGCATATAATATATCGCGCTCAGTTATTATACCTAGTAATTCCATTTTATCGTTTACCACGAGAGCTGATCCAACGTTTTTGTTAGTCATTTTATAAGCTACTTCTCCGAGATCTTCATCTGGCTTAACAACTAATAAGTCACGAACCATTATATCATCAACTGGTATACTTAGGCTTTCCCTAATATCTCCAGAAGTCGTTCTCTTAAATGCTTCATGTGTTCCAAAGTACCTGACAATATCCATAGCCGTAATTATACCTAATACGATACTATCACTAGTGACTGGTACTCTTCTAAAACCATACTCGATCATTGTCTCCATAACCTTCTTCAAGGGATCGCCGGAAGTCACAGTTACAACAGGCGACGTCATTACTTCTGAGACTTTGACGCCCATTTTAACGCCTGTGGACAAATATTTAATTAGATCATGTTCTGTGATTATCCCATAAACCCTCCCATCTTTTAATAATATGGGAATTATTCCTATTTCATTTATGACCATTTTCTCAAGGATTTGAGGAAGCTTTTCGTCTATATATGCCACTATTGGTTCCTTCTCCATGATAGTGGCAACGTGTTCTTTCTCTAGGGCAGAGAATATGTTATACTTATGTCTTTCCTTAACAATGTTGAAGTATTCACCACCACCCAAATAGTTTACAACATGAGTTGATAACAGGAGCCCAGCTAATTTGTCTGAAACCGTTACCACTAGGCTTCTATACCCCTTAGTCATTTCTTCTACTGCTTCCAATATAGGTGTTTGGGGGCTTGTTTGAGCAACTGGTTTCTTAGCCATGATCTCCATTTCTTCAGTAGTCTTATATATACGGTCATCGAAGTTAGGAGTACCATCACTTCTTAACCATCTATGCTTCTCTATTCGACGTGGTGCTCCTATTGATGGGCGTATAGGTGGTCTTCTTGACATATAAATCACCCATACCTTTTGCTTATATGAACAAGTACTTTCTAGAATAAATACATACCCTCATTATAATAACTTGTTGAAACTAGTTAATTAAGTAAATTATTAGGTACAGAATATTAGAGAATATTAGGAAAATTACTCTTCAGATCCTTTGTTTCTCAGAGACCTCGATTTAATCATATCGAGCAGATCTCTTAGTATAATTATGAGGTCATAATCGCTTATTATACCAACAATTTTGTCCCCTTCACGAACAGGTAAGTGTGTAATATTATTTCTAATCATTGTGTCTATGACTATGTATAAGTCAGCGTCTGAATCAACTGTTATCATAGGAGAACTCATTATCTTATCTACCGTTTCTTTTTCAGGATCTCTTTTTTCGAATAAAACACCCCATATAATGTCTCTCTTAGTTATAATACCTATGGGGTTATCGTTGTCTGTTACTATGAGCGCTCCTATACCTTCATTAATCATTCTTATAGCTGCATCTTTAATGCTTGTTTTCTTATCAATATACCTTATTTCCGGTGTCATGATGTCATATGCTTTCATATCCATGAATTCTTCCAATATAATACACCTAGCCCACAGCGATTTCAGGTGCTACTTGTCCGTAGTTTATACTTATAAATACAATATGACTGCCGCGAATCAATACTTTACCATATCTAGCTGTCGGCCTACCATTATCATCGTATTCTTGACAATTACTTAAAACAACATTCATAGTATGATCAACCAAGTCGAGTGTTCCTATATATTCATATCCATCCTTTAACTTAACAAGGACTATTTGATTAACAGCACCTTTCAAGTACTTTAGCGGGGTTGCTCCTTTAACCCTAGGTATAGCCACGTTGCTTTGCACCTCATTTTATTAGCTTATTTACTTCGTATTGATTTAACAAATAGGCTAATATATAAGAGTTTATCTTTAAAAATCGTATCTTTCTCTACACGTTTCATTGCTTCTTATTCTTTTTTGTACATGAAGAAAAGGTCTTTTTCTTTGCCAATGTATTTTAACTTACTCAGTAAATTATCAATATTAGTACCTTTTTTCCTAGGATCAATTACACTAATAATAGCTATTCCTTTCCTTCGTAAAACCCGTCTTAATTCTTGAAATGCTTTCCCTTTATTAGTTATGTTATCCCAAACCGTGAACATATAAATAGTATCAAATACTTCGCTATCAAAAGGTAGATCCTCGGCATATCCTTGGATAAAGATCACTCTAGGGTCATTACCTGCCTTATACACTGCCAGCTCAAGCATTTTCTCACTAGGATCAATACAGACTATTCTCTTATACTTTATCTTTTTTTGTCTTAGGAAATCAAGTAATAAGCCTGTTCCACATCCAAGATCGAGAATGTTTCCTTCAGGAAGGAATCCCTTACTAATTATAATGTACTCGTATTTAAGGAACTGTTCTTGTTGATATAATTCATCGTAGGATGCGTGTGTGTAATTATATAGCTCGACGGGATCGATATTATTTTTTCTTTTCGAGAAACTCGAGGAGGGTTCCATGTTTAATCTCCCTAGCTTTTTTATACTTCCAGAGAAGCTGTAAGTTAATTTCCTTATATTCTAGACCAAGTTTATGTATAGACTCTATGGCTGAAGATGTAAAATTAGGAGCTACTAGTATCCCTCTAGGCTTAACACCTGTTTTGTTCTCATATATTTTAACATAATTAAATAATTGAAGCACTGCATCACGCGAAGCAGATATTCTCTTGATCTCAATTATTACGGGTACATTATTTTTATCAATACCGAATAAATCAGCATATCCATTACCAATGGGTTTTTCTTTCTCAATAATTCGTAGTCCTTTTTCTATAAGCTCTGGATTTTCATAAAGTATATCTCTGATCTCATGCTCATCCATATACATAATAAATTCTCCTTGATCAACTAGCTTTCCATGGATAATACCATAGATCTCAGAGAAATAAACCCAGACAATTTCTCTAGGCTTATTCCTAATAGCTGTTAAAACAACCTTATCATCCCTTTCCACAACTTCGATCACAGAAGTACTTGGTTGCCAATTAACGGGTGAATATCCAGTTGGTCTATGGATTATAATTGCTCCATCTTGTTTAATAATAACAAATCTCTCGCCTTCAGTTAGTTTAGAAGCAGCTCTTCCTTGGTAATCCACGGTATATTTTCCAAAGATTATAATAAGCTCTTTGTTTCTAACAGCATTCTTAATTATCTCAACACATTCATTGTTACTACTACATTTAATGTATTCAATCAATTAAAACACCTTTAACAAGGTGTTTTCAAACACAAAACAAATAATTCTAATCTCAAACTAATATTAGATAACAATACCCATTAATTAATTAGTTAAAAAACACGATATGGGAGCAACTATTGAAGCTAAGAATAAAATTCGTTGGCTTCAATAGTATGGGTACACGCGGAATGGGTTCGCCTCTTTATATAAACTTATATGAATGTATATAAATGGTCATCGGTTCATTTTTTGGGCGGCCGCTCTTCGGTCTGGTTTCATCCGTCATTGAGCGGGTGCCCCGTGACCCAGGGCACGGGGCTAGGGCTTGAACTGCCTTGAAATAGATGTTTATTGCTCCTACAGTATCTCTATCTGCTACGAGCTTACATCCAGGACATATTGCTAATCTATGGTTGTAGACTAGCTTAGCTCCACATGTTGGGCAAACGCTTGAAGTACCTCTAGGATTAACAAATATTATTGGCACATTGTATTCTATTGCTTTAGTTACTACTGCGTGCTGTAGCCTCCTGTAAGCGAAGCGTGATAGCTTATCAGCTAAGCTAGAAGATTTCTGTGAGGAGTTAAACCATAGTCTCTCCAAGTTCTCTAGTACTATAGCACTTCTACTTCTCTTTGCCTTAAACACTATGTATTTAGCGAACTTCCTTGACCAGTCAACGACTATGTTTCTTGAGCGTCTATGTAGTGCTCTAATAATCCCAAACCATTTCTTGTTTCTTCTCCAAGCATAGCTATGTTTCTTCTGTATATTCTCGGCAAGATGCTTGAGGTATAGTGCTTCTGTGAACCTGGCGCTTACTCTCCTAACTTTCCTGCCGTTATAGGCTACCATCTTCTTGAAGTTTACGTCTAGGGCAATCACTCTTCCAGGTTTGTATGGTTCATAGCACCATCTAAAAGGTATACATACCCATATTCTCCCGCTTCTATCAACGTTTATGATTACCTCATACCACTTCCTCCCTTTGAATTTCTCTATGTAGCTCCTACGATGCAACAGCTTTATCCTGAACACCTTATTCCTTAGCTTTACCACAACTAGCTGGTTTTCCAAATCCACCTTGGCGTCATACTTGTCTAGCCTAGCTGATAGCTTCTTGAGAACTGGTTTCTTTCCACCGTTCTCCTTGGCTGACTCCACTATTGCTCTAGCATACTTGTATATCTGCTTACACTGATGTGCACGGAATCCTTGTTTCCTTAATGTTTTGTAAAACATCTGATGCGATTGATTTATCGTTGGCAGTTTGTCTAGTTCCCATAATGCATCTATGACATATTGTATCGCTCTCCTAGTAAGGTATAGTTCTTCTCTTAGCTCCTCAAGAGAACCCTCCATTAGTTTTCCTTGTGCTTTTAGGGTTAGCATGTATGCTCCTCGGGGAACCACCCTAGCTAAGGAGGTGGTGCTCCCCCTCATCGGAGACTTTCACCATTTAATAGTTTCTTGTATGCAAACTTATAAGTTTTCGCATACATAGATAAATGTTGGTGGTATGCGTGAGTGTTGTTTACATATTTGAAGCGAACATCGTCAAAATGGGTAACAGATACTATATCTATCCGCCAAAACAATACAGAGAGAAAATAGCCAAGCTACATGGGAAGAAGGTAAAAATACTACTACTCCACGAAGAAGACAGCTCATGAAGAACACATAAAATAATATGCGTTTATATAAAACTTGCTACGGCTACAATAATATACACTGGTACATATAAGATAGTAATAGATCCGGGCGTAAGTATTGCTCCGCGCAGGTATGGATTACCGCCACACGATATAGAACTTGTTCATCTCGAAAAATATCTATCTACAATAAGAGACGAGCTTCTTGATGCAGATATTGCAGTGATAACTCATTACCATAGAGACCACTACCTCTATCGCAAAGGAGAGGAAATCTACTATAAAGATAAGGTTATCTTCTTAAAAGATCCTGTCAGAAATATTAATCCGAGTCAAAAGATTAGATCATATGTTTTGCTTAACAAGATGAACGTAAAGAATCTTGCAAGAAAGGTAGCTATAATAGATAACAGGGAATATGTTTTAGAAAACATAAAAATCACGGGATCACCACCCGTACCCCATGGTAAACCACGTACAAAACTTGGATATGTCGTCATGATTCTAATAAACATAGATGAGTATAGAATACTACATGCTAGCGATGTACAAGGACCTATTTCAAGAAAAGCACTAGACTACATTGTAAGAATGAAGCCGAATTTATTAATAATAAGTGGTCCACCAACATATATGGTTGGAACAAAGATCGAGCAAAAATACGTCGATAAAGCTCTCCATAACCTAGTGGAAATAGCTAATAAATTACCAATTAATTCAACGATTATCCTGGATCATCATTTTATGAGAGATCGGAATTATAGAGTTTATCTCGAAAAACTTAGAAAAAACATAGATAAAGATAGAAAAATTAAACTTCTCACGGCAGCGGAGTACATGGGTTATAGGATAAAACAACTAGAAGCTTATAGAAGAGAGCTATGGGAGAATGACTATGCCTACATTAATGAAAAAGAGTAGCACATCTTCAATAAGAGTTGTAATTGAACATCTCGAAGAAGAGCTTAGACCATGGATCTTCTTAGAATATAGACATGTTTCCCTAATCTTCGGCAAGGAAAACACAATATACACTAATATACCTAGCAAATACCGTCGGATCATGAACAAATATGGACATGTATATTCTATGAGCATAGTTGATATCATTAA
>JAGGVR010000106.1 GCA_021157925.1 Staphylothermus sp. | reverse complement strand
TTTTATGCTAGTATTAAATAATATCTATATCACCTATTCTAAGCTGTTTTAGTCTCCTATAAACCAGCGCTAGTTCGTTCATGTAAGGCTTAGCATATAGTGTATTAACGAACTCTAGGGGGGTATATACTCCTTTTAATTCTCCTTTATGAATATACGCTATTCTATCAGCTAATTCTAATGCTTCAACAATGTCATGCGTAACATGTATTGCGGTAAATCTTAGTTGTTTTCTCAGCTTCTTCAAGAACTCAATCATCTTTACACGAAGGGTTGGGTCAAGGCTTGAGAATGGTTCATCGAGTAGAATTATCCTTGGCTTAATAATTAGTGCTCTTGCTAAAGCTACTCTCTGCTTCTCACCACCGCTTAACGTATCTGGTTTTCGATTAAGTAAGTGAGTTATTTCCATTATTTCAGCGTATTTTCTCACTAGCTCGTCTATTTTCCTACGATCAGTTTTTCTAATGATTAATCCAAAGGCTATGTTCTCGTATACAGTCATGTGCGGGAACAGTCCATAATCTTGGGGTATTATAGCGAATCCTCTTTTCTCGGGCGGCTCCATTGTCAAGTCTATGTTATTGTATTTGATCATTCCTCTTTTCGGCTTAATAAAGCCTGCAAGTGTGTATAGGAATACAGTTTTACCTACCCCGCTCGGCCCCATTACTACTAAGTACTCGTTCTCCTGTATGGTTAGTGAGTCAATTCTTAATATGAAGTCTCCTAGCTTTACGTAGAGATCTTTAATTTCTATCATTTTCTCACCACTGTCTTTAACAGTATGAATACTATGAGCGAGAACAGTACTAGTACAAATGACAATGATACAGCGTATTTAAGGCCATAGGTATTGAACCATTCAAATACAAGTATGTTTATAGACTTTGGATAATATGCTACTATGAGTATTGCTCCTACTTCACTGACCGCTCTAGCCCATGATAATAGGAAACCCGCTACAATACTTGGTACTAGTAGGGGTAATGTTATCTTAACAAAAGTATTAAGCCTATTAGCACCCATGCTTCTAGCAACAAGTTCTATTGACTCATCTATACTGAGATAGCCTAGTTTAAGTGTATCGATCATTATTGGAAAAGACACAAACATCATTGTAGCTACTATTCCCCAGAAGGAGTCTTCGATCCTAATACCTATTAATGATAAGAAGGGACCCAGTAAGCCTCTTCGACCATATGCTAATATTATCATTATACCAGCTACTGCATGTGGAATCATTAATGGTATGTCTATTATGGCTTCAACTATGTTTTTACCTCTAAAACTATATCTTGTAAGGAAATATGAGAGCGGAATACCTATTATTGTTAAGACTAGTGAAGAAGCAAAAGCAGCTTCTAATGTGAGTAATAATGCGTCTCGAGCTTGACTACTGAGTAATGGGTCCGCGATCCATGTCTTATAAAGAGTACTTGGGTCTAATGCTATAAATAATGCGATAATCGGTGCTAGAACAAATAATATTCCGAGAGAAGCAATAGCAGCGAATGTTAGTAGAAATTTCTCTATTTTAAGCACTTTAAAACACCATTTACTTCTTTATTTCTTCTGGTACGCTACCGTACATTAGTGGTTCTTCAAGAAATCTCTGCCCATTCTTCTCGAATATATTTCTTCCCGTATCGCTGAGAAGGAGTTTTATGAACTTTACAGCGTTTTGATAATGGGGGGCCTTATCTAGTATTGTTAAGCCATAGACTATTGATTTCATGGGTATCGATATTTCTTTATCTGTTCCCACTAGTATATGCACTACTACTTTTGAATAGAAGTCATCGTATTTGGGGTCACCAAGATTTAATTGTCGTGGAAGCTCGATATATTTTAGCCCATGCTGTATTGCGACACTTCTATATTCAAAAGCATAGTCTATGCTACCTGCTTCCAGGAGTGATATTAAGTCGGTACTCTTTGCTCTAATCACTAAGTTATTGTCTTTTATGGAGAGTGTTGAGGGCACATAGATGTGTATGGTGTTGTTTCTTTCTTTGTAGTAGATATTCGTTCTCCTATAGAGTAGTTTCTCGGGTATCTCGGGGTTGTTATAGTATATTCCAGCAAGTACTATTATTCCTACAGAACGATAACCACATGGATCCTTGTTTGGATCGGAGAATCCCCATCTAACATCAGGTTTGCTGAATATTTCGTACCATTTGTTTGGATCCTTTTCAAGTATGTCATGATATTTTGATTTGTTAGTGTATGTAAGTACTACTTCATTTGATGCAAAGGCTATGTACCATTTAGTATAGTTTGGTACTAGGAACCTTGTAATTAATCGGTAATCAGCGACAGCTATTATATCGGCTTCTTTGCCTAAATCAATTACTTTTCTTATTGCTTGTATACTTCCACTTGTTTCTAAATGTACTTTGACACCATATTTTTCCTCATATACCCTTGATAACTGATCTAGTGGTATCTTTAGAGAGCCTGCTGAGAATATTATTATCTTTTCACTCTCTTTGTGGTACATATCATAGAGCCAGACGCCTATTACTAACACCATTATAAAGGCAATAGTTATTGCTGTCAATATGTATTTGTTCAAGCATGTTCACCTGATATCTAATAAAAGAAACTTGTTGTAAAAATATTTTATTAATCCAAGAAATTTCTTTAACAAATAAATCTATGATGAGAATAAATCTTATTAGCTACTTACATATTGAATTCAATAACAGGTACTTAAGGGCCCGTCGTCTAGCCTGGTTAGGACGCCGCCCTTACGAGCGGTTGGTGAAAGGGTTCGGCCCGTTAAGAGAGGCGGAGGTCCGGGGTTCAAATCCCCGCGGGCCCACTCTTCTATTTGTATCCAAGTGAATATACTGATTTTATAAAATTCTTTATGATGTCTAATAATATGATTATCTTTTCTATAATCTTAGTATCTGTTAAGTAGACTATTTAATTGTATATTATCAAATACTTATAACCCCACAAAATATTAATTATAATATAGAGTAACAGGTTATCCAGAAGTGTGGGGTGAGAAGATGATCCCCATGCCTCTAGTTAAAGATGTTATGTGGACGAGACTTCCTATAGTAAGTGGTGATCAATCCTTAGCAACTGCTGCTAAAGTAATGCTTGATACCAGGTCTCTTGGAGTAGTGGTTACTGATGCTTATAGAAGACCTATGATGGTGTTATCTTATAGGAGACTAGTAAAAGTATTAGCTCAAGGAGCAAGCATTAAAGATCAAGTAGCTAAACATGCTGTATATACTCCTATAACAATTAGAGAAACCGATAATCTAGTAGAAGCACTTGAATTAATGAAAAAGAACAATGTAAGGTTTTTGCCAGTTGTAAACGATCAAGGTGTGATTGTAGGTGTTCTTGAGCCCAGGCACATAGCTCTAAAGATCTGGGAGCTACTACCATACGGTGGACTCAAGATAGAGGGAGCACTTAGAAAAATAGTTGTATTAAGCGGTGATTTAACCCTAAGAATAGCTGCTAAAGCTATGGATGAGAACGCTGTTCCGGAAGTATTCGTCAAAACACCTAGTGGAAAACTAAGAGTTTTAAGAGAATGGGACTTCTTAGAAGCAGTAGCATCAGGAGCTCTCGATGAAGGAAAAGTAGCTGATTATGCTAGGGGAGTATTGATAAAGGTTCCATCAGGATATGATGCTAAGGCAGCTGTGGAATTAATGAATGAAAACAACGTATTAAGACTACTAATAACTGAGGATGGAAGAGAAAGAATAGTCACGATGTCAGACTTAGCGTTTGAAGCCTTGAAACTAATAAGTGAATTAACTGTTAAAACAACTGGGTTCGTACTAGCAAAAGTACAGCCTGGTAGAGAAGGAGAATTAGCAGCAGATCTAACACTTATCCCAGAAGTCAAAGAAGTATTCACGATTGCTGGAAACTATGATTTACTAATTCGTGTCGAGTCAGATTCTGTCAGAGCTGTTTACAAAGTAGTAACTGAGAAAATAAGAAGTGATCCAAGAATCCAGGATACAATAACGTATATTGGTGTAGAGATAGCTGAGAAAAAATAAATTCCATTATCAATAATATTTCATTATGACCTCGCCCCCCGGTAACGCAGCCGCAAAGGCTAGGAATGAACCGGGGATTCCCGGCCTTCAACACATACTTATTAAATAGGTTCTTTTTAGTACATCATTATTTTTATAAGGTATTACATGATTAGCTCACTAATGGATGATGAATCCTCCTCTCACATAGACCGTGAGGGAGGAAGAACTTCACGGTAGCTGATTGAATTAATATTCTTTCCTCATGCTAGTCAATATTTATATGAAACTTAATATTTTATATAGGTGTTTCGTATAGTATCATAAGTATTAGATTGCAAGAACAGGTATTGTGGTGATGGACTAGAATTGAAGTATCCTCTCGACAAGATATGTGTTAAGAGCGGGATAC
>JAGGVR010000018.1 GCA_021157925.1 Staphylothermus sp. | reverse complement strand
TTTCCATGTCGCTTCTCTTTACTCTTCTTACTGCTAGAATGCCCTTCTTTGCTAGGAAGTGCTGTGCAACCTCATCAATACCCTTCTGACAAATAACAACATTAGCACCAGTCCCAGCAATCTTATCAACCATTTCTTTGAGGATCCTGGCCTCTTCATCCAAGAATCCCTTTATTAAGTCTGGGCTGGTGATGTTTATCTTAGCTGTGATCTCTGGTTTTTCTACCTCTAGAGGCGCGTCGATGAGTGCTATTTTTGCATTTTCAACTCTTCTAGGCATACCTGGGTGAACAACCTCTTTATCAAGAACAATACCATATACTAATTGGGTGTCATCAACGCTTCCACCCTTCTTTTTCTCAATCTTTACATCATCTATTCTGAAATTAAATGTTCCGTCGGGTTTTCTCTCAGCTACAGTTAGAGCTGCATTGATTGCTATTTCTGCTAGTTTTTCGCCAATTGTACCCCTTCCAATATATTTACTCGCTATTGCTGTATCAACTATCTTCCTAAGAGTTGTTCTGTCCATTGGGTCTACTTTTACAGCGATCTCTTCTAGTATCTTGAGTGCTTCTTTCATAGCCTTTGTGTATCCTTCAATAATTACTGTTGGATGGATGTTTTGTTCTAATAGTTCTTCTGCTTTCTCAAGAAGTGTTCCAGCAAATACTACTGCCGATGTTGTACCATCACCTACTTCTGCATCCTGTGCTTTAGCGACTTCTACTAATAGTTTAGCAGCTGGGTGCTGTACCTCCATTTCCTTTACAATTGTTGCACCGTCATTAGTTACGGTTATGTCGCCGAAGCTGTCAACTAGCATTTTATCTAACCCTCTTGGTCCAAGACTTGTCTTCAATACTTCAGCAAGTGCTCTAGCAGCCATAATGTTTGCTCTTAGAGCATCTCTACCAACTGTTCTCTGAGTCCCTTCCTTTAATATAAGTACGGGTACGCTATACAGTGCCATAACCATACACCTCTAAAGAATCCATTTATTACAGGAAATATTTCTTCATTTTGGGATATCATTAAACCACTTCTATATAAACGTTTCTCTTAGATCATAGCAGAAGTATATATATCCTGCAGGAAAAGGAATAAAAACATGGTGATAAACATGGAGAAAGAAAAAATAATCGAAGATATAATGAGAACTTATACAAAATATGTTGATGAAGACCTAGACATTTATAGTGGAAACAGATATCTAACAGTAAAGATCGAGTCTATGATACATGAAGCAATAAAAGGTATTATTTCCCCAGAAGACCTTAGAGAAATAGCTGAAAAACTCAGAGACAAAATACTTGAAGGACCTGGAAGTATTAATCCCTATGTAATGGAACTATTAGGGATCTTAGAGGAGTCAGCAAGTCTTGAGAACCTAAAGGAAGCACTAGAGCTTTCACGACGATTATTAAAAGAAGATAAATTTGATAAACTAGAAGTATAAACCTAGATCCTTAGCGGTATATTGTATGTTTTAAAAACAGACCTAATGCCTCTTCTCAAAACATAGAGGTCCATGTCTTCTTTTCCAAACAAGTCCTTTTGTTCAAAAATAACTTTACCTTTGTAATAGACTCTTATACATGGTGATCGTGGCAATTCTGAACTTATATTTGATTTTTTAATATTAATTCTTAGAAACAATATTGTGGGATCAGCATATTTTGAAAGCATCTTGATAATTCTATTGAAAGACTTACTCTCGTCTTTTTCAGGATCTGAATACTCTATAATGACTACTTGATTGCTCTGCAATGCTCTTAATAGCTCTGATCTATGACTGATCTCTAATATTGGCATCTTTTTCAACACCTTAATTATTCATCTGATATATGTGTCTTTCAGCCTTATATGCTTCTTTTATGATCTCAAGAAATAGTTTACTAGCAACTTTATTTTCCCCGATAGTCTGGTAAAATCCATTTCCAGCTAGGAACATTATCTTGCTTAATTTCCTTAAAACATAGTCTCGTTCAGTCAGTTTTCAACACCTCATTCATATCTTGATTTTTCTCCTTGATATTTCCTCGCTTATTAATAATATATCTCGCTTCTTCAAATATATTGGGAAATAATAACCTGGTTTTCTAGGCCTATATTTCGGATTATATATGTTGTTTTTATCCACAAGAACAAAACCAATATTAATTATTTCTTGAAGCTCAGCTACGCTAGCATTCTTAATATATTCTCTGAATTTTTCGTCGAAACCCAATTCCTTTCTAAGATATTCATCCGTAACTGTGTAACCACATATAAAACAAGTAGAATCAGGCATAACTGAGTAAAAACCACATTTGGGACACTTAACTGGAGAGGGTCGTCCGTATTTTTCCCAGACATATTTAAGATAATCAATTAGGTCAAAGAGCTTTTTCTTAACAAGTACCCTATATAAACGGGGAACTTCTGGAATAATCATTTTTCCTCCATAATAAACAATGAATTCCAGCTGTTCATTCGTAAAATCCTTCATATGTTCAAGCATTCTAGCAGCAATTATCATCCTAACGACGTCCAAGTGACGATTAATTCTCTTCAAAATAGTATCCGTACTAGGCTTATAAGAAGATGAAGTTATTACAACATCAAGTATTTCCCTAACAATTTTCTTGATTAACTCTTCCGGAATACCAAGTATATTCAAACCAAGAAAATCACTAATAGTATCCTTAAGCGAATCAACTAACTTATCTAGATCAAGTGCCTTCTTTTTCCTGCTTCTCTTCTTCTTTGGCTTAACCTGGGTAGAAACACTCGTGGTTTCACTTGTTTTCTCATCAGCCTCCATTTTCTTTGTTTTCTTTCTCCGTCTCCCTATTGCAATCACCCCACCCGATAAATATACTACATACCACTATAAAATGAGCTAAAGTACAATAAAACAAGTAAACGAAACGAAAATATCTAAACAATGCTTTGCTCAAATATTCTCATCAAAATACGTGAAGTTCTCGTTTTCCTCAATATATTTTGAGATCAAGTAGCTTAAAACTATTCTTGCAAGGTTTTTATGTCTTAGAAAGGTTCTAAGTAGTTTCTCAAACTTAGCGGGATCATAATCTCCATTAAGGTTCTCATCTATGAGTGTATCAATTATATATTCGAGAATGTCTTCGTATTCTGCCGAAATATCTATTTTATCTGAGTAATATTCTTCAATTACTTCTTCGATTAAGTCGCCGAGGTATTGTTCAGTTAGGTCCGCAAAGTACTCAAGCAAGGCTGACTCGTTATCCACGCCTAAACACACCACATTTTTTCTGGGAATTCATTACTTTTACATCCTTTTATAAACTGACCCCCTTATTTTCACTTATAAAAATGTTTCAATATGGAAAAGAATATTACTTATTTAAAAATATGATTATTCTGAGGAGGTTAGTTTCGGTGGCGGGTCTCTCACCAATTTATAGATGGGCAAAACCACTTAGCTACGATATTGTGAAAAAAAGGTTTAACAAAGCAAAAATAATTATTTATGCAGACTCTTTTAGCGATGACAGTTTTAAGATCGCTTTTAGAGAAAAAAGTTTGTATATATACGGATACGATGACTATACCAGCGAAAGCTACTATACACAAATAAAACTATGGTTTAAAATAAAAGAGATCAAAACAGTATATAAGAACGGTATCTTAACGGTTTATGTGAAGGGTAAGAGGTTCTGGATTTTCTAACAATTCTATATGAGTTTAATAAATTGCTCTATATCGCTTAGATCATCTTCCTTCCTAAAATACATATAGCTTCCTTGAATCAGTCCATAGGGTATTTTGGAAGTAAATAGTGTTACTACTTTTCCCCCGTGATCTAGTTTGTAACCATCTATTGCTTCATGTCCTCTAACAATGTATTTAGTATTAGCTAATTGTAGCATTTTCTCAGTTAGTTGTGGTCCATAAAGAATACCTGCTCCCCGGAAAGAATACTCATAAAGTACACTTGGATTATTCAAGGGGTCACTCCAAATAATTTCCTCTAAAATCCAGTCATCAATCGTGGGATAACCAATACTGAATACTTCTTCAAAACATTTTGCCTTAACAACTTCAAGAGGCACGCCACCATGTAAAAATAAGATTCTTTCAGGAATTCTAGCAACTACTGGTATTTTTTGAAAGATCCTTAGGAACTCATAATATAGCTCTTTGCCCTCAACACCGAATCTTTGAATTAGATGTTCTGGAAAATCGTGTGGATAGGGAATAAGAAATGGTGGTGGTTCATGATTACCTCTTAGCAAGACAATGTTCTCGGGAAACAAGTATTTTAGAAGTAAAACAGAAGCAATGACTTCTAATTGATAAGCTCCTCTATCTATATAATCACCAAGAAAAACTATTTTAACACCACTATACTCGGAGAGCTTTTCAATAAATTGCTCCTTACTCATTATCTCTATTAAGGTTTCATAATCTCCATGAAGATCTCCTATAACATATACTTCATCGTAATCGAGTATTTCGTAGTATCCGGGAGGCCTGTACCATAGAGATTCATGGGATAAACACAATTCAGAGAAGGCATTATTTATTAGCTCAACAGTTTTCTCTGGAGACTTTATATAGTTATATACCATTGATAAAAAATCATCCGTACCCATTTTCATGAATAATCCTCCACATCTAAAGTATTCTTCTTACAAGGTATATGTAGTAGTATGTATTTGAAAATTCTTCTAAAACAATACTATCATCCCAGATCTTCTCCGGATCCACCCAGCAATGTATAACTAGAGAAACTGGTTGATAAGACAGGACGAATATTTGGTCAATTCCAATGATTAACTGATTAGCAAACATTTCGTTTAATAACTCCTCGACAAGATTAAATGATGTTGATATAATTCTTAAAATAACATATTCGCGGGGTTTCTTTCTATACAAGTATCTCTTGAAAACTATTTTCTCCCTAACATGGCTATAGTAATGATTTTTAAATACATCTAGAGCAAAAGTATTGATTGTCATTCTTTTAACTAATTTCATTAGTCCGTAATACTTTATCGGAGGATTAGTTAAAATAAAGAAAAGTCTTGCAATATAATCGTCATATACATCGACTGTCACATTAAAGTTTGAAGACCTTATTCCATTCAAAATATATATTTTTTCATCTACGAAGTCTTCTATTGGTATAATAGTTTCTTTGACATAATCATAGTGGATTCTACATTTAGTGTAATCTATGGAATCAAGTTTTAGAGGACCACTTGATTCTTCACTATCCTTGTGTTTCCTAGAAATATAGTATGCTATGTATGTAGATCTACTTATGGGGGAGAAAAATAATAAATCTGGGGCGTAGAAGTTCTTATCAATGAAGCATTTACTGAGAGGCATTCTTTGTGTAGACTCGATAAAATAGATCCAAGTAGGATAAACGAGTTTATCCAAAAAGACATTATAGTATTCGAGAACATATCCATATTCGTTTAATCTCCTAATCTTTCTCGACAGAAAAGACTGCGATAATCCTAATAATGAAGATACTTCTTTCTGGGAAAATCCCATAGATGATAGCAGAGAATGATTCTTCGCAATATATTCGTCGACGTTTATCAAATTCACTATCACCATTAACTAGTAAAAAGAATAAATCAAGACTTGAATTAATAGTTAACCACTTTAAATGAAGCGGTTTATCCCTAGCTAATTGTTTCAAGTGTTCTCTTGATCTTAGAGACTAGTTCCCTTGTTTCAAACATTGCTGAAGCAGTTAGCTCTTCTTCAGTATCAACTACTCTATAACCAATATCTTCTAGTTTATCGGCAAGGTCTTCTAAATGACTAGTTTTCGCACTTATATGCACTCTATGTTTGTCCCCGAGAAATCCTAGCCTTATAGTTATAATGGTTTTTTCATCACAAGAAATAGCATGGATCATATCGTATTTAATATTGTTTCCAAAGAGATCTTTTTCGTTCACTGTTTTTATCATTGTCCTATATCCTTTCCTTCTAAGCTCTAAACGTACATTATTTGTTAACCTAAATAATTGTGTTTCATCAGTGGCTACCAATCTCCTCACCACCCATAGAACATGTGAATGGGCTCGGCAGCGGCCAAGGCTCAGCATCCACTGTAACTATCTATAATATTGAAGGATTAAAAACCTCAGCACGCTCGTGCATAAATCATCGCTTAGAGCTCTTCTTGGGGATACTCATCATTGTTAAAACATTTCAAGAATTAATTATAATTAAATTATCAAGGCTCCGCCAAATGCCTTCTAATCATCGATTCATTGTCGGGAGTACTCTTCATCGCCACTGAATTAATTATTTGTTTTTAAGGATTTCTTGAAGTTTTCTTCTCACGTGCTCAGCGACAGTTTTTCCATCAATTCTTCCACGAACTATTTTCATTACAGTACCCATTATGATCTTGAATGCTTTTTCGGGCTTCTCCATGATTATCTTCATGTTCTGACTTATTGCATCTTCTATTATTTTGTCAAGCTCTTCTTCGCTTATTCTTGTTAATCCGAGTTTCTCTGCTGCTTCCATAGGTGTTGTTCCATGATGCTTGGCTATGTATGATAAGATCTCGGGTATCGCTTCCTTAGAGACCTTGTTTTCAGCAACAAGTTTCAAAGTCTCTTCTATGTCTTCATCAGAAATATTCTCTATTGGGATACCTTCTCCTTTAAGCATCTTCAAAGTATTTGTGAGCGTTGATGCTATTAATTTTGGTGGGAGCCTATCCTTGTATTTTTCTACTAGTTGTTCAAACAGGTCTAGTCTTAGATCATTTAATATAGCATTGGCAAGTTCTTTGCTTAACCCATAATCTCTTATGAATTTCTCCAACTTTACATCTACGGGCTCTGGAACATATTTCTCAGCTTCTCTTAGTAACTCCTCTGTAATCTCTACTGGAGGTATATCCGTTTCAGGATACATTCTAGCAGCTCCGGGTCTAGGCCTCGTATACTTTGTTGTCCCATCGGGGTGAGCCGCACGTGTTTCTTCAGGTACTCCTTTTAATGCTTGCTTAGCTCTCTGTATAACAGCTCTTAGTGCTTTATATGCTTTTTCTTTTTCATCAGCAATTATTATGATCGCGTCCTTATTTTTATCAGCACCTAGCTTATCATATAATCTTTTCACTTCTTCTTCACTAATACCATATCCGGGCAACTCGTCTGTATGGAATAAGCCACCGACACCTCCCCATACTCTGGCATAATCTGCTAGTTCTGTTCCAAATCTTCTTCCGGGCTGTACTTCTTTTCCAAGAAGCCCTTTGAAACCGGGGAGTACGATTGCATAGACGCCGTGTCCTTTCCTATTTATAATTTTCCTAATGATCTTTGATCTTGTTTCTTTGAATAAATCAGTTACATCATGTATCGTTTCAGGTATGTTTTCTTCTTTTACACATCTATTAATAAGTTCTTCACGGATCTCTAGTAGTTTAACTTGTCTCATTACCTCGTACTCTACAACTTTAGATATGAGATATAAGTGTTGAACACCTTTTATCTCGATCTTTGCTCCTCCCTTTATCGAGACATTAAGATCTTGCCTAATAGTTCCAAGTCCCCGCTTAGCCTTGCCTGTTAATCTAACTAGTTGGCCTATTTTGAAAGCAACTCTCTCTGCTTGCTCAGGGTCATGAATATCTGGTGCTGTTGCTATCTCAATTAATGGTATTCCTAACCTGTCAAGCTTGTATTTTACAAAGTTCTTTTCCTCACCTAGTTTCCTAGCAGCATCTTCTTCTAAACAAAGTGTTTGTATACCAATCTTCTTGTCACCATCCATTATGTACCCATCTAGGGCAATTATCGATGTCCTCTGAAAACCGCTTGTATTACTACCATCGATAACTATTTTTCTCATAACATGGATCTCATCAACTATATACATGTTGAGCGCTTTTGCTACAGCTAAAGCTATTACTAGTGCTTCTCTATTAAGCTCATGTGGAGGTTCTTCATCAGCTTCCACAAGACAAGAAGCTGTCCTAGGAGCATGATACTCATACTTCCTACCCTTCTTCCATTCGAGAAGAGCAGCTACATCAACTTCCCCTAACTCGCTACGAGTTGGGCGTAGTTCTCTGACAAACACGTCTTCCGGATCGGTTTCAACCAGTTTTGTCGGACAACCACAGAATAGTTTCTCTCTAGTATCTAGTTGTATATGTATTTCTAAACCAACCTTAAGGCCTATTTCCTCATAGTTCAGTTTACCAATCATGTATGAGGCCACCTCGGGAACAAATCTATTGTTAGACGCGGGTTCATTTCACCAACAATATTCGTTGTCATCAACTCCTTGACTTCGTCTAAGTTCCTCGTCTTTGAACCAAGAATCCACGATAGCTTAACATAAGCTGTTTCTGGGAGCATATCATTTCCTGGTATCACACCTGCTTCTATGAGTCTCCTACCAGTACTATATACGAACATATCAATTCTTCCGAAAAGACACTGACTAGTCATCACTACGGGTATCTCTTCTTCAACTGCCCTCCTAATAGCTTCAACAGCTCTATTAGTGATGTGGCCTAGGCCTGATCCTTCAATAACTATTCCGTGATACTTCTTATCAATAAAATAATGAATTATGTCTACTTGGAAACCCGGATATGCTTTGATCAAGGCTACTTTTTCATCAAATTTGTTCTCAAGAACAGGTTCTTTATCCTTATTTCTCTCTTCTATTATCTTGTTAACTATTATGATTTTCTTCTCATATGGTTTTATCACTGCTAGTGGTTTATCATTAATAGTTTGAAAAGCATCTCTCCTACTAGTATGCATTTTCCTAACTTTCACGCCTCTATGAGCTAATGCATATGAATCACCAGTCTCGCCATGCATTACTACAACAGACTCAGCGAAAGGGGCTCGAGAAGCTGTCAAGAACGCTGATAACAAGTTAAATGCTGAATCAGAACTTGGTCTATCACTACTTCTCTGAGCACCAACGAAGACTATCGGTACTGGCTTATTCCTAATAGCAAAAGCCATTGCTGCAGCTGTATAGGCCATCATATCTGTTCCATGAGCTACAACTACTCCATCAACACCCTCGTTCATCTCTTTATATATTTCTCTTGCTATGCTTTCCCAGTCTCTAGGAGTGATGTCTTCGGAAAAAACATTAAGTACTTCTCTAGCATCAAGCACAGCAATATCGCTTATCTCTGGTATAAACTCGGTTAACTCCTCAACACTCAGAGCAGGTCTTACAGCACCAGTTTCATAGTCTACTTTCGAAACAATGGTACCACCGGTACTGAGAAGCACCACCTTCGGCAAATCGGATCTCTGAGTCTTTACTTTATATCTAAGAAAAGATTTTCTCTCTCTGCGTTTCTCCTTAAGATATATTTCCGTAAATTTATCAACGCGAACACCTACATTATAACCATTGTCAAGTTTGATCACAATAATTGGTTTATCACCATAAAGTTTTTCACGAGGCATTAGCAGTCCTTCAAATACCTTATCTTTCTTCTTAACAATTATTCTATCTCCAACCGAAGCATTTATTTTCCTAAGTATATCGGCTACAACCCCCCTATAACCGAAATAATCGTTATTCAAAACCTAGCACCTGTTAATTTATTATCCATTATAGAGTGCTAAAAATTATGTTTACTCAAAATTAAAATCAATTCCCAGAATTATGTAAAATCTATTTAGAATTATACATTCTATACCTTCTATAGTTCTTCAAAGAACAGAAATTTATTCGATCAAAATATTGCTAAATACTTAAGCTTTGTTAAAAATTATTTCCTTTTATCTTCTTCTCCTAGGTACTTGTTGTGCTGCCAATACTATTCTTCTAATGTATTCCCATCTGTTCCTCATTCTTGGAGGCTTATTCTTCTTTGGCTTAGGCGGAATTTTTGGTGTTTGGCTCCTCACTTTTCCTGCTTTTGTCAATGAACCGTGGCTAGGCATATATCAACACCCTTTATCAAGATATGTTAAATACCCTTATAGTGCTTTAAGTTTTTAGGGATATTTAAATATTGGTATAGGTGTAAGTGATCTATAGGAGTCGGTGATATATGATGAAGAAAGCATACCTAGCTGAATCAGTCATAGGAGTATTCGCATTTGACGAAAGAGGAGAAGTTGTTGCAAAATCAGTAGCTCCAACTAATCTAGATGAAAACGTCGAATATTTATTAAAGATTGAGAGGGGAGAAGGAACTCCACAGCTTAAAGAGGTCTTATCTAAATTAAAAGAAGATGGGTATACAACAGTTATTGTAGAAACTGCTGAGACTGGTAGATATGTTTCTTCTGCTGGTTTAGAACCATTAGTTGAAGTCGGACACTTAGGAGCTTTGAAACTTAGAGAAAATATCGTTGATTATGCTGTTGAGGTAGGATTTGCAAAAGACAAAGAAGACTATTATTCCAGAGTCCATGAAATCTCCTTAGAGTTAACACGTAGAAAACTTAGAAGAGCAGCACAGAAGAGAGACCTATTAGCTGTACAAGCAATTAGAGCAATAGATGATATTGATAAAACAATCAACTTATATGTTGCAAGACTAAGGGAATGGTATAGCCTGCATTTCCCAGAACTCGATGAGCTCGTCCGTGAACATATAGACTACGCAAGAATAGTCTACGAACTAGGTCATAGGAACAATATAACAGTAGAAAATCTCAAGAAACTAGGTTTTAGCGAGCAGAAAGCAAAGAAAATAGCAGAAGCAGCAAAGAAGACTATGGGAGCAGACCTTAGCGACTTTGATATAGAATACATAAAGACGCTTGCAGGAATCATTCTCGACCTATACAAGTTGAGAGAAACACTAGAAGGCTACATAGAAGCAATTATGAAAGAAGTAGCACCAAACATAACCGCGCTAGTAGGTCCAAAGCTAGGTGCCAGACTCCTAAGCCTTGCAGGAGGATTAGAGAACCTTGCAAAACTACCAGCAAGTACCATACAAGTACTAGGCGCTGAAAAAGCATTATTTAGAGCTCTACGTACGGGTGGAAAACCACCAAAGCATGGAGTGATTTTCCAGTTCCCAGCAATCCATAGAAGCCCGAGATGGCAGAGAGGAAAGATAGCTAGAGCACTGGCAGCAAAACTAGCTATAGCCGCCAAAGTAGACTTCTTCACTGGAAGATTTATAGGAGATAAACTGAGAGAAGAACTTGAGAAGAGAATCGCAGAGATCAAGAAGCTCTATGCCAAGCCGCCGGCAAGGAAGAGGGAAGAAAAACCAGCAAGACCCAGGAGAAGAAGAGGAAAAGGTAGGAGGAGAAGGAGAAGATAAGAAGGGGTGTAAGACATGTCTCAAGTAGTTAATATTAAGCCCCATGAAAAATACTTTGGAGTATATATTGTAGAACTTGAAGATGGAAGTGTTAGATTAGCAACCAAGAACCTCGTCCCAGGTCATAGAGTATATGGTGAGAGACTGTATAAGTGGCAAGGAGAAGAATATAGAGAGTGGAATCTCTACAGGAGTAAATTAGCAGCAGCACTTGCAAATGGATTAATGGAACAACCAATAAGAGAAGGACATTCAATACTCTACCTTGGAGTAGCTACGGGAACAACGGCAAGTCACGTGTCCGACATAGTTGGACCAACAGGGAGAATATATAGCGTCGAATTCGCACCACGTGTAATGCGTGAATTTGTATTGGTAGCAGATGTTAGGAAAAACCTATACCCAATTCTGGGCGATGCTAGAAAACCAAAAGAATACCGCCACGTAGTTGAGATGGTTGATGGAATATATGCTGATGTAGCACAACCAGACCAAGCGGCAATAGTAGCCGATAACGCTGAATACTTCTTAAAAGATGGAGGATATTTACTTCTAGCAATAAAAGCGAGAAGTATTGATGTAACAAAAGAACCAAGCGAAGTATACAAGAGAGAAATAAACACTCTAAAAGAAAGAGGATTCGAGATACAAGATGTTGTACACCTAGAACCCTACGATAAAGACCATGCCATGGTATATGCTAGGTATAAGAGAAAATAAACAAATATTTAATCACTTTTTTAAATATCCTTACATAGAAGGGGTATTATTAGGAAATGTATAAGAAAATTCTCGAAGAACTAGTAGAGAATATAATGAATAATCTGAAAAAAGCTGGATTCATAGTTGAATATATAAGCTATCCCGAGAACAAGCGTTCTATAGACATAGTGGGTCTTCATGGACAAAAAAGACTTATGATCAAAGTAACGGTAGATGCGTCTCACCTCACAGAATTAGAAGTAAAAGACTTAAAAAAAGCCTCAGTAGCATATAATGCGACCCCCCTAGTCATATCTGAGAAATATAGAAAGAAGAAAATGGAGCCCGATGTAGTTTATCGTAGAAAAGATCTTAATATAATATGTACAGAACTTCTGGAGAAATACTTTTTAGAAAACGATAAGCCCCTAGTATATGAGGTACAAGGAAACTATGTGGTAAAGATCAATCCACAAAAGTTCCGTGAAAAAAGACTCGAGCTTGGGTATAGCTTAGGAGATCTCGCTGATAAAATAGGAGTATCTAGAAAAACCATATATGAATACGAAAGGGGTAACATTAGTGTTACAGTGGATAAAGCAATCAAAATAGCCGATATAATGGGTGAAGACGTATTTGAAGAAATAGATCTTCTCAAACAAAAAGCTATACAAATACTAGAGGAAGAACCGCCAAGAAATAAGATAGAAGATATCTTAATGCGAATGAGTAAAAGAAAAGGAACGATATTATACAAGCTGTTTAGAACACCAATTGACTATGTCCTAAGAACCAGAAAAGATAAGATCTCAATAATTAATGCTAGGAGAGACTATGAAAAACTAAAAATAAAGATCAAAGAAGCCGAAAGAATAACAAGACTTACAAGGTCAAAAGAAATAATTATTAGGAATCCCGAAGACGTAAAACTTATAGAAAGATTGCTCCTCGAAGAATAAAACAAATACCTAATGAAACCTAATGAAAATAGATTATTATTAAATATTAACTCCTTCTTATACTTGTTAGCTTGTAAACATAAATGACCTACACGCTGGTGAATATATTGAAGACTTATATTATAACAGGAAGACCTGGAATAGGTAAATCAACGTTATTTAATAACATAGTTAATGAATTAACTAAGTACAACATCGTAGTAGGAGGGATTAGAAGTCCCGAAGTAAGAGATAGTAGAGGCTATAGAATTGGTTTCAAAATCGTGGATCTATTGTCCGGCGAAGAAGGATGGCTAGCAAAAAAGAATTATTATTCACCTATTCGAGTCGGAAAATATGGCGTAGTCATAGATGAGGCAAAAAGAGTAATAGAAAAAGCACTAACGAAAGCAATAGAGGAAGCTGATGTTATAGCCATAGACGAAGTTGGGCCTATGGAACTTAAAATAGACTTGTTTAGACAATTATTATATAAAGCCCTCGAAACAAATAAGCCTAAAATCCTAGTATTCCACATAAGATTAAACGACCCAACTATTTGGAGAAAAATAAAAGAATACGAATTATTTACTGTAACATTCGAAAACCGTGAACACTTGAATAAAACACTACCGAAGAAAATTCTTAGAGAAATACAAGAGTTCTTTGCAAATAGGTGAGTAAAGTAAATGAATATCAAAGTTTTTGACTGGGAGGAAATAATTGTTGAAGGACTAGCTAAGATAATTATTCCGAAAAGAGAACTCTTTATAAGACCTGATGGATTATATGAACCAGCTTGGTCTCCTGTATTTTATAACCCATTAATGGAGTTTAATCGTAACATAACAGTATTAGTTACAATAACATATTTTAATAAAAAAGAATTTTTCTTTATAGAACCGTTAAGTGGAACTGGTATAAGGGGAATTAGACTAGCTCTAGAGTCAAATGGTTATGGATACATCAACGATGTTGATCCATTATCGTATTACTATATGGAAAGAAATATCTCGTTAAATAGTCTACAAGGAAAACTAGTTGCAACAATTAATGAAGCAAATACTTTCCTTAATAACTTCACATTCAGCGGAATAATCGTTGACTACATCGATATAGACCCCTATGGATCACCTATTCCTTTCATAGATTCAGCCGTAAGACCCCTGGGGAAAAAAGCATTAATAGGAATCACAGCAACTGATACAGGACCATTAACATGTAGCCATAAACAAAAGACTCTAAGAAGATATGGTGTTAGATGTCAAAAGGTTGATTTCAGCAAAGAACTAGGATTAAGGATCCTATTATATAATATAGCTCTCAGAGCAGCCAGTAATGACGTGGCTGTTTATCCACTAATTAGCTTTCAACATAAATACTATTACAGAGTATTTTTGAAAACCGCTAGAAGAGGAAATGAGTCATATAAAGTAATGGATAAATGTAGCGGATACATACTCTATAATTCAGAAAACCTTGATAGGGAATTTATCAAGGAACCTAATGAAGTTAAAGTTAATGGTCAAAAAACGCAGATTATAGGACCACTATGGATATGCCCACTTGGAGACCCTGATTTCATTAAAAAAGTTATTAATGAAGGAACTAGGCAAGAATACATTAATAGAGAAACAATAAATTTTCTCGAAGAACTAGTTAGAGAGACCACTATTAATCAGCCTTATATAAGATATGATAAGTTATTCGGTCTACATAAGAAGAATATGCCAAGTATAAATACATTTATTGAACTAATAAGAAAACATGGTTATGAAGCATATAGAACACATTTTGATCCCAGAGGCATTAAGACAAATGTACCTATAGAAATTTTGCATGAAATCATTTCTTCCTTCTAACTCTTCTTCGACCATATACATTGTCAACAATCCATCCACTCAACCAATCACATATGCGTGGATCATAGTATCCTCCTTCATAACACATATCGATATAAGGACAATGCATACAAGGTATATCAACAAATTTCTTGATCTCGATCAATGGTCTCTTGATTATCTCTTCTTTTTTCTCCTTACTCTCATATTCTTTCAGGGCACCGGGAATAGCTATTATTCTAAAAGTTTTCCTACCACCATAAACTATTGGTTCTCTTTTTACAAGACCTAGTTCTTCAAGTTTTTTAAGGGAACGAGAAGCGTCTCTACTCGTTATTCCTAGTTCTTTCCAAAGAACATTTTGAGGTATACCTTGCTCCCCTTTTTCAAGTACATAATAGTATATTTTCCTATCTAATTCGCTGATCTTCCTTGGCATATCTGCATCAGCCCCTTCTAAAACAATGCTAGTTATTGGCTGTTTTACTGATAATAATATTTAACATTGTTTAGTTCCAACTATTGTTTTAAACAACATAGAATATATTTTTTCTCTTCAATAAAATGTTTAGAAATGGGAAAAATATGGGATAAGATTACAAAGGAATAGTTATATCAAAATATTTGACTATATCGTTATATCTATTTCTGATCGTAACATCTGTTACATTAACTGTTTTAGCTACGTCAATTTGTGTTCTTTTTTCATTCAGTAATATAGATGCAATATATACTGATGCTGTTGCTAAACCAACAGCACTTTTACCATTATTTAAACCAGCACGTTTAGCTAGGTTGATAATATATGTTGCAAGATACGATACTTTTTCTGATAATCCAAGCTTATTAGTGATATATGGTATATATTGTTCTGGCTCATCTTTTTTCAATAACTTATTAAGATCTTTTACGTTCTGATGTATTTTCTTCTCAGCATGCCACAGATCTTTTAGAGAAATATTCATTTCCTTAGCAAACATTTTTGCTGATTTAGGTATCCCGTGTACTTTATAAGATATATAAAGAGAAGCTATTGCTAGTAACCTTAGAGTCTTATCCTTATAGTTCTTTCCTTCAACGCTCTTTTGTAGAAGCATTCCAGCAGTCTCTATTACATATTTTGGTGGAGACAGTATTTTTGCATAATTATTCAAGTGTCTAAGAGCCTTCTCGACTATCTTGTTTTTCTTTTCTACTCTAATGCTCTTCTGTAATCTCTTCATTGTTAACCATTTGTTTGAGGAGCCATAACTATATTTAGTAAAGAACTCGGTACTGCCAATGCCCGAATCATGTACTCTGAATGTATAAGACCCACTTGTCCTCGTGGAATTAGGGGTTTCAGTATACCTATGTTCAAATCCTAAGTCTATTAAATGATCCTCTATAACTGATCCACAAGCTGTACAAACATATTCATTTTTCTCATAATCAAATATAACTGATTTCCGCTTACAATACGGACAAACTATCACATCATGTTCATATTTCAACCATAACACCTCCAATAAAAACTATTTATTTCCTCCCCCTCCCCTTCTTCCCACGGCGCTTCTTGCCCTTTTTCCTTCCTCCAAATGGTTTCTTCTTTCTTTCTACATAATAGTAAACAGGTCCCAATTCGATCATATCGAGGACTTCACGTGATTCAGGTTTAACAACAACATATGGCTCATCAACCCTACCAATAACATCAACTATTTTACCAATACGTATCATATTCTTGTCATACACAAGCGAACCGACAAGCTTCCTTGGATCCCTGATATTCGATTTAACTATTAGTAACCCGTCTCGAGTCTTCGTTACCGCGACTCCAAGCTTCTTCAATTTTAACACCTATATAAAACTGGGGAGGGGGTATTATCCACGTAGTAATCTATATGATTAATAATTTGAAAAATCTAAGCGGTCAATATTGCAATAGAACATTTTCATTCAGTATTACTGTATTCTTAAAACGTTTGATTAAAATAATAGGTAATACCCAGGATAATTATCGTCTAAGCTCTTTTATCTTCCTACCGATCATCCTGAGAATATTGAGTTTAGTGTCTTTTTTATCAACAAAGACTCTGCCACTATTTTCCCACCAACTCTTAGGATAACGTCCTTCATCAATTATAGGGTTTAATCCTAATTGTTTAGCTGCTTCATATATTTCATCAATACTTGGTTTCCTAATAGAATCTTCTAAAGATATTTTTCTCCCTTGACGCCTTGTTTTAGTTGAATCAATATACTGAGGATAAACAACAATTTTTCTTCCCTTTAACTCCTTACTCACATAACCACCATAGATATTAATGCTTTAAATTTAGTCCGGAAAACTAGTCTTATAAGAAACGTCTTTATACTTTATTCAGATCTTGCTAACTATTTGTATATTTTATGCCTTCTCTATTAAAACACCGTTTAAAATACCGTCTTGACCAGGCCTAGAGGTAATCTTTACTAATCCTAGTTCTGTTCGGACTATTGTGCCTTTAACTATGTAGTTGCCTCTAGCTAATTGTGGGTTAGCAGCTGTTTCAACAACTTCCAGTATTTTTGTCTTCTTAACAATTTTTTCGTCAGGAATAGCTACGTTGACGAAAACAGCCTTCTTTAATCTAACCTTAATGTTTCCACCTCTTACACGTATGATTTTCCTTGCTTCTTGCGTTGATAACTTAGTCATTGTCGGAGCTCTTCCAAGCTCGTATTTTCTCTTATTCCTATGTCTTGATTTCTTACCTCCTGTTGGTTTCTTTAAGTCGTTGCCTTGATACCAAGACATATGATCAACCCCTAATTGAATTGATTTTTATTCTCTTATTCTTTCAAGACTGTTCTCTTATTTAATCGATTATTTTCGCTCTTTTTAATGTTTCCCATAACTCTGAAACAGGTCTGAGTTCATATATGTCTTTATTTATCCATGGGAGCAATGCTGTAAGTACTGCTTGATAACTTAGGTCGGTTCTAGTCATATAACCGCTTGAAAAGAAACCTATAGCACCAATTGTTTCAGCTATTCTCTCATAACCAGATATTTCTTTCATAACTTCTCTTAATTCATATCCCTTAGAGACCACGTTTGATATTCTCCTTGGTAGTGGGAAAAAGGAACTAATACCTATACTGTATTTTTCGTTATCAGCTACAACGGCTATTTGACCGGAGAACCAAGTGTTATGTAATTCTATTATCCCTGCCTCAATACCAATACCTATACCATTTTCAACCCCAGAAATATACCTTAAATACTTCACAGATTGTATAGCCCTATATGCTGCACCGATAAATATCTCATCAAAACCAATTGGTTGATCCTTAAAGCCTTTGACCTTAATAGCAATTATATCCTTGAAACTAATACCAAGCAAGCTGAGAGCCCGGCGAGCCCCATTTATTTTTGACTCGTTTAAACTACCAATAACAGCTTTCAAAGCCGATTTCACCGCAAAACAAACATATATAATACTAGATTACATGTTGAATATATAGTGTCGAATATAACGGTTTTTTCCAAAAACTACTTGGTTAATAACAGGGAATCTTTCATGAGTAAAACAGTAGCAAAGAAGGGATTTAACATCACATCGAAGATTCAATCTATTATTTATAAGATTTACGAAAAACGGTTATGGAATCAAATAAAAAACGGTCCTTTTCCTAGACATATAGGGATAATTCCAGATGGAAATAGGAGATGGGCACGTAGGCTTGGATTCGATCCTAAAAATGGGCATTATTATGGATATGAGAGACTTAAGGAAGTTTTGAAATGGATCTGGGACCTGAAGATCAAATATGTAACAATATATGCTATGTCCAGTGAGAACTGTCTATATAGACCAGAAGATGAGAGAGAACACTTATTCGAAATTATAAGAAAAGGGCTTAGAGAATTAATGGAAATGAGAGAAATTTATGAAAGAAAAGTACGTGTGAGAGTATTCGGCAGACTAGATCTAGTACCACCAGATATTGTTGAATTAGCAAGAATGGTTGAAGAAAAAACTAAGAATAATGACGAGTACCATTTAAATATAGCGCTTTGCTATGGAGGAAGACAAGAAATACTGAATGCTGTAAAAAACATTGTAAAAGATATTGCTGATGGTAAGCTAAAAACAAATGAGATAAACGAGGAAATTTTCTCCAAATACCTTTACACATATGATTGTCCAGACCCAGACTTAATAATTAGGACGAGTGGGGAAGTCAGAATAAGTAATTTCCTCCTTTGGCAATCTGCTTATAGCGAACTATATTTCTGTGAAGCTTACTGGCCTGAATTTAGGAAAATAGATTTCTGGAGAGCCATTAGGAGTTATCAAAAAAGAGAAAGACGTTTTGGAAGATAACCAGTCATAATTATTCTTTTAAGTCCTCTATACCACCATAAAGTAGTTTTAGTTCCTCGAGAGTTAGACGTTTCTCTCCTTTCTTTAGTTTTTCTTCTACGAGCTTTCTTTTCTGCTCAACTATTACCGCTAGTTTTCTATTCTCTATTTCTTCCTGTACTTTCTGATACTCTTCACGTAGCTTGGATAGTTCTTCTATAAGTTTCTCTATCTCGTTATTGATCTGATTTATGCGTTCTTGTTTCTCATTTATCATGTTGTTCAGTTCATCGATCCTGGTTTTGAGCTCGTTATATCTTTGGAATAAGTTGTTTCGTTTCTCTGTTATGTTGCTTATCTCGTCGCTTAGTTCATTTATTTTCTTTTTGAGATCGTTTATTTGTAGTCTTAGGCTTGTAAGCATTGCTTTTATTTCTAAGAATTCTTGTTTTTCTTTCTTCAACTTCAATGCTTTCTCTAATAGTTCTTCCAATTGCTGAATTTTTCTAATAATCTTGTTTTCTTCTTGAGGTGAGAGTATTTGTGTTTGTTGCACCCATTCTAAACGCTCTATTTCACGCCTAATAACTGAAAGTGGTAATCTAAGTTCTTTTCCAACAGCTTGGATTTGATCCTTCTTAGTTCTTGCAAGATTTACTAGTTCACGGTATTCTTCTATTTTCTTTTTCTTCTCCTCACGGAGATTCCTTAATTCTGATATTAGTTCTCTTCGTTTCTCGTTAATACTTTTAATGGATTCTCTTAGTTCTTTTATTTCATCTATTTTCGCCCTTCGCTCCGTTCTAAGTTCTTTGAGTTCGGCTATGAGTATTGTTCTTTCACGTTTTAATTCCTTAATTTTGTTACGGACGTTCGTTATTTGAGCGCTTATTTCTCTTAGTTTTTCTTCTAGTTCGCGTACGGTGAGATTATTGTATTCCATGCTTATTCCCTAATTTATGATTATAGATTATTTGAGCCTGAGTATCACACGAGCATCTACTACAATTGCTTTATCTGGATACGCCATTACAGGATTTAAATCTATTGATTCTATCTCAGGGTTTGCTTCTAATAGTCTGGCTACACCTAATATAATTTTGGCTAAGGATTTCTTATCAACTGGAGGTTGTCCTCTATAACCTTCCAATAGCTTTGATGCCTTTATCTCCTTCATCATTTCTATTGCGTCCTCTTCTGATAATGGAGCTATTCTGAATGATACGTCTCTAAGGACTTCTACGAAGATACCACCTATACCGAACATTACTACGGGCCCAAATATGTTGTCTCTAAGTCCTCCTATGATTACCTCTAGTCCTTTTGGAGCCATTTTCTGGACAAGTATTCCAACTATTCTTGCTCCAGGGGCTTTTGTTTTAACGTTTTCTTGGATCTTGTTGAATGCTTCTACTGCTTCTTCCTTTGAATTAACATTTAGTATTACACCGCCTACATCGCTTTTGTGACTAATATCTGGTGATACTATTTTCAGAACAACCGGGTATCCTATTTTATCAGCTAATTCAGCTGCTTCTTCGGGTGTTTTAGCTAATCCTGTCTCTGGGGCAGGAATGCCATATGCTCTTATGACTTCGAATGCTTCATGTTCTAAGAGTTTTCTCCTACCTTCTTTAATTGCGTTTTCTATTATGGTTTTAACATTCATTTTTACCACCCATATAGACTTTATTCTTACTTTCTAGACACAACACCTCTAATTAGAGAGTATGCATATAGGGCTTTCAATGCCCTTGCAGCTCTTTCAGGGGATTCAAATACAGGTATTCCTTTTTCTTCTAAAAACTTTCCATATTTCTCTGCTTCATGACTACCTATCATTATTACGATCATTGGTTTGCTATATTTGGTTTTCGCTTCAACCATGTAGTCGAATAATTCTCCCTTCAAACCAGGAATCTGGGGAAGAGCAACTACTACAACCGCATCAACATCGTCACGTGGGAGTAATTTCTCCAAAACATCTATATATCTCTTATCATCCGCGTCTCCAGTTAAGTCTATGGGGTTCTCAACGATGCAGTGTGGTGGAAGTATTTCACGGAGCTCTTTCTTCAAGTCATCGGGTGTTCTTGGCAATGTAAAACCTTGCATCGTTAATGCATCTGTTAGCATTACTCCTACGCCACCAGCGTCTGTAACCACGTAGACCCTATCACCTTTCATGAGAGGCTGAGATAATAGTATCTTAGATAGATCCATGATTTCATCGAAACTCTCAGCTTCAATAAGCCCCGCCTGCTTGATCGCTGCTTTGTATAGTTCATAGTTACCAGCTAATGCTGCTGTGTGGCTAGCAGCTGCAACACTTCCTCTGGCTGTTTTTCCTGCTTTATAGATAATTATGGGTTTTTGTTGAACAACCTTCTTGGCTTTCTCTATGAATAATCTACCTCTTCCTGGTTTCAAACCTTCGAGATACATTATTATGAGTTTCGTCTTGTCATCTTCCCCAAAATACTCTATTAGGTCAATATCATCAACATCAATCTTATTACCATAACTAACTGCTCTTGACACACCTATTCCTTTTAAAGCCATCCAGTCAAGTAATGCTGATGCAAATGCACCACTTTGACTAATGAAGCTTATATACCCCTTACGTGGCCTCATCATTTTTTCATCTGGCAAAAAGAATGTGTCTACGCCACTCCAGTTATCATATATTCCTAGACAGTTAGGTCCTATGACTCTTATACCATATTTCTTAGAGATCTCTATAACTTGTTTCTCTAGCTTCTCTCCTTCCTCTGTCCCTGTTTCTCTGAAACCACCACTAATTATTATGGCTACTTTAACACCTTTTTCGCCAGCATCTTCAAGTACTTTAGGAACAATAGGTGCTGGTACAACAATTATTACCAAGTCCACTTCGTCAGGGATATCCTTTACTGATTTATAGCATTTTAATCCGAGAACTTCTTCGTATTTAGGGTTAACTGGGTATATTTTTCCTTTATATCTTTTCTTGAAGTTCTCGAGAATTACTCTACCAACTTTGCCTTCTCTAGGGGTAGCACCAATAATTGCTACACTTTGAGGATTGAAGAACTTGTCAAGCAATATGTATTCCCTCAACATTTTTACTTATATGCATCACTTAAACGTAATAACAAAACATTTATAAAAAATAATATGCTGAACAAACAATATTCCCAAAATGGTATTGATCAAAGTACAGGAGAAGGTTCTTCGGTATAATAGTCTTCTCCACCAGCTACTATTCTCTGTATAGAAGCATATAAGTTATCGTAGCCGAGCATCTGAGTAGATGAAACAAATACTATGTCTGTCATCAATAATTTCTCTAAGAGAATTAATACTTCGTCCTCGCTCCATATAAGAGAGGCTTTCTTATCCTCAACTATTCTAGTAGCAAACGCATATGGATCATTATGAAATTCAGCTATGTTATCGACAATATTTTCTGGTAATAAGTCTATTTTAGTCAATACATTAACTTGGGGGAAACCGAGTCTTACATGAGTACTAGCTGATAAGAGAAGAGCTGAGAAGTAATTACTGGGCTTACTAGCATATATTCCATCAATTAAAAACAATGAAACAGCTTTTGCATCTCCAACAATAGTGTCTAGTACAAGGGGGCCTATTTCACGATAGGCAAATAATTCCATTTGGCCAGGGGTATCTATGATTATATAGTTTGTCTTCAAAGACCAGATCTCGTCTCTCAACTCGTCTATTCTAGTAGCCAACATGTCAACAGCAGTTATTAATGCACCATTAGGGCCTAATCCAGTTTTACGCATTAATTCTCTCGCATTAACATATTCCCTAACATCTATATCTGGCTTATAAGGTAGGTTTTCAACAGCAGGGTCGAGATTAATTGCTACGGCATCAAGGTTATGGTTTAATAAATAGTCTTGAAGAGATGCCGTCAGAGTAGTTTTACCACTGCCAGCTGTTCCGAGAACTATTATGAAATATGGCATGTTTTTAACACCATTTAATGCGCTTAGCTATATTATTAAGAATCTCCTAGTTCCTCCCCAATATTTTCCTCTAAAGTTTAATTTATACCCACATCTAGGGCATTTAAAGTCATTAGTTAATTTCCACTCAACAATGTAGAAACCGCTTCTCTTAACAACTAGTTCACCACAGTTTGGACAATACGTATGCTCTAGTGGATGACCCCATATGTTTCCTAAATAAACGTGTTTTAATCCCTCCCTGATGGCTACTTCTGCAAGCTTTTCTAGAGTCTCTATAGGTGTAGGTGGAACGTCCTGCATAAGGTAATCTGGATGAAACCTTAATAGGTGGAAGGGAGTTTCGTCTCCCAGGTTATCGATTATCCATCTCGCAAGCCTACGTATATCTTCCTCTTTGTCACCATAAATGGGTACTACTAAGTTCGTGATCTCGATCCACCACCCGGCTTTCTTCATCTCTAATAATGACTCAAATATTAGGTCAGGATCAATTACTCCCATGAATTTACGGTAAAACTCCTTGTTGCCCCCACCCTTGAAATCAACTGTAACAGCATCCATGTATGGAGCTAGTTCTCTGATTGCTTCGGGAGTAATGTATCCATTAGTAACCATTGTATTGAATAATCCATGTTTCTTAGCTATCTTTGCCGTATCATACATGAATTCGTAAAAGATAGTGGGTTCGTTATAGGTGTAGCTTATGCCTTGACAACCATTTGATAAAGCTAGCTTAACTACTTCTTCAGGCTCATATGGTTCACCAAATAATTGTTTTCTTCTGGATTGGCTTAATACCCAGTTTTGACAAAATCTACAATAAAAATTACAACCAGCAGTAGAGATTGAGAATACACAGCTACCCGGGTTGAAATGCATTAATGGCTTCTTCTCAATAGGGTCAGGATTTGCTGCTGTAAGTAAACCATATACAAGAGTGTAGAGAGTACCGTTATGATTATACCTAACACCACAAGCACCATATGCTCCAGGAACGATAATGCATCTCCTATGACATAAGTTACACCTTACCTTACCATCACCAATGCTTTCCCAAAACATAGCAGGCTTTACTCCCGGTCTATTAGGATCAAATTCTACGACCAAGTATTATCACCAACACATTCATTATGAAAAAACGCAACCTTACTACATCATTATTGATATCTAGATAACCACTTATATTCATAATAAAATAGTTTAGTAATGGAAGACATTAAAACAATGGTGAGGAACTATATGAAGCCTTACTGCATCATTGGACAGAACTACAGAGTAGATAAAGAAATGATTAAAGAATATTGTTCAGATAGAATTAATTACATACAAAAAATATTTCCAGACGGCGAAAAGTATGTTAGAATACTTGATACAGACAAGATCACTGGTAAAGATGTTGTACTCATAAATACTCTTTACCCAAGACAAAATGATTCGTTTATCGAAACACTATTTTTAATAGACTCATTAAGGAGAACCTTTGTAAGAAAATTAGTAGTGATCATTCCATATCTCGCATATTCTAGACAAGATAAACAATTCCTGCCAGGTGAGCCTGTTTCAGCAGAAGTAATTATTAAGTCTATAAGGGAGGCGGGGGCTGACCAATTAGTAGTAATAGATGCCCACAATCCGCAGTCTCTTAGGAGCTTCAATGGTTGCACAATCAATGTTCTTGTCTCAGATATTTTGGTTAATAAAGCATTAGAATATGTTGAAAACCCAATAGTACTTGCCCCTGACAAGGGTGCCCTTAAGAGAGTAGAGTACGCTGCTGTGAAATATGGGTTAGAATATGATTACTTAGTCAAATCAAGAGACAGGATCACAGGAGAAATATCAATGACTTCCAAAGAACTTAATGTACATGAGAGAGATGTAATAATAGTAGATGATATTATAAGTACAGGTGGAACAATAGCATTAGCTATAAGACATGTTAAGAAACAAGGAGCTAGGAAAGTAGTGGTTGCTGCTTCGCATGGATTAATGGTTGGGAATGCATTAGAGAAAATAAAAGGTGCTGGTGTTGAGAAAATCATTCTTGGTAACACTCTAGGCATAAAACACAATGATAGTACAATAGAATATGTCGAGGTACTAGGTAAAGCACTTGAATTACTTAGTTAGCGTTGTTAATAATGAATAAACAACAAATGTACTTCTTATTATCTGGTAGTAATGAGAAGCTATCCTTGGCAGAGCTAAGAGCATTATTGGAAACATATAATTACTCCGAGGATAGTGGGCTGAAATGTTATTCTAAGATATGTTTAGCTAGGACAAGTAAAGAAACATTACTAGCTATTATTAGAAGAGCTGGATATATTACTGAAGCTGGTATTCTCATAGGAATAGATGATCCCTATTCACCAAGCTATGAATATATTGATAAACTCGTAAAGTTTAATTTCAAGTCTGTTAGAAGCACAGTTGTGAGGAGTACAGTTGAGCCAAGTATTAGTAATAGATACGTGGCTCTTCTAAGAGAGAGATTAGGATTGACAAAGGAATATACAAAAACTAATTACCTTAGGATAGTTTTTAGCGAGGGATCAGTTTTTGTAGGCTATCCATTAGCTGTAATCAATAAAGCTGAGCTTCTTAAAAGAGAGCCTAAAAATAGGCCTTTTTTCAGAAGCATAGCTTTACCTACGAGACTTTCTCGTGCATTAATCAATTTATCACGAGTTAAAGAAAAACAAGTTGTATTAGACCCATTTATGGGAACAGGCAGCATTGTTTTAGAAGCTGTAGCGATGGGTATTAGAGCTATTGGTGTAGAACTTGATTGGGAATTAGTTCATGGAGCAGTTAAAAACATAAAATACTATGAGGCTAAAAACACCATAGTCATACTAGGTGATTCAACCACTATAACATATAAAAATGTTGATAGCGTGGTTACAGACCCCCCTTACGGCAGAGCTGCTAGTACCAAGGGTAGAGAAACCGTGGAACTTTATGACTTGTTTTTAGCTAGGGTAACAGAATCGCTTAAAAAGAAAGGATACTTGGTGTTTATGGCCCCACTTAGTATCATAGATCATATATATGAGTTACTCTGTAGATATGGTTTCATAGTCAGAGATGAAATATACATGTATGTACACGGGGGATTAACAAGAATAATATTTGTGGCGTATAAACCATGAATGTTAGGATCCACATGCTTGGAACAGGGGCTGCAATCCCTATTAATAGAGGATTACCATGCATAGCTCTTAGAATAAATTCAGACATATACCTACTCGATACTGGGGAAGGATGTCAACAAAGATTATTTAAAGCGGGTTTAGGGGTTGTTAAGGTAAAAGCAATATTCATAACACATTTACATGGCGATCACTATCTAGGCTTATTTGGGATGTTTCAATCAATGCATTTACTCAATCGCGAGAAACCACTAGTTATAACTGCTCCCAAAAAACTGGACAAAATCTTATCTACATTCATAGAGTCTGGACTCGCTAAGCTAGGCTATAATATAGAATTTGTACCAGTACAAGAAGGAGAAATCTATAAAGATGATAAAATCAAAGTAGAATGTTTTAAGGTAGATCATGGGATAGAAGCGTATGGTTATAGGATTAATTTGAGCAATGGAAAAAGCATAACATATACTGGAGACACCAGACCATGCGATAATGTAGTGGAACATGCAAAGAAAACAACTATACTCATACATGAAGCTACTTTTACGAGTGATTTAAGAGAAGAAGCTTACGAACAAGGACACTCAACAGCAGCAGATGCTGCCCTAATAGCTAGTAATGCAGATGTAGGTGAACTTGTACTAACACATATTAGCTCTAGATACAAGAACAGCGATGAACTCTTCTATGATGCATATAGGTACTTCAAACACACAATAGTTGCTGAGGACTACATGATACTCTATCTATGAATTATATTTTCATTTACCATGTTTGTACTTCGTCGGCGTTAACCAATCTATTATCCTCATAGGATCCTGTGATTCTATAGTAAACTTAATGGCTCCTAGCGGAGACTCTCTGTCACTATCTACAAATGATATCTTCCTCATATATGCAGCCTGTTTATGTATCATAAACCTGATCGTATTACCCCTAATTCCTTTTAATAAATAACTACGAGCTGCAGGAATAATTTGTTCAATACGTATCAAATTATATAGTACTGAGAGCGATTCTAAGCTTGTTGAGAATCCCTCTACTTTTTTGTAACCATCACCTATATTTGTAACTAATATTTCCCCCGTGAATACATTCTCCACTGCTTTACGGACTTTCACAGGGTCTTCTGTGGGCTTTATTATTGTTTCAACCTTTATCTTCAGCATTTTTCTCAACCAGTTTTTTCAGTATATTATATGCACCCATATAAGCTTCTTCAATCGTCGTCTCGTTCACAATCATGTAATCAGCTAATGCTATAACGTTTCCCAGACCAAATGATAGCTCAAGCATATCTCTTTTCATAAAATCCTCCCAATTACTAGGATCACCAGGTCTGCCACGCTTGACTAATCTCTCATATCTCGTCTTCGGAGAAGCATGAACAGCTATAATTATAGTCTCTCCGCTACGCCTAAAAACCTCTACTTCATCAAGACTCCTAACACCATCTATTACTACTACATTTTCACTAGGATCAATTCTCTCCAATGTCTTGACCGCAACAATGTTTTTACCATACATCCCCCTAAGTTTTCTCGAAGTCTCTCTCATTGTCTCAGGCGTTATTACACCATAATATTTCATAGTATATTCTCGTACAACATCACCCATATTATATACTTTAAGCCCGAGATCCTTGGCAGCTTTAGCAACAATACTCTTACCAGACCCAGGCATACCGGCAATCAATATTATCTTCATCTCTCCTCTTCTCCTCTACGAGACGTTATTGTTTAATATCATATAACCTAATCATAATTTTCTAGTAATAAAAATGGAGGTAAGTAGACAAAGATGGCCAGGGATCAGCTAAGAGTATTCATCGCCGTAGACATACCCGACCCTACTGTACTAGACAATCTTACAAAAGCTAGAGACCTCTTATTAGAGAGCAAAGCAGATCTCAAACCAGTAGCTACGGAGAACCTCCACATAACACTTCGATTCATAGGTGAAGTACCGTTAACCATGGTGAACAAGATCTGTGATGAACTATACAAGTTAAAGTTCGAACCCTTCAAGATAAAGATCAAGGGAATAGGCGTATTCCCTAACATAAATAGGCCCAGAGTCATATGGGCAGGAGTCGTTGAAGGAATCGAACACCTAAGACAATTACATGACCAAGTAGAGAAAATACTGAGAAAGATGGGAGTACCACCAGAAAGAGAGAAGTTCATACCACACATTACCCTCGCTAGAGTTAAGAGTGGAAGAAACATACCACGCCTAGTGAAGATAATTGAGAGTATTGTGGATATGGAGTTTGGAGAAGTAGTAGTTGATAAAATTGTTTTAAAGAGAAGCGTGCTCACACCCAGTGGCCCAATATATAATGATATATGCGAAGTAAAGGCAGTTGAAAATGAATAATAAATTCGAAGCTATTGAGCAAAAGGTACTTGAAAAAATAAAACCTAAGCCAGAAGAATACAGAGAAATAAAGAAAGTATTCAATAGAATAAAAGAAGTAATTGAATCGATCCTAGAAAAGAACAAGGTAAAAGCAGAGATAACTCTTCAAGGAAGCATAGCCCATGACACATGGCTGAGTGGAGACCATGATCTAGACATATTTGTTCTGTTTCCGAAGAATTGGGAAATCGAAGAACTAAAGACGAGGGGCTTTAACTTATTACTTGAAGCAGCTAAAATTATCGGAGACTACGAGATCAAGTATGCTGAACACCCTTATGTAAGAGTAAGAGTTAATGACTTCCAAATAGACTTAGTACCAGCATATAAACTCGAAAAATCATCTGAGATCAAGACAGCTGTTGATAGAACTCCTTTTCACACAAAATACTTGAATAACAGATTAAATAACTATTTAAGGGATCAGGTAAGACTCTTAAAACAATTCATGAAATCCATAGGAGTCTACGGTGCAGAACAAAAAACAAAAGGATTCTCTGGATATGCTGTAGAACTTTTAATAATAAAACATGGTTCATTTAGAAAACTCCTACTAGAAGCTGAGAAGTGGAAGCATCCAGTATTTATCAATACATTGGAATCAGATGCTCTATTTAAAAAGATAAGAAGCAAATTAGTGAGGAAATACCCTGAAAGCGTAATATATATGCCAGATCCCGTTGACCCCTTAAGAAATGTTACAGCTGCAGTTTCTCTAAAAAGCTTAGCAACTTTTGTCATAGCTTCAAGATGCTACCTCAATAATCCTTCCGAGAATTACTTTTTCCCGATCCAGGAAAGCGATGAGGAAAGAATAATAACAGCACTTGATAAGAGATGTATACTATTATTAGAAATATCAATGGATGAGAAATTATCTCCAGAAATAATATGGGGAGAACTCCAGAGAATCGGGGATAGAGGAGCAAAAGTACTTAAAAACAACGATTTCAGAGTAATACATTTCTCCGTGTATACAGATGAGGAAAAATATGCATACATAGTATATGAACTAGATCAATGTACCAAAAACTATCCACGCGAATATATTGGACCAGAATACTGGACTGGAAATAGAACACTAAACTTCATAAAAGCCCATCTACTAAGACAGAGCTTCGGGCCGTGGATTAATGAAGAAGGAAAACTAGTTTCATTAGGTCAAAGAAAATACATTGATGCAATCAAGCTATTAATAGATAGAACATGGGAATACTTAGTAACGCCTCACTTCAAAAACAAAAAACTGATAGTTAAGAGAATAACACGTGAAGAAATAAATAATCTCAGGAGTACAAGGGGACTATATGAATGGATCAAAGGATTCATACTGAAAAGACCACACTGGATGGAATACTGCATAGAATAGACAGAAACAAGATAGATGAATTCATCAAATTTGTTCTATGCTATCCTAGAACTGAGTGTAAAGAATTAGAGTATAGGTTAGACTTCTTGATCAAAAACCATTATCAATGCCTCATGGAATATGGGAAAAGAATATTAAATTACGAAGTACTTGGAAAAGGCTACTCCTCAATAACAGTACTTGGTTATAATAAATACTATGGACTTGGCGTGCTGAAGATTAGGAGAATAGATAGTAGGAGGAAGAGTTTAGAACACGAGGGCATGATTCTAGACTATTTGGATAAGACTCTCATTACTCCCAATATTTATCAATGGAGCAAAGATTTCATATTCATGGAGTACATAGATCCATACAAGTGCTTGAGTATAGAACGTTATATTACTTCCCTAATAGAGAAAAAGGATGATCATTCAATAAAAATCGCAAGACATATTTTAAGAAGAATTCTAATAAGACTTTATTTAATTGACAAACTTGGTATAGATCATGGCGAACTTAATCGACCATATGATCATTTATATATTTGTAGAAATAACAAAGCTAATACAATATACGTGAAAATAATTGATTGGGAAAGCAGTCGATTCAGTTTATCTCCAAAAAATGTAACTTCATTTGCATCATTTATTCTTTATCGATATCCGTTAAGAAACGTATTATTCGAGAATATTAATGAAAAGTTTCTCGAAAAAACTAGACATGTTCTAAGAGTTTATAGAAAAACTTATTCAATACAAGAACTCATAAAACTTATCAAGCTTCTTGAGCTGCCATAAACTTTCCATGTTCTAGGTGGCCGGATAGAATGCCTGTGCTTCTAAGCTCGAATCTTGACTCTATATCACTAATTGTAAGCCTCGTCCTCATGATCTTGATAGAAATGTCATTTAAAGAAGGCATTCTTAAATCACTTTTACACCTAGGACATATGCCCCCATATACCCGCATGACTTCCTCAGGTGTTGGTACACCATAGTAGTCTTGTCCAACCTCTTTAAATTCCCAAAGAACGTATCCACAATTTCTGCAAACATATTTTACGGGCATTTTTTCACCACTTATTTTAAAATGCAAGATTTATACTTATAGTTCATGGCTCGTAATACCTATAATATTTGATTAAATTTTTATATACAAGGATGTCTTGGTAATACCGATTGATTTAAACTTGTCATTGAGTATTACCGGTTTCTTTATTTAAAAGTGGGAGAGGGGTGGGCGAAACTAATAGTATATTGTATCAAAATTATTAAAATCCCAAAAAACTTTAACTATACTTTGAAGATTAAGAGGGGCCGTAGTCTAGCCTGGCTAGGATGCCGGCCTGGGGGGACACCCCACCTAGCCGGGCCTGGTGTCACAGAGCGCCGGTGATCCCGGGTTCAAATCCCGGCGGCCCCATCTTGTCTTTAGCTAATTTAATTTTGTATCAATATATATTTTCTTATATTGGATAAGAACCACTGATTATGAGCTGATCCGTCATGAAAACTCTTGGAGAATATATCAATGAGTTGAAAAAAACTTGTAGAGACGAATTGCTCAATAGGTATAAGGAGAAATTATCTGAAGAAATAAATATACCTGATAAGGTCATAAATGATCTTATTACTATTTTAAAAGCTGTGAGTAATCCTATAAGGCTTAAGATAATTTACTTATTGAATCAGACCGAAATGCCTGTATGTTTAATAACATCAATCCTAGGAATAGATCAAACCTTAGCATCTCATCATCTAAGTATATTGAAAGATGCAGGAATCGTTGGAGTCAAAACTGCTGGTAAGTTCAGAATATATCACTTGAAGAAGAAAGGCATATTAGATACATTAGAAAAGCTGTTACTGCATGAGTAATTATATTACTAACTATGCTAATATAAGATCAAATGTAAAGTATTGTTTCTAGTTATTCCCTTGTCTCTTCTCTACGCCTGATCCAGCCTGCTCTATATTTCCATAGTGCTGGTGGTGTCCAAATAATCCATGCTGGCACTTTTTTAATGAATTCGTATGCTTCTTCCCAACTTTCTAAACCCAGTTTTTCAGCTAATTCGTCTAAGCTCATAGGCCTGTGTAGGTATTCTCGTATTATTTCGAGGGTTTTTTCATCGATAATTATTTCTTTTTCACCAACTCTTACAATGTATTGTGGTGCTTCCTCCGCCATCTCCTTCACCATTAAACTAGTCGCTCCTTAAGCTTTATGAGGTTCTAGGTCTTATTAATTTTTATCGTGTGATGAGGCGTTCCAGCCCAGAGCTATCTATGCGATGATGAGTAAATATATTCTTTCGCCCCTCTGAATCATATTTTCGCTATAGTTCCGCTACGTGGCTCATATATTATTCCATCCTTCTTAAGCTTTCTGATCATTTCTATCACGAAGTCTTTGTCAAATCCTTTCTCTTTTGCTAGTTTGAACAGTTCTTGTATCGTTACCTCGCCTTTCTCAGACAATATGTTCTCGATAAACCTTGTGAACTCCTTCATCTGAATCTGTTTACTTCTAGGAGTACCTAGTTCTATAAGGTCTATGTCTATTGTTTCTGATTTTACATCGTAGCCTACTTTTCTAAGAGTACTGTACATAAGTCTTATTGCTTCCTCAGCATCTTCAATAGTTGCTTTAGTTTTTAGAGCCATTTTAGCATGAGCTTCTGATAACCTAATCAGTGCTTCTAGCTGTCTAGGCGTAATAGCTATTGCTGGTGGCTTATCGCTTGTTTCACTATTCTTAACACCCGACATCCTCATGCTAACATAAAAGTCTAGTAAGAGCTTCTTAGCATCTTCTGTTAGTTTGGGCTTAACATATCTCCTAGCATAGCTTATGTATTTCTTTAACAAGCTCGTGTCGATCAGGGGACGGGCTTGGTCTATGTCAGTGTGAATATTTAGTATATGTGTTGCTAGTCGTGTATCCTTTTCCACATTGGGGAGATCTTCCACTATAAATATGAGATCGAACCTAGATAGAATCGGTGGCGGTAGATCAATGTTCTTACTTACTGGAAGTGTATGATCATATCTCCCGAACTTTGGATTACCTGCTGCAAGCACTGAAGCACGAGCATTTAGTCTTGCCACAATACCTGCTTTAGCAATACTCACCGTATTGTGTAGAATGAGCCCATTTGATACAAATAAGTGTGTTGGCTCAACAGTTATATCATATACCCATTCTGAATCATAATTAATAGTTTCCTCGATATTTGTTACTATGTGGACTGCGATATCTTTCCCTAGAACATCCTCTAGTTCTTTTACCCGGTTTCTAAGCTCTAAGAGAGAATCCCTTATTTTCACCAATAATTCTTTCTTACGAGATAAATAAACTAGATCTGCAGAGAAGCCGCCTTGATCAAGTATTGATGATAACGCTCTTAACTCGGCTTCAACCCTATTAATACAACCAATCACAATGTTTAATTCCTTCGCACCAGCTTCTAATGGGAAAACACCTATGCCTAGGGAATAGAGTATTTCATACCAGGTCTCTGGATATTTATGGGCTTCAAGCACTTCTGATAGGAAGGTTTCATCTATTTCTATTTCAATGCCTTTATTCTCTAACTTGAATAAGAGCTCTCTCAGTGAGCGAGGACCTGCTGGATAGATTCTATAAACACCATTCTTCGCAACTATGAATGTTAGTATATTCATCTCTAAGAGTTCGTCTTGGAGATCCTTAGCTTCATCATAGTTCTCGGCTACAATATATGGTAGTTCGTTTTTCTCAAAGACAATTTTCTCCAAGATATGATTTATTATCTCATTTTCTCTAGGTTCTCTGAATAAACTATACTTAATTACGCCAGGAACAAGTACTCCTTTAGAAATCTTGTCTGCTCTTACAAACTCTATCCTTCCTTTCTTGATAATAGGTATTGGGTGCTCAGGTGTGACAAGGAGTGTTCTTCCATTACTATATTGTATCTTAATGAATTTATCAGGAGCTTTATGCCTACTGAT
>JAGGVR010000140.1 GCA_021157925.1 Staphylothermus sp. | reverse complement strand
TTTACATTTGTTGTCTAGTGGTTTGGTGCATATTTCTGTTGTAATCCTTATTGTTCCTTTGAATGACTTAGTTACTATGTAGTAGTATTGTTGGGAAATACTTGTTCCAGGCAATACCTTAACGTATCTTAGATCTTCTGTACATCCTATCGGCGTCGGGAACACCTGTCCCTCCTCGGTTCTTATTCTTGGTAATTCAATCGGGTTCTTCACAGTCCACATGATTGGTTCAAAACTAGTATTCTGTTCTTTCCCAGTATAGGTTACTCCACAGAATGCATTAGTTACATAATATATTGGTTTATACCCATTATTTGTAAGCTTCACAGTTATTTTCAAAACCACAATATCTGTTTTATTCCAGTCAACTATTTGTCCTTGCTCTCTTCCAAGAGGAGCCAATAAGGGTTGTTGAGACTTAATGAATTCTCTAGCAATAGATATTGTTTGCGGATCATCAATGACATAATAATTAATCTCCAATACTGCTCCAGCCTTATCCGAAGCAGTACCAGAGTAGAAATAAAATAATATACTAGCAATAACAACCAGAATAACCAGAGCCGAGAAAAAGGCTATTCTTGACAAACTCAGACCCAAATATAGTCTCTGGAAAACTCCCAATAAATACTATTCTTTGAAAAAGATGTTCTAAGCACTGTACACTTTTAATGTTCAGAAAAAATTCTTTCTCTAGAATCACTTGGGATTAGTAAAAAGTAGTGCTTGTATATTAGTGACTAACATTTCTGAGCAACCACTCTTCTGCCCTCTTCTCATCAATTCTCTCATTATATGGTTCACTAATTAACTCATCAAGGACTCTGAAAGGATCTTCTTGCAAAGACTCTAAAATTTTCTTATTGTCAATTATTCTAATTAGTAACTTGGTTCCCTCCATGCTCTCCATTTTTGATACTATCTCTTTCAGAATAACATAATTCCTCTTACAATATAAATAATTCATTGGATAATTTTATATCTTGGTTTGACTAAGTCTTATCTTAGGTGAACTTGGTTTGACTCTTAGGACAAAAGTTGGGAGAAAAGGATATATTATACTTCCTAAAGCTATTCGTGAAGCCGTGGGTATTGATGAAGGTGATGAGGTAGTTATTGAGGTTAGAGACGGAATAGTGATTAAGCCAGTAAAAAAGAAGATCGATGTCGAGGCGATTAGAGAAAAACTTAGAGCTCACACCGAGAAATTAAAGCAAATAAAGGATCGTAAAGAACCGAAACCAGGCGAATTAGCTACGATTAGTTTAGAGGAGGAGTTCGAGGATTGAGAATATTCATAGATACACCACTACTCGTTTATCTTAATACACTGACTGATCCTAGAGACAAGATATTATACGAAAATTATTATTTAGACTTACTTTCAAAATATAAGGCATATACGGACGTGCTTGTACTTGACGAATTAATATATGTATCCAAGAAAAAATATGGAATACCATATGAATTATCTATTGAATTTATTGAAGCAATTGTTTTACCGTATATCAATATATTAGAGCTAGGTGAAGAAGAATATGAACATGCTTCAAAACTCATTGTAGAATATAGGCTTAAACCCTCTGATTCTCTACATATTGGTGCAATGTTAAACAACGGTATCAATGTAATTGTTAGCGAGGACAAGGAATTTGATAAAATAAAACAAATTAAAAGAGTATGGATACATTAAAATTTGGAAATAGATTATTTTTTCTTAATGCTTACATAGTAACAAATTTATAATTTTGTAAATATTTTCTTGAGATTTTTATCAATGTTTAAAACAAATCCAATATCTGGTCACATCTACTTGCTGGAATAAATTTATTGATAATTAGGAGATTATATTGATTAGATTGGGTTAACTTTTCAACTCATTTAATTACAATATCAAGAATATAAGAGCTTATTTGACATGGGTGCTTTTTTGTAATATATAATTATAATAATTAAATATATTATGATGAATCCATGTTTGGTTTTACAAGTGTGAGCTATTATTCTTAGAAAGAAAAAGAGTGGAATTCTGGCACGGTTGTTAGTGCTTTCACTAAGGTTAGAGATATATGATGATGGTGTTTCTGTGCTGATATTCCCCGACGATATCTTCAAAATGTATCTTAGGTACGTGTATTTTATGGAGTTTAATAAGTGAAGATCTCAATATTGATCTTAAGCTTGGTTGAATGTTCATGATCCTTGTATAATAATGTTATTTGACATATTAAGGTTTTTATATTGTTCCTGAATATTTTGTTTAAAACAGTGGTGATAGACATGGAGCTTTGGTTGAAGATCGCGAGTGTTCTTGTTGTTGTAGTGGTTCTTGCTGGTAGTTTCTACTTTATCAACGCATATATGAGCAACGATTCTCCCGAGGATATTGTTGTTGGTGTTGAGCTTAATGATCACTCGGCTGCTTTCTGGATTGCATTAGATAAGGGTTATTTCGACGAAGTAGGCTTAAAGATTGACTACAAGACATTCAGTACTGGTCTAGAACTAGCTGTTGCTCTTAGCAGGGGAGAATTCGACCTCACACTCGCATGCATTGGTCCCGT
>JAGGVR010000068.1 GCA_021157925.1 Staphylothermus sp. | reverse complement strand
TTTTAAGTATTTAGAAAGGATTTAGCAATATATAGATAGAGTTTTGAAATGCGAAAATATGAGTAGGCTATACTGATGGACATAGGAAAAGAAACTTTACAAGACATCAGCGAAATACCAAGTGCTGTACATAACATTATAAATAGAAGAGATGAATTGAGGAGTATTGCTAATAAGTTATTTGAACAAGACTATAGAAAGATTTTCCTAATTGGGTGTGGAACTTCATTTTATATTGGCATAGTAGTTGCTAATTTGTTAAAAAGACTATTTAGGGATAGATATGTTTATGCATTACCTTCTTCAGAGCTGTTATTATATGATGGTATTGGTTTAAATGAAAAATCCTTAATTATTGGTTTCTCTCGTTCGGGTAATACTGCTGAAACAGTCTCTGCCCTAGAATTTGCTAAAAAAAGAAAAGCAAGAACCATTCTGCTAAGTATTACCAGGAAAAGCAAGGGCTCTGAGATAGTTGATGACTATATATATCTAGATGTTGGAATAGAAAGAAGTATTGTTATGACTAAGAGTTTCGTATCTCTCTCATTGGCTGGATTATTGTTCTCAGCCAGTTTATTTGAATCTCGGAGACAAGAGAATACTGATCTAATTAATTCCCAGGCTCTATCCGTGTTTCAAGAATATGTATCAAGTATTGTTAAGAACAATGAAAGGTTCATAGGTCTTGGTAAAGAATTATCCTCTCAATCCTACGAAAGATTCGTGTTCCTAGGATCCGGTCCATCCTATGGTATTGCCCTAGAGGCTGCTCTGAAGTTTAAAGAAACATCTTATGTTTCCACAGAAGCTCTTTACGCCTTAGAATTTAGACATGGACCTATAGCTACTGTGAATGAGAAACAAGTTGAGTTTATAATTAATCCCAGTGGTAGAAGCTTTGATGCTGTTTATAGACTGTACAAGGATATAGTTGATTTAGGAGGAAAAACCATTAGGTTGAGTGATAGACTCGAGCCTGATATAAAATTGTCAGATACTGGAGTAGAAGAACTGAATGCTCTGGAAGCAATAGTTCCTCTACAATACATCGCTGTAGGGTACGCGTTATCCCGTGGATTAAATCCTGACAAGCCCAGAAACTTATTTAGAGTAGTTGAAAAATTCTGAGCCTGAAAACAGGTTATCAATCTATCTCGGGATTATAATCATCGGTGTAATATCAACATTTATTTTTTGCTTCAATTTCTCAAGTGTGTCTCTGAATATCGCTATTAGGTAAATATGTGTAATTTTTGCTCCAAGTGACTCAGCCAATCTGTATAACGTATAGATTGTTCCACCACTCCAGCTTATATCATCAACTATGATTACTCTATCTCCACGTTTGATACTGTTTTTCGGTATGGTTATGTATTTCTTCATTTTAGGTGAATAATATTCTGCATCTGGTGTATTATATGTTTCACTAATACCTCCTTCGATGAAGACGTCACGAATACCATAAACTACTTTCTTATTCGTTATTATTGCTAGGAAAGTCGCATACGCTAAACCCCCTCCCTCAATCGTCATGATTTTATCGAATTTATCAAGTTCTAATTTTTTAAGCGTCTGTGATACAATCCACATCAGTAGATAGGGTTTTGTATTCAATATATTGTTCATTTCTGGAAAAGTAAAACTACCGCTAATTAGTGTTGCTTTAATCTCTTTCACAGGATCAACTAGATCCAATAATATTGGTATTATTTTCTTAATACGCTTGATGCTTGGCAACAATGTGCCCGTAGTGTATTTGCTTAGAGTCGGTATATCTATGTTCAATATGGAAGAAAGTTCCTTTAGTGTATAATGTTCTCTTACAAGTCTGAAGAGGGATAGGAACTCTAATTTCAGTAGCAACTGTTTATTATACATAATGCTTCTACCACTTCATCTTGTTAAATATTTATCTTATTAAATGTTATATATATGCCAATTTAATATATTATTCTATGTCCATGAATATACTAAGAAAGCTTGCCACATCTATAACACCATGATTCCCAAAAAGCTAGTATTTTATGGACTTCATACATTAATTATAATTTGTATAGCTTGTTTTTGTAAAATACAATAGTTAGAGCGGGGTATTATGAGAACATGTCCAAGGATTCACGAATCATAGAGCATCCCGTGATCGATTTTAGTAGAGGACGTAAGGTAAAATTCTACTACAACGACAAAGTCATTGAAGCATATGAGGGAGAAAGTGTACTAGCAGCTCTATATGCTATTGGTTACAGAGTTTTCTCTTATAGCCCAGATGGAGAGAGACCTCGTGGAGCATTCTGCATGATCGGTAAGTGTAGTAGTTGTTTATCAATGGTTAATGGTGTTCCTAATACAAGGATTTGTATAGAGCCCGTTAGAGAGGGTTTGAGAGTATATAGTCAGAAAGGATTTCCCGAAGTACCAAAAGTAGAGGAGGTTGTTGAAGCTGAAACTATTGTTTTGAAGCCCGATGTACTAGTTATTGGTGGGGGGCCTGCTGGTCTTCAAGCATCATTAACACTTGCTGAATATGGGTTGAAAGTAGTACTTGTTGATGAACACTTTAAGTTGGGAGGCCAGCTTGTTAAGCAAACCCATAGATTTTTTGGAGCTAAGAAATTTTATGGTGGGATTAGAGGCTTTAATATAGCTTCTAAGCTTTCACGAGAAGTTATGGATAATGAGAATATAGAAGTGTTTCTGAGAGCTTATGCATATGGTATTTTCAAGAACGGATATGTAGGTGTAGCTGTTAGAGGAGAGAAGCCATTAAATCTACTAGTCAGGCCAAAAGCTATTGTTGCTGGTGTTGGTGCTTCTGAGAAAATGATTATGTTTGAAAACAATGACCTTCCCGGAGTAATGGGTGCTGGAGGAGCACAAACACTTATGAATGAGTATGGCATAAAGCCTGGGGAAAGAGCACTAGTTATTGGTGCTGGTAATGTTGGATTAATAATAGCGTACCAGCTCCTTCAAGCAGGAGTGAAAGTACATGGAATAGCGGAGATCATGCCAAAAATTGGGGGTTGGTTTGTTCACGCAGCCAAGGTTAGGAGATACGGCGTCAAAATATACACAAGACACACAATAACTAAGGCTATTGGAAGAGATAGAGTGGAAAAAGCAGAAATAGCTATGGTCGATGAACATTTCCAACCAATACCTGGGTCTGAAAAAGTATTTGATACAGACTTAGTATTATTGGCTGTCGGACTACAACCTAATTATGCGTTCTTCAGCCAAGCAGGTGCAGTGATGAAATATATCCCGGAGCTGGGAGGATTAGTACCTCTTAGGACAAAATATTTGGAAACTAGCGTGGAAAACCTTTACGTGGCAGGAGATGCTAGTGGGATAGAGGAAGCGACAACAGCCTTTATCGAGGGAGAAATAGCAGCATTAAGCATTGCTATTAAACTGGGGGCAGGCAATAACAAAACGATTAAGAAGCGAGAAGAACTACTTGATTATCTATGGAACGAGTATAGGAAAAGCCCTGTTGTTATGAGAGCTTGTCAAGGTAAACTCAAAGCTACTGTTTCTGAAGAAGAAATGGAGAAAATTAGAAGAGGTGAGCTGGATGGGATTTAAGGAAACAGGCATTATAACTTATGAAGAACTAGTAGAAAAACAACTCATTCCACCAAAGGAAAGACTAGAGAAAGGACCCATAGCTATCGCAGAGTGCCCCGAGGAAATACCTTGTAATATATGTGTTAACGCATGTCCCTTCCACGCGATAAAAATGGATAAAATCTATGAGATCCCAAGGATTGATCCTGAAAAATGTATTGGTTGTGGTGTATGTGTACCTCAGTGTCCAGGACTAGCTATATTCGTAATAGATTTATCAAAACCAGATAAAGCGTATATTACTCTACCATACGAATTCCTCCCCGCTCCAAAGAAGGGAGATAAAGTAACACTACTCAACAGAGCTGGCGAACCAATAGGTGAAGGGATCATAGTCAAGGCATGGCAATATGATAAGACATGGGCTGTAACAATTGAGGTTCCTAAAGAGAAATGGTTTGAGGTGAGAAGCATATGGATCCAGAGAAAGTAATTATATGTAGATGTGAAAATGTTACGCTAAAAGACTTACTCGACGCTATTGATAAGGGATATACCGATCTAGAGTCTTTGAAGAGATACTTGAGAATAGGCATGGGTCCATGCCAAGGCAAATACTGCTTAATACTTGCTGCCAGTATTCTCCGCAGACGCTTGGGTAAAAATTATGATGAACTACTATTACCTAAGAATAGGCCTCCCCTCAAACCAATTGAAGCATATTACTTCTTAAAACCTCCGAAAGAAGCAAAAGACCTGGAGGTGTGAAGAAATGGTTATGAAGACAAGGATAGCAATCATTGGTGCTGGAATAATAGGTGTAATGATAGCTAGGTTTCTTGTCGAGAAAGGAGTAAATGACATAGTATTAATTGAAAAGAATTATCCTGGCAGCGGTGGGTCGTTCAGATGCGCTACCGGGATAAGAGCGAGCTTTACTAGTCCAGAACACGTCGAGATGATGAAGAGATCAATTGAGCTCTGGCCAATACTATCAGAAAAACATGGCTTCACATATAGGCGGGATGGATACATATGGCTATTATCCGAAGAGGAACACGTTGAAATGTTCAAGAAGATAGTTGAGTTCCACCACAGATATGCTGTACCTACAAAAATCATTACGCCGGAAGAGATCAAGGAAATGGTGCCAACAATAAATACTGAGAACCTCTTAGCAGGTGTCTATGACCCACTAGCAGGGAAAGCAGATTGTTTCAGGGCATTACTAAATACTCTAGAATACGTCAAGAATAAGGGAGCAAAAGTACTGACTAGGACAAAGGCTGAGAAAATAATCATTAAGGATTCTAGGGCTCAAGCAGTAGAAACTAATAAAGGAGTTATTGAAGCAGAGAAGATAATTGTTGCTGCAGGGTATGGCTCTAAAAAGATATTGAAGAACTCTGGCGTAGATATTCCATTAGAGAATTTACCGAAGCATGCACTTATAACGGAAGCATATAAGCCATTATTTAAACCACTACTTATAGATTGGAGCACAGCTTCATATATTATCCAAGTTCTACATGGAGGATTCCTTATAGGAGCAAATATGAAGGAAAAACCTGATACTATCCCTGTTAATAGAATAGAGTACTTGTATTTAGCAGTAAAGATATGGTCTAAGTACTTCAAGTGGCTCCCCTACACTAGGATCTTAAGATATTGGACAGGATACTATGTGATGACGCCCGATCACCATCCAGTAATAGGGCCTCATTCAAGAATAGAGAACTTATATATCGCGACAGGATTCAGCGGACATGGATTCATGATGGCGCCCTCAGTAGGAGAAATAATGTCTCAATACATTCTTGGCGAGAAACTAAGTGTACCAATAGCTAAGAACCTCAAATTAGAACGATTCGAGAAAGGAAAATACGTTAAAGAAATAGCTATATTTGGTTAATTCTTTTTCAATTTTCAATAATATTGTGTAGTATGAGATATTTTAAGGGCATTAGCAATACTTTCCTATAATGAGTGAGTGATTATTTACCAATAGGACTGGTGAACATAGATGTTTTGGCTATGGCTCTATGACCCATTCACAATGACCATTGTCTTCATAGCTTATATAATTGGATTTCTTGGAATAACTCTTCTTGCATCAAAACTTGCTCCTAAAATAGCTTCGAGTATTTCAAATAAATTGAACTTATATTCAGCTATGTTGGTCTCAGCATTAACGATCATTATTGGGAGTTTGGCATCCATATACATATTATATTATCTAGTGAGTAGTGTTGGAATAGAATTAAGTCTTATGGGATTATTGTTCTTCATCATAATGATCAACTTATTTACATGGCTATTGTCTCCATGGCTTATCAATTTAATGTATGGTGCATCGCCTAACGAAGAGCTTCAACAAATAGTGAACGAAGTCTCTAGGAGAGCAGGAATAAAGCCTCCTAAAGCCGTTGTGGTTCGAGGACCTCCAAATGCTTTCGCGTATGGAAACATTTTTACAGGAAGATACGTAGCTGTGACAACCGGAATGCTTGATGTCATGGATAGGAGAGAGCTAGAAGCTGTTATAGGCCATGAGCTAGGTCATCATAAACATAGAGACAACGCGATAATGCTATTATTTGGTATATTTCCAAGCATAATCTATTATCTCGGAATAATTCTGATCAGAGCTGGTATACTTGGCGGCGTGTCTAGATTAAGTGAAAGAAGAGAAGGTGGCGGGGGAGGATTATTCCTTGTATTAATTGGTGCTATAGCTATATTGCTCAGCATGGTTATCCAAGTCCTTGTATTAGCTTTCAGTAGATTAAGAGAATACTATGCAGATGCACATGGTGCATATGTGAGTGGAGCTAAAAATATGCAGAGAGCATTGGCAAAACTCCATTTATACTACGAGTATAATGATGAAATGAAACACTATATTGACAATAGTAAGCTTAGAACACTATTCATATATGCCTTCATGGAAGCAATTGCTAATCCATTCTACTCCCCAACATCTTATCGCAGAAGAAGAATAATTGCCGAGGACATAGATCATCTCATAGAATCACTTAAGCAACAACCAATAGACCCCGTTAAAGAAGTTTTCATGAGTCATCCACCAATACCAAAGAGACTAAGATTCCTTGACCAAATAGAAACTGGTACGGAAAGAATATATTAATTTATTCTTAATCCTCTATATTTTATAGAGTCAATTATATCTTTTCTTTACAACAATAATATCATGTAAGATATATACTATAAGAGGTTCTAAGTATGAGCTATAAGCAGAGCTACATGGATTTCTTCCAAAAGGCCGATGGCTATTATGAAGCAGAAGAGAAGAGATTATATGGAACAAAAGATATTGTTAAAAGAATTAAGTTCGTATCAAGGGAAAATGTTACATTGAGAGATTATTCTGTTAAAGAACCCGTCTCTGTGTTTAATCCTGCATTGTTCTTGGAAGATGACCGCGTATATATTTATGCTAGAATAATTATGGGGTACTATCTATATATCTCAAGTATTGCTGAAATAGTAATTGATAAAAACGAATTATTTAGTGAAGGACTGTTTCTAAGCAAGAAATATCATGCTACTATCAAGATCACTCCCGATAATAAGTATGATATTAATGGAACTGAGGATCCAAGAATATATGTTATAGATGATAAGCTATTGATGACGTATTGTGGGAGAAGTATAAACTACTATTATCGTCGATACGGGGGATTACAGTTTACTGCACCTCTGTCAGCTTATTCTTATAAGAAGGACAATCAGTATGTTTGGGTTAAGAAGGAAGTCTATTACTTAACTGGTGATTTAAAGGGTTATGTTATCGAGGATCGTGATGCATTCATTGTAAAGAGTGGAAATGAATATTATTTATTCCATAGACTAACAATGATTGATGAGAAAAAACTACTCGTTATAAGTAGATTACCTGACTACACTAAGGAGAATAATAGTGTTGAGAAGAAATATAAAGAGATAAGAATAGTTAAGGCTTATAATCCTGTAGAAGTACTTCCTCCTGCAAAGTTCGAGATAAAGAACGGATGGGCTATGCCCCCAATAAGGGTTAAAGATGGGTTATTCCTAGCTTTTATCCATGGCGTAGATCATGAGATCGAAGCATATCGATTATATGCTATATTATTGAAAATCACTAAAAACGAGATAGCTGTAGAAGCTGTTACACCAACATATATTATGGAACCAAGGTTATTGCCAGAAATCATGGGTGATAGACCATACACTATATTCCCAACTGGACTCTGGAAGGTTAGTGAAGACGAGTACTTAATAGCATATGGTGCCGGCGATCATTCCGTAGGAATAGGTATGTTTAACATTAACGACATATATGAAATCCTAGAGGCTGGGAGAATATACTAGGTGTTCACACTAGGTGTTTTGTCATGGAGAAGGAATTCGACGTCTTAACTGTTGGGCATGGACTAATAGATATTAGGTTTATTGTAGAAAAGTTCGCAGGCCCTGATGAAGAATCTAGTATTTTACGACAAACTAGAGGTGTCGGCGGATCCGCCGCTAATGTAGCTATAGATGTCTCAAGACTAGGTGGTAGGTCATCAACAATTATCAAGGTTGGACTAGACGGTTTTGGTAGAATTGTGATTGACGAATTAATGAAGGAGAAGGTGGATGTTTCAGGAGTAAAAGTATGTATTGGTGATACAGGCTTTACCGTAGTTATTATTGATGGCTCTGGAAGAATAACCATGTATGGATATAAAGGAGCTGCTGAAAAATTATTACCTACTGATATTGATGAACAACTCATATCAAGAGCCAAAACTGTCCATATAGCTAGTCTTAGAAAAGACACCTCACTACAAGCAGCAACGATTGCAAAGAAGCATAATGCTTTAGTTTCTTGGGATCCTGGACGTAGATTATCACTTATGGGACTGGATTATTTCAAGGATTTCCTCAAGTATGTTGACATAGTACTTGTTAATAGAAATGAAGCAAGAAACCTTACAGGAATAAATGATTATAAACAAGCCGCGAACCAAATACTAGAATATGGTCCCAAAATAATAGTTGTTAAGAAAGGTGCTGAAGGAGTATATGCAAAAACCAGCAATGGTGAGGAATACGAATTCCCAGCATTCCCTGTGGAGAGAGTTGTCGATACAACGGGAGCAGGTGATGCATTTGCAGCTGGATTACTATTAGGGCTTGTAAGAGGATATAATTTAAGAAAAGCTCTTATATATGGAAACGCTGTAGCAGCACTAAAAACTACGAAACTAGGCAGCCATAACGTACCTAGTCATGATGAGGTAATTAAATACATTTGGGAACACCAGATTTTCTAAAATTAATTATAATGATTATACTGAATTATTATAGCAGCGAATTCTTATCGCTCCCCAATTAATTCCTCTACCTTTTTCTTTTCTTCTTTCATAATTCCCAACTCATATCTATAGAGACATGCTCTACATATTTCGTGAGCAGATGGTTCCCCACATATTTTACATGTTTTTATTTCTCCCTGTATGACTTCCTCTTTATGCTTTTCTAGTATTGATATAATTTTTAACAAGCTTCTCAACAATGAGTATTTTGTTCCAGGATATTTTTCTTCTAACTCATTTATTTGTCTCCTAATCATCCACCTTATATTGAATCTAGCATATGGGCATTCGACAAATTTTGGATACAGATTATTTAGTATTGAGTATAGAGTTGTTTCTTTTTCTAGTATTTCGTAGAAAGGCTTTACTCTTCTCACAAACTTTGGATGATCTAGTGGGCCTGTTACTGGCGCTAATCTCATTATCTTGTCCCAGCTGTTATTAATAATGTTCATCACGAATGTCTGTATAATATCATCGAGATTATGAGCTGTTGCTAATACTGTAGCTCCCATTTCCCTAGCCACTTTATTTAACAAGTATCTCCTAAAAACACCACAATAACTACATGGTTGATAAGGGAGTTTTTTCTCCTTACCTATCTTAATAATCTCGTCTAGAGTGTAACCAAAGTATTCCTTAAAACTAGCTATTCTATATTCTACTTCTAATTCATTACAGACTCTTATGAAGTCTTCCTTAGTGTATTCTCTGTATCCTTTTATTCCTTCATCTATTAGTAGTGCAGAGATTTTCCATCCTGGTACACGCTTAGATAGTTTCACCATGTAGTGTAGGAGGGATAATGAGTCTTTACCGCCTGAAACAGCTATAACTATGTGTTCTTTTGGTCCAAACATCTTGTACTTCCTAATGGTTCTTCTGACTTTTTTATCAAAATATTCTAGGAAATGCTTCTTACAATAAGCTTTCCCACTTATTCTGTTAACGTATACTGCCGGTTTTCCACATATACTGCAGTTAACCAATCATTCTCAACCTCCCGAGACAACCGGGTATAACACTATTTCATCGTCATCACTGACTGTTTTTTCCTCAGATACTACTTGACCATTCTTGACAACAACGTATTCATTGGATAATAAACCAATTTTTTCTAAGAGCTCTTTTACCCTGATCCTTTCTTGTCCAAGGCTGATTTTCCATTCCTTGCTTCCACCAACTATTCTTATAATAACCACTTTTGTCACACCATATGAGTAAAACACTCTATTTTCCACAAGATCCGTAATAAGGAGTATTAAATCTATGTTTTCTTTACTCTACTCAGATATTTAGTTATGAGTTCTCTACATGTTTCGAAACTATTGCAATCTCTATGTGCATGTATGAAGAAGACTTCTCCTATTTGCTTTCTTATGTCATCTAGATGCCATGTATGATCATCTATGTATATTATCTTTTTTACTTGGATAATTATTCCAGACTCTCTGAGCTTTTTTAACAAATTATTCAGCAAGATGTGCTTAATGGGTTTTGGATTAATTAAATGATAATCAAATACAGTGTATAAATCAAGAGCCTTGAGAGCCTCAACAGCTTTTTCTTCTTGGTTCCAACTAAGGGTTACAACTACGGCATTGTTTTCTTTTGCCCACTTAACTAGTTTAACCATGTATTCATAGGCTTCGAGTATGTCTCCTTGTGAATCTACTATTGCGTACTGGTTAATCCTACGAAAAGGAGGTTTCATCTTCGAAACATCTTCATGATCCCATAGGGTTCCGTCAAGATCTACTGCTAATAACCATTTATCAAACAATCTGCTACACCAAATGGACTCATTTCCTCATAATTTTTGGATCAATCATTTTTATACCTATTTTTTCTCCTATAACATAGTTGTCAAGCTCCCTCAACAATACTACTGTTCTCAAAATGGTTTCTTTACATTTGATGATCAGTAATCCATAGTTCCTCCGATAGATCTTATCAATGATCACACAGTTGTCTTTTCCTGATACAATGATTTTATGTTGGGGAATAATTAGAGTACAATTAGTTTCTACAAGGCCTTTTGACCAGGGGTAAGTAATTTCCTTATCACTACAATATGCTCTTATTATATTGTGTCCGAAAACCTTCGCTGCTTCTATTGTTTCTGGGTACTCATATACTCTTCTAGGAGGACCTTCTTCGACTTTCATACCCTTATATAACACTACGAGATAATCAGCTAATTCAAGAGCTTCGTCTTGATCATGAGTAACATGTATAAAAGTTATGCCTGTTCTTCGCTGTATACTTTTAAGCTCATATCTTAGCTCTTCTCTAAGAGCTAGGTCTAGATTGCTAAGAGGCTCATCAAGTAACAATATTTTTGGTTCTACGACAAGTGCTCTTGCAAGTGCTACTCTCTGCTGTTCTCCACCACTTAGTTGTTCAGGATATTTTTCTAATAAGTGATCTATGTGTAGTAAATTTGCTGCCCACCTAACTTTTTCCTTTATCTCTTTCTTACTCATTGTTCTAGCTTCCAGTCCGAAAGCAATGTTATCATATACAGTCATGTGAGGGAAGAGACTTGGTGTTTGAAAAACCATTGAGACTCCTCTTTCCCATGGAGGCTTTGATAATATGTCTTCGCCATCTACAATTATTCTACCTGTATCAGGTTTTTCTAGGCCAGCAATAATTCTTAGAAGAGTTGTTTTCCCAGAACCACTTGGCCCCAGGACTACTGTGATCTTACCTATAGGTATCTTCATTGATACATTGTTTAATGCTATTGTCTTATCGTATTTCTTCGTCAAGTTCTCGACTATAATCATGTTAGAGCCACCTCTCCATTTTCCTAGATAAACTAAGCAGTATGAACGAGGTCAATAACAATAATAATGTAGCAGCAGCACCACTTGCTTGCCAATCACGAACTCCTCTATAGACATATATAGCTACTGCTAATGTTATTGTCTTATTTGTTGATAAAAAGAACGTTGCCCCGAATTCTCCTAGACTAACAACTAGGGCTAGAGATAAAGCAACAAGATATGAAGGCTTCATTAATGGGTAAATAACACGGGTATAGAGTGTAAAGCCTTTCTCACCCAATACTCTTGCAGCATCAACATAGATTCTCCCTATTCTCTCAAACCCTATTCTAAGAACACGAGTAACTAATGGAATGGCTGCATATGTATGGGCTAATATGATCAATATAGGTGGAGGCAAGTAATAGCTATAAGCTCTTAATAAACCGAGGGAGAGAGTAAGAGGACTAATAGCTAGTAATGATACGTATACTGCGTCAATAACTCCTGATCCAAAATACACAATTATTGAGCAGAGAATAATCGAGAGAAAAGCAGTCATTAATACGTAGTATAAAGTATTAAAATAGACTACGGCAAGCTCTGTTCCAAGACCAGGATCGTATCTTAGGCTGAGAATTCTATAAAACCCGTGAAGACCGATCTTGCCCGTATATGGGTTATATAGAGCAGTATATATTATTGATAATAATGGCACGAAGAGATAGAGAAAAACAAGTATCGTAAACACATATAGAAAGACTCTAAAAGATTTAGGTACACTAAGTTTGTAATGAGTATAACCTATAGGAGGAGCATATGTTCTTCCATGGAAAAACGTGAACAGAAAGACAACCAATAATAGGATCAAATACTGTATAAACGCAATAGCAGCTGCTTTATGCGGCATCATCATGAGCTTATAATAGTAATAAATATATACTTCAAGAGTCGAGTACCTAACCCCGCCAATACTCAAAGGTATCGCAAAGCTTGTGAAACAATATATGAACGTAAGAGTAAAACTGGAAAGTAGAGCTGGAAGAATATATGGTATAATTATCTTTCTAAAAATAAACTTGATCTTACCACTACTATATAGACTAATCGAATCTATTATCTCCCTAGGAATAGATACTAGGGAAGAATACGTGAAATTAAGTGAAAGAGGTATATTGTAAAATACATGAGCCGCAATAATTCCCCAAAAACCCTCACCTAAAAACCTTAATTGTGGGAAAATACTTGTTATCCACCCCCTTTCACCAAAAAGCGAGGTAAAACCTACTACGACAACCATCGGGGGCGCCATGAAAGGGACTATGCTAAGTGATCTAAGAGTTTTCGCACCTCTAAAACCAAGAACCAAAAGTCCCAAAGAAGCTATTGATCCGATAACCGTGGCTAATAATGAACTTAATAATGCTTGTTCAAAAGAGAACTTTATCGCATTAATAATGTTGGGTCTACTCATAATGTCTAATATGTATTTAGGAGTAAATCTACCATTATCGTCTATGAAGGCATCTTTTAAACCACATATAACTGGATAATATATTAAAAAAGCAATGATTATGAGTACAATTACTGCTTTCCTATTCATTTCTAACACTCAATATTTCTATTGACCCATTATAGTAGTCCATTCCTCTATCCATTTATCAAGGTTCTCAGCTATTTCTTCCTGGGGCATTTTCAAGTTAACTACTTCTACTTGGTTCATAGCAATAGCATATTTATAAACATCAGGTAATTCCACGTACTTGTTTGCTGGATACATCCAGTTGTTAAGAGGTATTTCTTCTTGTACTTCTTTGCTTAAGAACCACTCGATAAATTTCTTCGCCAGTTCTGGGTGTTTAGCTCCCTTCACTATTCCTATACCTTCTATCTGGAGCCATCCAAGTAGTTTTCCATGGTACTTTACAATTGTTGCTTTATAAATTGTCGAGTTGTAGAAGAATACCGAGTATGCCGGATCCGTTGCATAACTTACCATTATATGGTATTCTCCATTATATAAAGCATCAAATGCATCATCCCAACTCTTCTTTATTGCTGGCTTTACTTTTTCCCACCAAGTTCTCCAGTCTTTACCAAGGTATTTCTCGTAAACAGTTATCTCGTATAATAAGAAGCTTAATCCTGTACTACTAGTTCTCGGATCCTCCACTACTAGGGTCTTGCCAAGGCCGGTGTTTATGAATTTCTCAAATGTTAGGTCTTGTATAACGGATTCATTAATATATCGTGTATCGTATACGAATGCTATCAATCCATAATCATATGGTATAGCATAGTGTTCAGGATCATATGATTGGATGAGCCAGTCATATATTTCGTCAATGTTCTTCGGAGTGTATGGTTCGAGGACTCCTTCTTTTTTAGCCTTAATGATCTGTATATTGTCAAGCCCAATGACGACATCAGCTTCTACACGACCACTTTTAACTTCCTCAATAATTTTCGCTAACATTTCTCCAGCATCACTAAACTTAACTACTCTCACTTTAACACCATATGTTCTCTCAAAGCCTCCAAATACTTTGTCCCATGTCTTATTAGGATTAGGTCCCCAGGCTAATAAGCTCTGATAAGTATATATTACTAGCTCATTCTCCTCTTCTCCACCTAGATACTTCATATAATATAAGTAAGCAGTGGTCATTGCTGCAATTAATATGATCGCTGCTATTACTATAATGTATTCCTTCCTCATGATTAATCGCCCATTAATAATTATTTGGTTATCAAGATATTAATAACCGGGTTATCAATAAGGTAATTATTAAAACATACAATCTAGTTAATACTGAAGAATAATTCTTGGTGCTCAAACATGATATTCGAAAACGAATTAATTAAGCAAATAATTGAAAAATACCGTGTAATATGGGCTCTTGGACACGCTAGAGCACTTATGAGCTGGGACTCGCAAACATATATGCCTGAAGAGGGTGTACGGGAGAGAGCTATCGCTAGATCCATGTTAAGTGTTTTAGCTCAAAAACTCATTCTCAAACCCGAATTCGTAGAACTCGTGGATAAAGCATCTCAAATAGAAGATCTCAATATTTATGAGAAAGGAATAGTAAGGGTTTTACAGAGAACAATTAGGATAATGAAAGCTCTTCCCAGCGAATTCATTGCAGAATATAGTAAAGTGACGCAAGAAGCAATGCTAGCATGGAAACAAGCCAAAGAAAAGAACGACTACAATATATTCAAGCCCTACTTAGAGAAAATAATAGAATTATCCAAGAAGCAAGCAGGATATCTTGGATGGGAAGAACACCCCTATGATGCACTAGTCGATCTGTATGAAGAAGGGCTTAGAACTAGAGATGTTGACTACATACTTAGTCGCTTAAAGAAAGAGATCAAGAGAGTACTTGATAAGATCATGAGCGAGAAACTCTATCCCTTAAAACATGAATTAGAAGAAATAAGATATGATCCGAAGGTGATGGAAAAAATCAATAAAGAAGTATTGAAACTGCTCGGGTTCCCTATAGGTAAAAGAGCAAGACTAGATATATCTCCTCACCCGTTCACTCAGAGCATGGGTATATTTGATGTAAGAATAACTACTAGATATGAAGGTATAGATTTCAAAAGAACGCTCATGAGCACAATACATGAGTATGGACACGCATTATACGAGCTACAAATAGATCCAGCATTATCTACTACACCAATAACTGGAGGAGTTAGTCTAGGAATACATGAGGGACAGTCGAGATTTTGGGAAAACATTGTTGGGAGAAGCCGTGAATTCGTGGAGGTTATCTATCCTATACTGAGAGAAAACCTTGAATTCATAGTAAAATATTCACCCGAGGAAATATATTATTATTTCAACACGGTTAGACCGAGCTTAATAAGAACTGAAGCTGACGAAGTAACATATAATCTTCACATACTCCTTAGAGCCGAGCTTGAAAAACTAATGGTAGCAGGAGAAATCAAAGCAGACGACCTACCAGAATTATGGAACAACATGATGGAAGAACTCTTAGGAGTAAAGCCAAGAAACTATAGCGAAGGAATACTACAAGACATACACTGGAGCATGGGCAACATAGGCTACTTCCCAACATACACTCTAGGAAACCTAGTAGCAGCACAAATGAGGCACCACATGCTTAGAGAATCAATAAATATAAGCGAAGCTATCAGAACAAAACAGTTCAAGATAATACAGGAATGGCAAAAAGAAAAAATCCATAAATGGGGCAAAACCTTCGCACCCAAAGAACTACTTAGAAGAGCATTTGGCGAAGAATACAATCCAGATTATTTCATTAAGTATCTTGAAGAAAAGTATCTTAAACACTAATTTTTTACAAAACACAATAACTTTAGCCAAGATGATGATTGTTGAGAAAGAAAACAATTATTGTGGCCTTAATCCTCCTAATAATATTTGTTTTAACTATTTTTTCAATAGCCTACTATACAGGGAAGAATATAGCCAATAATATAGATATTAAAATAGTGCCAGAAGGTAGGATAGAACATATAAGCGGGACAGTAGTGACTCTTGCCTTTCAAGTACAGTTTATCAATAATGGAGACATAGACACCACAGAATTCTCAGCAGATTATAAGATATTTATCAACGGGATACACGTAGGAAATGGTCATTTACCATGGATAAGCATACCGAAAAAATCATATATTACAGCTAAAACAACGATCACAACCGATTTAGTGAAATTAGGAAAAGCATTAATAACAAACCTCCTACAAGGAAATCTATACATAAACGTAACCATAACAGGCACAGGTCACATTAAAGTATTGCCAGGAATAATCATTGATAAAGAATTCAATAAAACACAATTATTAAGATTTCTATTTTCCTAGCTTAGGAACAATATTAACATTATTCTATAAGAGATCAGAGTGTAACAATAGTAAGTCCGTATCTTCTTATAATTTCTTCCTTTTCAATAATATCTTTATCAAATGTTGCAAAATATTTAGCATTAACCATGATAGCTGTAACTACATGAAGGAGATCAAGGGTTTTTAACTTAAATTCTCTAGAGTATCTAAAAGCTTTTTTCAACACTTTATTATAATCTATTTCAATAATCTCTGCTTCCAAGGACTTAATAGTAGCTAAAGCATATGCTAAAGAGTCCTCGAAACCAGCTCTTGAATAAACCGATGCTAGCTCTACGAGAGTTAGTTCACTAATGATTCTTTTAACTCTATTATACTTGTTTAGTAATTCTAAAGCTTTTAAATGAAGTGGGTCTTTTTCGTCGACAGCTGATATTAAAATGTTTGTATCTAGATAGATCAACTTGATCTAACCTCTTCTAAGATCTTATTTAATCCACCGTGACTCAGTTTGAAACCTTTTTTAACTAGTTCCTCGGATTTACAATATATTTCATCCCAATACCTGATTTCGTCTTTAATACTCTCTAATCCCTTTTCTATCAATATGTTCAATGCTTGGTTCCTGCTCCGAGCCAATCCGTACTTTACCATTTTATCCACAAGCTCTAAAACATTCTTCTTCACCTTAATCGAAACTGTAACACTCATACCTATTGCACCAAGTATACTATATTTACCTAGGATACCTAAAAGCTTTCTATTACATTGCATCTATTGATCGGAACCGAAGTATCTCTAAATAACCAGTCGTAGAAACCATTTTACCGATGTCTTAGGAACGATAAGTTATATTATTTAAAATATTTTTAACCCAGAACCTATCCTATATAGAAATACACACTTGTTTATTCTATAGATTATCCTACATTATTTCTAATATGTGATCGTATTTATGAGTAGGTTTTATTGCTGGAAAATCATATATTAGAAAATAATTAAAGAACTATTATGAGAGTTGTTTCATCGAATTTATTATCATTATTAATGTATTTGGGTCTCTAAAACTTATTAAGTATTCTAGCCCGTTTATTCTAACAATTGCTAAAGGCAAAGTTTTTTGAGAGATACATGTTGGACAATAAGCTTTCTCGAATAAAACACCTAGTAAACTACCATTCTTATTATATATAGGTTTTGCTCCATTCTCAATATATTGTTCTAGAGGAGCAGGAGAAGACGGTGTTATTTCTATAATTAGGGTATCTTCTCTTGCTTTATAATCAGTAACATTATTTTTACTATACAAAATAATCAGTGGAAAATCCAGGTTATCACCCTTATCCCTAGCCCATATTGCTGATAGCGAGTACTTATCAGGTAAGCATGTTGGGAGATAAATCTCTAGTTTCCTAGAGGCTATGAACTCCTTAAATTCATGATATGATATTATTCTTCCACCAACAGTTTTAAAACTCGGGATGTCTTTAGTGTGATTTATACTACAACAACAAGAATTATTACTGATTAAATAGCTAGTTACATTAATTAATATGATTATGCTTACTATCAATACGGCAATTAGAAAAACTTTCCTCACTTTCCATTACCTCTATATATATTACTTAAAATCGCGTCCTTAAAAATACTATTTATGAAACATAATTGTACAAAAACTCGAATCTTTAAATCATAAAGAAATAACCAAGTTTAACTACCTTGATGAAATTATTCATATCGATGTATATTCTTGTTTAGTACTATACTTGTATATCTTATATTCATTCATTGCTTTTGGTTTTCTAGCAATGAATAATTTCTCGTGATAGATTAATAGATAGTCTCTTTCCTTTATTTTTTGCCAGAATTCTCTTGTTGTTTTCATCTTATGTTGTATTTTAACTATTTCTTCTTTAAGTATGAATCCTGTTTGAAGAATTAATTCTAGTACATAATGTGTTAAGGGAACATAGTGTCTCCTAATTCTAGTATCTCCTACTAGTATTCCCATATAGTGTCCTGGTTTTAATACTCTATAGATTTCTTCTAGTACTTGTTTTAATCCTCTGAGATAATCTATTAGTTTCCTATATCTCGATAGATCGCCTTCTAGACTTGATTTTGAACTATATTTTATTATGTTGAAATAAGG
>JAGGVR010000063.1 GCA_021157925.1 Staphylothermus sp. | reverse complement strand
TCATTATGCATGAAGTCCCCGGTGAATATGTGAAGCTCAAAGGAGAGATCGAAGTCACCGTTAATGAAGAGTTCGCTAGATTCCTCGGGCTATACTATGGTGATGGTACTCTTATTAGAAACAAATACGATGCAATGAAAATTAAGAATTCTAACCTTATACGCAATGATCACTATTTATGTGGTGTTCAATTTTCTGTTAACAAAAACGAGGTTGAAGTAATAAATTTCATTGTAGGTTATGCCAAGAAAATGAGATGGAGTATAAAAGAATGGGATGATCCAAGATATCCAAACGTCCACTATATCGCTATTTACTCCGCCCCGCTTGCCCGCCTATTATGGGATAACGGTGTAAGCCCTTACTCAGACGAGAAGAGAGTGCCGTGGTTTATATACGCCAGCCCGCCCTCGGTCAGGCTAAGTTTTCTCAAGGGGATACTTGAAGCTGACGGATACTTTAGGCTCAATCCAATGAATAAGGAGCGTGCACAATGGGAGTTACACATAAAGAACAGGTCACTAGCCGAGGACATAGTACTTCTTGCATCAATGACTGGAATACCAGCATACATACGTAGAAACAAGGATGAAACAGATGTTGTCTACTTCCCAGCAAAACCTGATGGTAGCTTTGAAACTAGCGAACCGAAAAAGTATAAGAAAGATGGAGCAATCGCTTGGACAAATATTAGAAGTGCTGAAGAAATCGTGTTCGACTCGGAGCAGCAATTTATTGATGTTGAAGTTGAGAAGGTGCATTACTTTGTCCATAGCCTAGGTGTAATTACACACAATTGTTGTAGGATAAACATTGATAAAAACGAGCTCCTCTACGCATACAACAATAGACCAAAAGGTCTGGGGCTAAACTTCAGTCTTAAGAAAGACATAGAAGAACAAAGGGAAGAAAGCCTGAAAAAGATAGAACAGCAAAGATTTGGAGGACTATGGGCAATGCCAGATATCACTGGAAGCGTCAATGTAACAACAGTAAACCTACCAAGAATAGCTCTTGAAGCAAAAGGAGACGATGATCGATTTTGGGAAATATTCGACGAAGTACTATACCTGGTCAGAATGAGCGAAGAATGGTTTAGAAGAAGATACTTATCTTTAATGAGCAAATATCCCAGCATGTATGCCATGATCAAGGAATACCTGAAAGAATTCCCAGCATCACACTTTAACACTATTGGTATACTAGGGCTCCCAGAAGCAGCCGCTATTTACCTCCAAGAACCAAGACTATGGTTCGAAGGCTCAAGAAAAGATTGGTTAAGAGCAGCTAATATAATGAAGAAAATGGTAGAATACGCTGTAGAACATGCACGTGAATGGATGAAAGAAACAGGTACACCGTGGAACGTTGAAGAAGTCCCTGGAGAATCCGCTGCTGCTAAACTCGCGTTAAAAGACATAAAGAAATACCCAGAACTAATTGAATACCTCAGCGAACCAGGCAATCCAATTTATTCAACAAGTATAGCACCATATTATGGATCCATAGATCTACCCGAGAGAGTCGAAATTGAATCCAAAGTACAGAAAACATTCACTGGAGGAGTTATGATGCATATTTTCCTAGGAGAAGAACCCGATCCAGAAGCTTTAGCTAAACTAACAAAGAGATTGATTCAAACAGACCTAGTCTATTGGAGCTACACGCCAGCTATAACTCATTGTAATAAATGTGGAAGAACATTCACAGGACTCTATAAGAAGTGTCCTGCATGTGGTAGTGAAAACGTAGACATATGGAGCAGAATCATAGGATATTATAGACCATTAAGGAACTGGAACCCGTTCAGAAGAAAAGAGTTCTGGACGAGGAAACATTATAAATGAAAACCTTCATCTCAAACATTTTAAATGCAACATTCTGTCTATCTCATAATTTCTCACATATTGATTTCCAATAATCAAGAATACTCTGGGTGAAATAATACGTTAAGGTACTTAGACACGGTAGAAAATAAATTATCACGCATAGAACTAATAGGTAGTGGATGGAAGCCTATAAGCATGGTTGACGTATATAATGCAGTAACGTTCACTATATGGTTATGTGGTTGTAACTTAAAATGCCCATTCTGTCACAATTGGCGACTAGCTGAAACTAAGAAAGATGTCTGTCATTTACTCGATATAAATCTGCTTATTGAAGAAATTGATTCTGCAAAATCCTTGATCGACTACATACATGTAACGGGGGGAGAGCCTCTCCTTCAATGGAAAAATTTAATAGCATTATTCAAGTACTTAAAACAACAATATAATTACAAGGTAAGCATTAACACAAACATGACGTTATATAAGCCTCTCGAAAAAATGATAAAAGAAGAAATCGTCGATCACGTAGCAACAGATTTAAAATATCCTCCGCAACTCCTTTACGGTCTTCCAAAGGAAATCACTAATATTCTATGGAAACAGTTTCTGAAATCATTAAGATTAATAGCTGAACACTTTATTCCATTAGAACTTAGAATACCAATTCCAAAAAACATAGATTACGACTCCCTAATCTTAACTATTGACAATATCGCAAAGATCCTTGAAAAAACAAACTTCTACATAATAATAAATCCTTTACTAGGTCCTCCCATAACCACGCCTCGCAACATAAAATGGTGTAAAATCTATTGTGACCCTGATAAAGAATTACTGATTATGCTACGAGAGAAAATAAAGGAATTAGGTATAGAAAAGGTTTATGTAAGGGAAAATTTACATTTTGGGTAGTATCATGAAATTGTTAAGTGTTATCGAAAAAGCTAAGCCAAGTGTTAGACTAATTCAATACATAGAGAACGCGCCAAAAATTATTGCTTCAGCAGGAAAACTCACAATATCTCCCAAAGAATTCCAAGAAATATATGATAAAATGACTATGGAGAAAACAAAGGTATGGATTCAAGAATTAATTAAGAGAGGCCATGGTTCCCCTCTTGAACACAGTATATATATTTTCGAAGTAACATGTAGTAGGGTTGCAAGTCACCAATTAGTTAGACATAGAATAGCTAGTTATACACAATTAAGTCAGAGGTATAGTGATAAATATATAAGATCACTTATAACAAAAGCATCAGCTAAAATCAAAGAAAAGAAAGATATTGTGTTTGATAAAACAATTAATTACAAGGAATATATTAACATTCTTCAAGAAACCTTACGGGATTCCACAATAAATTTCTGGGAATTGGTAGATATTGTTAGTGAAGCTTTCATTATCCCACCCAAAATACTGAGCAAGAAAGACTTTTCTTTCCTTAGACATCTAATAAAAAGTCTTATTCATTACTATCAATTACTAAGTAATGGAATCACTTATGAAGATGCAAGATTTGTATTACCACAAGCAATAAAGACACGAATCCTTGTATCAATGAATGCAAGAGAATTAGTGGAAAGTTTTCTCCCATTAAGAATGTGTAGTCATGCACAATGGGAGATCAGATATATAGCTTGGAGTTTATGGAGAATATTGAAAAATATACATCCAGATATATTTTCATATACTGGTCCACGATGCGTATTATACGAGAACAGGATAAGAGATGAACCGTGTAGGCTAGAAGATTTTATTAAGGGATCGTGTTTCTTTAATATTAATCGATGCCCAGAATTAGTCCCTCGAGAAAGAATTGTTCGATGCCTTATATATGCACAAAAAGATCCTTGGGATGAGGCTATCAAAAATGATCTTAAGTGATTGGGATATAAGAGTATATATTGAAAAAGGACTGCTTATTATAAATCCATTGTTCAATGACACAATAAGGGAGAACGGAGTAGATCTTAGATTTGGTTACCAGTTCTGCAGGTTCAAAAAGAGCAAAGAGCATGTAATAGACTCTAAAAAAGATCCCGTAGAAGAGGTTCTAGTCTGTGAAGAAACTGACGAAGAACGTGGTTTTGTGATTTATCCTTTGGAGCATGTATTAGCAACAACTCTTGAATGGGTAGAATTACCACATGATCTCGTAGGTTTTGTTAACTTGAGGAGCACGTTTGCCCGATATTCTTTATATATTCCACCAACAATAATTGACGCTGGTTTTAAGGGAAACGTAACTATCGAGATAATTGGGGGAAGCATGCCTGTGAAAGTATATCCGAACCAGAGGTTTCTCCACGTCATTTTTGCGAGAACAAGTAGCCCGGTCTTTAAGCCTTATCGTGGAAAATACCAGGGACAGAAAGGTGTGACTCCTCCAAAGCCTGATTGATTCATTTACTCAATCATTTCTTTTCCTTTAAGTTCTCTTCCGAAGAATACTCCTATTGATCCAATTATATGAATTAACGCGAAGAACATAAAGACTGTTTCCCAAGAACCTAGATATGGGACTATATATGGACCTATTATTCCACCCAGTCTACCTATAGTTGATGCCCATGCTGTACCCATTACTCTTATGTTTGTCGGGTATTGTTCAGGTGTATATGTATATAATGCCGCCCAAGCTCCTAAATCGAAGAAACTAAGTGTTATACCCGCTAATATGAATAATTCTACATCTCTTATACCAGCTAATACAAATGCTGCAATTCCTGTAAAGACCATATATGTAAATAATACTTTTCTGCGCCCTATCTTGTCAACTAAGTATGCTGCACTATAATACCCTGGTATTTGTGCAAAGGTTGTTATTAATAAATAATCGAGTCTATGTTTACTTAGATAAAGAGATAAAGACTGGTAACCGAGTTCAGCCCCCCTTTGTACTAAGAGTTTGGGATACCATATGAATATGCCATAATATCCCATGGTTATGGTAAACCATAGCATCCATATACCGATAGTGACTTTTTTATAATCAGGAGCAAATAGTTTCTTCAAACCCTCAAACATACTTATTCTCGGACGAATCTCGGGTAGAGGAACACCGTATTTTTCAGCTAGTTTAATTGCTTCATCTTTACGTCCAATGCTCAATAGGTATCGGGGGCTTTCCTCAACCCATAACCCAATGATACCAAACAAAAGTGATATTATACTAAGTAGTATTCCGTAAAGTAGCCAACCAATACTATTCAATAATAAATAGGCAAGACCTACTGCTATTAACCAACCATATGCCCAACTACTCTCTAACAAGCTAATTCTCTTGCCTCGATTTCTTGGAACACTATACTCTGAAACAAGGCTAGCAACTACAGGTAATAATCCACCCATTCCTATACCTGCTATAATCCTCCATATTATGAACCAAATAGGATCTATTATTACATAGGATAATATACTCGAAACACTTTGGACAATTACAAAAAGCATTATTGTTTTCTTTCTCCCCAATCGATCTCCGATAAGACCACTAATTAGCGCTCCAATAAACATACCTATTAAGCTAGAAGAACCAATTAATGCCTTTACATTAACACTAAGCGTCCCCAATTCCTTTATCAAACCATTAATAACAAAACCCAAACTACCCAAATTAGACGATACACTCATCCACAAAAACATTGATAAAAATAAGATCCTATCAAATAACTTGTTGGTATTCAATATTAACTACCTCCAAATACATAGGAGCTTAATAAAAAGATAGTGCCGCCGCCGGGATTTGAACCCGGGTTTCCCGCGCACGGCCATTGAGGGCCTGTGGACACGGGCTCGAGAGGCCCGCATACTTGGCCGGGCTATACTACGGCGGCTTCTCGGTATTTGTGTGTATGTTGGTGGCGTTTATTAACTTTACTTTGCCGCCTATATATTGATTTTCAGATCT
>JAGGVR010000156.1 GCA_021157925.1 Staphylothermus sp. | reverse complement strand
TTTGTCCTGGACCACGGTGTGCTGGGTCTTCATGTATTATTGCGTCATGTAGTATTACTTTTACACCTCTAACAGGTTCCATGGCTAGTGGTCCTTCACGCATCGCAAGTCTGAATCCTTGAATGATTGTATCTTTTACTTCGCGTAAGTGTTGTACACCAGTTGTTAAGTCTATGAATATGTTTATGTTTTCATCGATAGCCCATATTCTTCTTGCTTGGTCAGCTGGCCACCCAGCTTCTTCACGCAGGATCTTAGCTCTTTGTTTTGCGTCCATGTCTTCGGTAATTATTCCACCATGTATTAGCTGTATGGTCTTCTCATCTAGAGGTTCAACGCTAATGTATAGCTTGTTGTGTTTATTAGGTGATTTGCCCTCGAATATCTTGCTCTTGTCCCTAATGCTTTCACGATATACTATTATTGGTGGTGAAGCTACAACGTCTAATCCATAGTTTTCTTTAAGGAATGTTAGTGCTATTTCGATGTGTAATGGTCCCATACCACTTAGTAGGTATTCTCCTGTTTCTTCGTTAATTCTAACAACTAGGCTTGGATCCTCAATACTTAACTTATGTAGTGCTTCGATAAGCTTGGGGAGATCTCTTGGATTCTTGGGCTCTATGGCTACAGTAACTACTGGTTCGCTTATCATTCTTAGTCTCTCGAATGGTACCATTACATCTTTGTACTCGACCGCTACAACTGTTTCTCCTGCTCTAGCTTTATCCAGTCCCAGAACAGCGGCAATATTGCCTGCAACTATTTCATCTGCTAATTCTCTATATGGACCCATATAGAGACTTACTTGTAAGACTTTTTGTTTCATTCTAGCGTTTACTAGCCATACTTCTTCGCCAGCCTTTAGTGTGCCTGAGAATACTCTACCTGTTCCAACTAGTCCTGCATGTGGGTCTATCCTAACGTCGTTTATTAGCATCACTATAGGACCGTTAGGATCAGCTTCTAGCATTGCTTTACCGATCTCGCTGTTTAAGTCTCCATGCCATATCTTCGGTATTCTGTATTTTTGTGCTTCACGTGGGTTGGGTATGAATTTAACTACCATGTCTAGTACTGCTTCGTGTAGTGGAGCTAGTTTTTGTAGTTCTGGTAGAGCTTCTTTTCCTTTCTTATATAGTTCTACTATATCGCTGAACTTGATCCCTCTCTCCTTAGCCATTGGTACAGTGAATCCCCACCTATCACGTGCTGAGCCGAAAGCTACTTGTCCTTTTGCTGGGTCTAGTTGCCACTTGCTCTTAAACTCCTTGTCTGCATACATTGCTATTAATTGGTTAACTTCTTTTATTATCTGGACAAATCTTTGTTGTATTTCTTGCGGTGTGAGTCTTAATTCTTTAATTAATCTATCAACTTTGTTAATGAATAATACAGGTCTAACCCTCTCCTCTAATGCTGCTCTCAAATACATTTCTGTTTGCGTCATTACTCCCTCGACAGCATCTACAACAAGTATTGCTCCATCAATAACTCTCATTGCACGCGTTGTTTTTGCCGAGAAGTCGACGTGTCCAGGAGTATCTATTAAGTTGATAACGTATGATTTACCTTTATATTCGTGGAAAAGGGATATGTTAGCGGATTTTACTGTAATTCCTCTTCTTTGTTCTACGTCTAGATAATCGAGAGCTAATGCTTCACCAGCTATTTTTTCTGAAATAATACCAGCTGCAGCTAACAAGCTGTCTGATAGAGTTGTTTTTCCATGGTCTACGTGTGCTGTTATACCGATATTCCTTACTTGTTCAAGGTTTTTCATTATTCTGAGTATTTCAGTTGTTTGTTTATATCTTACCATATTAGATCAACCCTTAACTATAAACATCTACATTCATTTAAATATATGTTTATAGCTTATTTTCTCATTCTGGGAAATATAGATAGACCATTATAAAACTTATTTGGTATAGTTGCTTAATAAACTACTCAAAACTTTCTCAACAATCCTAATTCCTTGTTTCAAGCTACCTCTTCCTTCAGCAACACCAGCTGTATCGTGTCCTCCACCCTCACCACTGATCAATTTACCTATTATAGGCATGACATCGCGTCCAAGACTGATGCCTGTTTTCTCGACAAATGGTTTGGTTGCTCTACCAACAATGCGCAGTTTATTATTAGAGGAAACAACAAATGCAGCATCAGCACCCAATTCTATTAGTGAACGAGCAACGCTTCCTTCAAATGCACTAACATGTGTAATAGCAATAATAATATCATTATATCTTTTTAATACTAGTCTTCGTGCACCTTTTAATCTTGCAATACGTTCTGGTAAATCCATTTCTTTATGGAGTCCTTCTAAAGCCTTGCCATAATCAGCGTTGTATTTATTTATTAATTCGTTTACCACGTAGAACGTATATTTATCTATATAGATAAATCTACGAGTATCATACAATATACCTGTCAGTAATAGTGTTGCTGAAATACGTGAAAAATACCATATTCTCTCAAGTAAAAAATACAGCAATTCACTAGTACTTGTCGTTCTTATTATTAGTGAAGAATAGCATTTTCTTGCTAAATCTCCTGGGTGATGATGATCTATGACGATGCATTTATTGCGAATAAACTTGCTAAGATCTCCTAGTTGAATAGAATTGCTCGTGTCAACGATAATATAATAATCTATTATGTGATTGAAGTATTCTCCATATTTTGTATCATAATATTCTAGATTTAATCCAAGTTTATCTAATAAGTTCTTAGAAGTAGAATTAAGTCCTTCAGGAAAGAACAAGTATGTATAATTCTTTCTAGCATGAAGGAACTCCTCTAATGCATAAATAGAAGCTAATGCATCAGGATCAGCATTTTTATGAGTAATTAATCCTATTCTTAACCCAGATAAATTAAGAAGTATTCTCCGTGTTTTTCTTATATTGTTTAATAATTCTTTCAAATTCCTTTCTGGCAACATTTATAGCATCACCAATGATCGTATCATAATCATATATATCGCTATATCCTCCCTTAATACCTACGTCTATTAGGAGAGTTATTCTGTCTTCTTCTTTGCTAATGCTTAAAATTAAATCATATTCGCTTTTAGGAGGAAGTTTTTTATCAAGAAAATCTTTTAGTGTGCTTTCAATTCTAGATAAAATACTTGTTAGAGTCTTTTCATCTAACTTGTTTAGATCCAGATTTAAGGTCTTTGTTTTTTTAACCAATAGTTATCCCGTATTTAGCTAATAGATCTTTCAGTTTTTTCTCCAACTCATTAATTTGCTTTCCAAGAATTTCTAGTTGTTTCTTATACTTTTCTTTCTTTATGCCCAGTATTTCTTTTCTTTCTTCTAATTCTTTGATCACTTCGTCTTTGGACTTCTTTACAAGAATGTGTCCTATTTGCTTAAATACTTCTGTTTCGCCTTCAATGTTCTTTAGGGTGTCAAGTATATTATCAATATCTGTTAACTCGGCTTCAACAAGCTTCAGCTCAGCATCTATTTTAGCATAGTTTTCTCTAAGAGTTTGATACTGTGCTAGTGTTTGTTGTACTTCTGGTGGGAGTCTTTGTTGGCTCATCACATAGCACCTCTAATGCATGTAGTATCATTGATATTACGCTAAAATAACTATTATATAATGCTCTTAAAAGGTTTATTCGTTTACAGCTTATTTCTAGAAATAAATATTCGTTTTCGATCTTTGTATTTATAATACATTCTGGCGGAGTATCATAAGTATCTGGAAGTATTGCTTTATATATCGATTCTGTTGTTTTAGCTGATCCTGTGAAGAGTTTTAGTACTAATTTGTATTTATTCAATAAATTTAACACCCTTGATCCTTATTAGGGGTCCACATGTTTTTCCTAGTTTATTAACAGCTTTGAACAAGATATGATCTTTTTTCTCAATAAGCATAATTGTTATATCTGGGTTTGCTGTGATTATGTCTTGGAACACTTCTATAAATAAGTCGGCTAATTTAAAGCATTGATCTTGTTCACATTTATCGTAATTTATACCTATGGTCTCTGGGTTATAGACTTTTGAAGCTTCAGGATTTTCTCTGCTCAGTGTTATTCCTCTTATTACTACTGATATTACATGTTTTATTTCAGGAGGCTTCATATATGGAAGGATCTTATATATTCTCATGAGTGATGGGTTCCCCTTTCTTTCACCAATTATGATGAAAAACCTGTAGCCTCTCCTATATGTTTCCAAGCCGAGTTCTTCGATAGTTTTCTTTCCTCTATTAATATGTGTTGAGCCGGGCAGTATTGATGCAAGGTCTTTTACAAAGGAGCGTGTTCTTTGGCTTGGTTTATGCGATGTTGTTATGAGGAATCCGGGCATAAAATATCAGCATGTATGATTTTACTCTCTAATAATATACTTGCCAAAGTACCTGCTAAGCTCAGTTCTTGGTACATATGCTCCTCCAGCCCATTTTGCACCACATTTCTTGCATGTCCATATTCCTGTACTTACCCTGTAGACTTTACCTTTTGTACCACAGAATGGACATATGTGTGGAGCATATCTTCTCTCAAGTATGTCTCTTACTTTCTTCCTTAATGTTGAACCATATCTTGCACCATATCTTCCAGCAATGCCTACGACTTTAGTCCCTCTAGCCATGTGCATCACCGTTTTTGTTCAAAAGGATTCATAAAACATAGGTCTATATTAAGGTTTTCATATAGTTTTCGGGGTTACTCAACACTTTTCTTAATAATTCATGTAGTTCGCTGGCTTTTTTCGATGCTATATCTACTACTTCATCGAGCACC
>JAGGVR010000114.1 GCA_021157925.1 Staphylothermus sp. | reverse complement strand
GATCACTACAATAAAGAATGCTCCAAGACCTTGTAAAACAAAAACTAGTGGATAAAGCCTATGTCCTCCAAACCTATCGCTCATGTATCCTATAGGATAAGCAAGAGAAGCATAGAGTAAGTTAGATGATACAAGAAAAGCTATTGAAAACTCCTCGCTCCAACCGATTTCATTAGATCTAATAAGTAAGAATGATTGAGTATAACCAGCTAATCCACTAATAATGATACTTATTATAAATAACCAGAACAAGTGATCAAAACCATGCCTTTCGGTCGAAGAAGATTTCTTCACCGGTTTATATTCAATATCCTTAACAACAAGGGATAATATTAAAACAGCTAATAGGCCTGGAATTATACTGAATAAGAAAACTCCAGCATAACTAAAATACATTAGTAGAAAAATAGCTATTAATGGACCTATCGTAGCTCCTACAGTATCTAGTGCTCTATGAAGACCAAAAGCTCTGCCTCTAAACTTCTTACTAGCACTACCAGCCAATAATGTGTCACGTGGAGAAGTACGGATTCCTTTACCAATTCTATCAGTAACTTTGATCATCATGATTTCTGGCCATTGTTTAGTTAAGACAAAGAAGGGCTTAGAGAAAGCAGATAATGAGTAACCAATGATGGTTAATAATTTCAACTTCCCAATACGCTGAGCTATAAAACCACTTAAGTACTTGAAAATACTAGCTGTTAACTCACCAACACCGTCGATTAATCCGATTATTTCACGTCCATACCCTAAGCTTTTAATATAAAATGGAAGGACTGCGTATACTGATTCGCTAGAAATATCTGTTAATAAGCTTGTTAGACTTAACCCGATAATATTTTTCTTTAAATATCCTTTTTCATCGAGGTTCAAAATGAGTAATCCCTCATAATGGTCTGATAGTCTATTTTAGTATGTCGGGATTAAGATATGAGAATAATGGGTATTTTTCTCTTAGTGTCTCTAAAGTTTCTATAATGTCTTTTTTGTCAATGTTTTTCAATAAGTTATGCTTTTCTAGATCTCCGTTAATTTCTGCTTTTCTCAAGCTTTCTTTAAAGATTTTGTTCCTGAGAAGGTATTTTCTAATTTCATTATAGTATCTATATGAGACGCTACCGCTGATCGATATATGGCTTATGTTTAGAGGTGTTATTATGTCTCTATCCTTATTGGATACAACTATAAATGATTGTAAGAAGTAAATACCTTCGCCAAGGGGAGGAGATGTAATTGTATATTGACCTAGTGTATTGATATACTTATGCATGATCTCTATGAGTTCATTAATATTATTGTATATGTTTGTGTATTTTGATTCAATAATTTCTATTACCCTATCTGTTCTTCTCAAAATGTTCTCAGTCTCAACCTCTATTAGGGTTAATCTGTTCTTTTCAGCTTTAATCATTCTCGTATATCGATCTTTTACTCGATATAACTCTTTATTGCTCTCTTTTTCTGCTTCTTCAATGAGTTTCTTTATTTTCTTTTTTTCTTGGAGAAGGTTTTTTATTAGACTCTTATAGTATTCTTGTTGTTTGCCTTTGCTGCTTTTAGATAGAACTGTTAAATGATTTATTTCTTCATCTATTTGTCTGAGTCTCTTCATGTACGTGTCTATGAGGTTTTGGTATTTTTCCTGCACTATTCTAAGGTCTTCTGCTAACTTTTTGTTTAATGTATTAATCTTATTCTTTATGATCTTTTGTGTTTCTGCGGCAGTTCTACTGAGTTCGTCATAGATCTTGTTTGATTTTTCTTTTATTATGTTTTCATAACTTGAGAGATTAGTGAAGAGTCTTGATAAGATCCCTGCTAGGTCTTGTTCTGAAGTTTCGATTGTTTTGAAAAACTTCTTTATTTCTTGTAGTGTTTTCTCATATTTATTTATCTCCTTCGTCTCAATGACCATACCACTCACTGAGTCTTTGGGAATGCTTTTTGAGAATAATATTGAGAGCTCTTCTAAGAGCTTTCTTGTTTTCAAGACATTTTCGATTCTAAGTTCATAGATGTGGACGTTTAGTTTTTTCTTATAGTTCTTTATAAGGCTATTCAGTTCATCGAGTTTTGATGAGAGGTTCTTATTATCTTCTATAAACGGTGATAAAATGGATATGTCTGGAACCATATATTTTATTACTAGGTTTTCTCCGTTAAATGGGTCGAAGACTAGAGACCTATAGGCTGAGATCTCGAGGACATAGAAGGGGTAATATATGGGTACTATTTTCTTGATCTTCTTGTTTTTCTGGGAGAATAAATAGTAAATGATGCTTATTTCCTCTAATAGATCATGTGGTCTCTTATTATCCATTATGATCGTTGTTGGCACTATTTTCCTCATTTCTTTATCCATATTTTATCACTATACTTATCATTTAATAAATAGGTTTTACGAGCCAAAGTTTCTTATAGTCTAATCATATCTTTGTCCGACAAACTATATAGCTAACGCGCCGTGATCAGCATAGATAATTTATACCTAATACTCATTATAATAACAATAAGCTCTGATACACATGTGTCTGGGGCTGGATGAAATGAGCGAGCCATGGTTCCTAGGCTATCTCGAAGGAAAACACTGGTTAGCAAATATAGACTACGACATAGACACTGTCTTCAAAGTATTACAAGCAGCTAAAGAGCTCAAAGAAATGTATCATAAAGGAGTAAGAAAAGTAAACTGGTTAGACGGTAAGACACTATACTTGCTATTCTATAACAAGAGTCTAAGAACTAGAAACAGTTTCCAGACAGGAATATATCAGTTAGGTGGACAAGGAATCTATATTGCAGCAGACCAAGTCTATAAACCAACACTGCCCGAAGACATGGTCCCATACCAGACAGAAGCTATCAGAGACGTAGCAAGAGTATTAAGCAGATATGGTAGCGGAATAGCTATTCGTATCTATGGCGATGCAGCCAAGTGGATAATCGGTAGAGGACACAAGATCATACAAGAGTTCGCTAAATGGTCAAGCATACCAGTACTCAACATGGAGGACGACCTCTATCACCCATTCCAGGCACTAGCTGATGCACAAGCAGCACTAGAAGCACTTGGATGGCCCAAGGACTTAAGAGGAAAGAAGTTCGTAGTAAGCTATGCCTACAGTGGTGGTTTGAAACCACTAGCCGTTCCACAGAGCGTAGCATTAATAGCAGCTATGCTAGGAGCAGACGTATACATTGCACACCCACCAGGCTTTGAGCTATTAGACGACGTAATCGCAAAGGTTAAACAATTCACTGAGCACTGGGGAAGCGAGTTCAAGATAGTACACGACATGGACGAGGCATTTGAAGGAGCAACATTCGTATATCCCAAGGCATGGAGTCCGAAAGGATTCTTCCCACCATTCAACACGACAGTCGATAAGGAAGGAGCAAAAGCATACCAAGCAAAGTTCAAGGACTGGATCGTAACAATGGAGAGACTAGAAAAAGCAGGTAAACCATACTACATGCACTGCGGACCAGCTGATCGTGGACAAGAAGTAACAGATGAAGTCTTAGACAGCTATGAGAAGAGCCTATACTTCGAAGAAGCTGAGAACCGTCTGCATGTCCAGAAAGCTGTTATGGCCATGGTAATGGGTAGTAAGAAGTAATTTTTCTCCTAACCAAATAATTTTTTCTCTTCTTTCTATTTAATTTCCTAATTTGATCAGAGATATTTTAATAGATTAATTCCTTTATTAGGTGCGGGGCATACTATTTTTACATGGTTGGTAGCAATGCCTATGAAGATTTATCCATTAGCTTTTGATTCTATGGGTGTTAGGAGTCAAGCAACACTAGTAATCGTTAACGGTTACAAAATATTAATCGATCCAGGAGTCGCTCTTGCCCCTAAAAGATATGGGTTACCACCAACTGAGCCTGAGCTTAAGGCATTAGATATTGTTAGAAAAAAGATTATGGAAATAGGAGAAAAAGCCGATATTATTGTTGTAACACATTATCACTACGATCACCACCCATACCCAGATGATTTAGAAATGTATGAGAGGATCTTTAAAGATAAGATAGTATATATGAAATCATATGAGGACGAAGTAACAGATTCAGCTAAAAAGAGGGGTAAGAAGTTCTATGAAAACATTAAGGAACTAGCCAAGGAAATAATCATAGCAGATGGAAAAAAAGTAAAGCTAGACAAAAATATTGTATTGGAGTTTTCCCCAGCAGTCTGGCATGGACCTGTAGGGAGTAAAGTTGGTAGAGTCATTATGGTATATATAAAGAAGGGTAGAACATCTTTTCTCCATGGTTCAGATGCTCAAAATCTGGCCGATCCCGGTGCTTTGAAATGGGTTCTTGAAAAGAACCCCAGCTTCATCATAGTTGATGGTTATCCAACCATACTAATGGGATGGAGAGTTTCTAAAAAATCATTTGATGAAAGCATGGATAATCTTAAACAATTAATAGAGAAAACTAAGGCTAAGACAATTATCTTAGATCATCATATTGTGAGAGATAAGAACTTTAAAGAAAAAATGAAAGAACTCTATGAACTCGCCGAGAAACATGGAAAGAAACTATTAACAGCAGCAGAGTACATGGGTATGGATAACTTGTTACTAGAGGCTTGGCGTAAAGACATTAAAAACGGCAAGATCAAAGTCGATGTCGATGAATACTATAGGAAACTATATTCAAAGATAAAAATCTAAAACAACCTGATCGATTAAGAACGAAGAATTACACATATGGGAAAAATAGTTTGTCTTGGTGCACAATATTGTGAAGATCAAGCTGGAAAACATCGACTATAGATTATCCCTGTACTATTCCTACCTACTACCTTTATTCAAAATTGAATCAATAGATAATAAATTCGTATTTATAAAAGGACATGGCTCATGCAAGGGATTAAAATGCATACAAGAAAACAATACCATAGAATGCAATATACCTGATCAATGTAAACCCATTGAATATAAGAAGATCCTAGGCCTCAATACAAAACAAGTATTCGATGAACTAATGGATAAGCTAAACATATCGTTAGAGAACATATTCAGGAAAATAACGCTTATTTACTCCGACGATATAAGTGATAAGAAAATCATATTCTTAACGATCTTCTTGTCAAGGAATACTGATTACTATAGAAATACTGTACGGTGGATTAATTATATTTTGGAGAATAATTGCATTAAGAATCCATACAAGTGTATTCCATTAATTAGATCTTATCAGTATAAGCAATTCCTAGAAATATTGGACGATCTCTTAGAAGTATTTAGATCATATTCGAGAAAATATGATGTGTTCGATGAAATACATGATCTCCTTAGAATAAGGCATATTGGTTTGAAATCTATTAATGCATATCTCCTCCATGTATATGGAAATACGTATTATGCACCCATTGATAGGCATTATAAACTAGCCTTGAAAAAAGTTGGTTTAAAAGGAATAATCCCAAGTAAGAAACATTGTTTATTATTCAAACTACACTGCGAGACCTGTTCTATGAGATCAAGATGCTTGTACCATATTTCTAGAGAACTACTGGGAAAATATAATGGAGTATTTCAATCAATTTCTTACATTCACGGAAGAATTTCAAGCATATGCAATGGAGCAACTAAGATAGAAGATCTAGAGCATCATATACTTGGAGATCTTAGAAAACTATGTAAAACTATTGATAATGACTACAAGGAAATAATATGTAAGATCAAGGCAGAATTTACTGAATTTAATAAATTACTCTAAGTTTTGAGTCCAACTCAATTATGACAATAATATTTTTCTTCGTATATAACTTGCTGATAATATTGTAATTCTTGTGGAGGATTTCGATATTCGCTCGATTCTCTTATGTCTAGAAACTATTGGTAGGAAGCGCTTTTTTATTCTATTAATATTGGGCCCCATTCTATAACCAACTAGAACATGAACGTCTCTCAGGATACTCGTTATGCTTCGTGCTTTTACCTCATCACCATGTTCAAGTTCTTCTCCTGTAGTGTTTTCTCTTTTCTCAACGAAGCGGTATTCTTTTCCATTGATTTCGTATATGAAGAAGTATTTAGCATCTCCGAAGTGAGAATCAGCCAATAGTATTCCATCATTGGAAGCAAATGCTACCCGCATCCTCTACACCTAGTTTGTACTCATGGTATTAGGTAATCCTAACAGATATTATAAAGCTACCTTGATTAGATTTTTCAAAGAATAAATAGGTATGGGAAAAATATGCCATGTTTTGATCCCATAGAGCTGGCAGAAAAAGTCAGCAAATCTGTCACTAGGATAGTAAATGGCGTAGAGGAGAGGAAATACTATCGTTTCCGTGGCGGGAAATGGTACGGTGGAATAGCTACCGGGGATGTTGTAGGATGCAATCTTCGATGCAAATTCTGTTGGTCATGGAGATATAGTTATTTCACGAATAAAGGCCATTATTACTCGCCACAAATAGTCTATATGAAGCTATCTAGTATAGCAGAGCGGAGAAAATATAGATATGTGAGGCTAAGCGGTGGCGAACCCACATTATCTCGTAAACATTTGTTATCCTTACTAGAATTATTCGAGGAAACAAACTTACTATTCATACTTGAAACCAACGGTATACTAATAGGATATGATAAACAGTATGCCGAAGAATTATCAAAATACCGAAGACTAATTGTAAGAGTCTCTTTTAAAGGAACAACAAGTGAGGAGTTCGAAAAACTAACAGGAGCGGATAGGAGATTCTATGATCTACAATTCAAAGCGCTGGAAAACCTAATAGATGCTGGTTTAAAGCCCGGATATCAAGTCTACCCAGCAGTTATGCTTAGTTTTTCACCAGAAGAAAATATACAGAAATTCCTGGAAAGACTTAAAGAAATACACCCAGTTCTACCAGAGGAAATAGATCCCGAATACGTTATACTATATCCACATGTAAGAGAGTTACTGAGAAAATATGGGTTAAAACCGAGAATAGCCTACACACCCAAAGGAATTCCTGATTTTATGATCTAAATTTGACACTAGCGCATTTATAGGGGATATTTATATACCTTTTGCTAATGAACACTTTACTAATTTTAAATAAGGGTTATTTAAGTTACGTAAGAGAACTATTAAAGTAGGTATGGTAAAAATGGGCAATAATAATCCTCGTGTCAAAAGATACAGAGTATTCATAACAGTGATAAGCCTAGGCATTATAGTAATGGCGTCAATAATACTAGCTATTGGGCCAACAGATGAGTGGTGGCCTCTGATTGGTGGAATACAGATCTATGATATGAATAATGGTAACACGTGCTCTATAGGATATCCCGCATACATATACGACGAATATACTGATCGGTAT